>JBGSSV010000070.1:0-20065 GCA_041736875.1 Chthoniobacterales bacterium | reverse complement strand
GGGAGCCCTGCCAGGCGAAAAACCCCGCGGTCGACTTGTTCCACGAGCCCTCTGTCCCTCATTGCATAAAGCGTTCGGGGATGCACGCCCCCCTTGATCGTGTCACGCGTGCGCATGATGCCACCGTGCGCTTTGAACAGCGCTTTCGCTCGTTGGATGGATTCGTTCACGGGATGCCTTGGATAAGAACCAAGGCACATGTTCACATCTATCTAGGTCTTTATCCAGAGGAATCCGACCTCATGAGCCGACGACTCTAATCCCTCCGGAGGTTCTTCCTCTGGAACGGATAAGGCTTGGGTTCTCCTGTCACGCACCTTGGCCTGCACTGCCCGTCACGCTCATAACCTGAAGGTCGCGGGTTCAAATCCCGCCCCCGCAACCAACTCTCCACCAACATCTTAAGTTGGATTCACCAGCCCCGATTTCCGGGGCTTTTTTCTTGGTGGTGACAAAGGCACGCCTTGTGGCGATTGGGCGAAGCGTTCTGTCCTCGCGGAAGGCTGACGCACCCATGCGCAGCCAACAGGCCATGAGGCTTGGCGGGCTCACACCCGCCTGGCTCGTCCCGCGCGATCGGAGTCAAAGCACCGGTCCAGCACTTTCTGAATTTCTGCCCCACGCGCGAAGTCGGGATCACCCGCCTTGCCGGATCGGATGGCCGCAATGAACCGCTGGTAGATGCTCGGGCTGGGTTGGGCCATCACGGTTTTCCACTTGGGATGATGAATGTCCGGGCCAAGGCACACTTGGAGCTCGTCCATGCTGCGATCCAGATCGATGCGGAGCGCGCCTTTGGTGCCGTGGATTGCCAGTGCAAGCGAGTTGGCATGCCCGGTGGCCCAGCGGGTTGTGTGGATGACCCCGAGAGCCCCGTTGGAAAACTCGACCTGCATCAGGGCGGAATCATTGGCATCGAGCGGATACTCCCCGCGGCGGCGGCCTTTGAATTGGTGGAAAGTTTTCAGCCGCGCCTGGACCGACCGGATCGGGCCGACCGGGAATGAGGCGAAATCGAGGATGTGCACCCCGATGTCCCCAAGCACGCCGCGGCTGCCATGTTTGCTCGAAAGCCGCCACAGCCATGTCGGGTTCGTTTTCCAGTCGCCCCACACTTTCGAGGTCAGCCAGCTTTGCAAGTAGCTGGCCTCGACGTGCACAGTCTCACCGAGCCGGCCGGCCCGGACAAGCTGCGCCGCTTTTTGCAGCGCGGGAGCATTGCGGTAGCTGAAGTTGACCATGTTGATCACTCCGGCCTTCTTCGCGGCTGCGACCATGCGCCGGGCGTCGGCGTGATTGGTCGCCAACGGCTTCTCGCAAAGCACGTGCCGGCCCGCGGCGAAGGCTAGGAGTGAGAGCGGGGCGTGAAGATTATCCGGCGTCACGATGGAAACCGCATCAATGGAAGCTTCGCGGAGCATTTGGGCTGCATCGGTGAAGACCGCCGCTTCGGGTGCATGACGGGCGGCGAACTCGCGTGCGCGCGTTTCGTCCACATCACACACCGCCGCGATTCTGACGCCAGGGATCCGGGAGAATTCCTGCGCATGGCGGGCTCCCATTCCGCCGGTGCCAACGATGGCCACTCGAACGAGCTTTGGCATCAGCGGAACCCCTCGGTTGGTCTCTCCCCTTGCTCCGGGTCAGTGGGCAGAGGCTCGAGCGGTGGCGAGTTCAGGCACTCGTCCGGAAGGCAAACCGTCGGTCGTGCCCAATGAACCGCGTTGGTGATGACGCGCTGCACGTTCATGTCGTGGTAGGTAGGATACGTTTCGTGTCCCGGCCGGAAATAGAACACGCGTCCGCTCCCGCGCTGCCAGGTCGCCCCGCTGCGGAAGACCTCCCCGCCGGTGAACCAGGAGATAAAGAGGAGTTCGTCCGGAGTCGGAATGCCAAAGGGCTCGCCATACATCTCTTCGGACGGCAACTCGAAATACTCGCCCAGTCCGGCCGTGATCGGGTGGTGCGGGGCGACATTCCATATCCTCTCCTTGTCGGTCGACTCGCGCCATTTGAGTGAGCATGTGGTGCCCATCAGGCGCTTGAAAATTTTCGCGTAATGGCCGGAGTGGAGCACGATAAGCCCCATGCCCTCAAGCACGCGGCGCTGCACGCGGGCGGCAACTTCGTCGTCAACCTCGCCGTGGGCCATGTGGCCCCACCAGACGAGGACATCGTTGGTCTCGAGCCGCGTCTCGGCGAGGCCATGCTCCGGCTGGTCGAGCCAGGCCGTGGTTACTTCCAATATGGGATCGCGGCGGAGAAAATCCGCAATCGTTTCATGCATGCCCCGCGGATAGAGCGCGGCCACCTTCGGATTCTTTTTCTCGTGGCGGTATTCGCCCCAGACCACGACGTTGAGCGGGGAGGTTGCGGGTTGTGGCATGGGATCTGATGTGTTGGTCATGGTTTCTGGGGTGTGTGTTGTGCTCTAGGCACTGACGGCAGTCTTCACCTGAACGAGAGAGTCCACACTCCATGCTGGAAGCAGCTGGCCGAGCGCGTCCGCATAGGCATCGACCTCCACCCCGCGAACATGCTCACGTCTGGAAACATCGGCATTGCGCAGGGACGTAGGCAGCAATACAAGGCCTATCGCATTAGAATTGCGGCTCCACACATACCGCGCAACCATTCCACCCAGGAGAAATTCCTTGGATAAATTCTTTATCTGTTTATTTGGTGATTCCATCGGGAAGATTCTGCCATGGCCGTAGCTTGTTCCCTCTCTGACTTTAACTGGCTTGGCCGTAATACGCCCCGTCGCCGTGCTTCCGGAAATAGTGCCTGTTGCGCAAGGCAACAGGGAGAGAGGCGGCGGAGGGCTCAAGGAGCAGGGTCTGCCACGCCATCTGCGCCACCGCCTCCAGCGCCACAGCTGTCTCCACGGCCTTGTCTCCGCCGCTACCCCAGACGAACGGACCGTGATGACGCACCAGAACGGCAGGCACTGCGAGCGGGTCGCTGCCCTCGAGGCATTCGACAATGGCGCGACCTGTCTCCACTTCGTACTCCCCGGTGATCTCAGCCTCCGTGAGCGCGCGCGTTACCGGGACAGGGCCGCAGAAGTAGTCTGCATGCGTAGTTCCCAGAGCTGGAATGCAGCGACAGGCCTGAGCGAAGGAGACCGCAAATCGTGAGTGGGTGTGAACGACAGAACGCACCTGCTCGAAACTCTTCAGGAGAAGCGCGTGCGTTGGTGTGTCGGAAGACGGATGCAGCTCACCCTCGACCGTCCGTCCCTCGAAATCCACGATCACCATGTGGTCTGGATTGAGGGCGGCATAGGCCACACCGCTTGGCTTAATGGCGAAGACGCCCAGATCGCGGTCGCAAACGCTGACATTGCCGAAGGTCAGGTCGACCAGACCGGTGGCAGGCAGCGCCGTGTTGGCCGCACAGCATTCCTCGCGGATCGCGTCATAGCGGCTCACGCGGCGAATCCTCCGGACAGATGGTGATAGACCTCGTTGAAGCGGAGTTCCTTGCGAAAGTCGTCAAGGCGGGTTTCGCCGTCGATGACCAGAAACTCGATCCCGGCCATGGCGGCAAAGTCCTCGAGGTGTTCGCGAGTCACGGTGTAGCTAAACCCGGTGTGGTGAGCGCCTCCAGCATGAATCCACGCGGCGCAGGCGGTGCGGAAATCGGGGCGGCATTGCCACACCGCCCGGGCCACCGGCAGGCGGGGCAGGGGATGAGGTGGATTGATCGCATCCACCTCGTTGACGAGGAGGCGAAAGCGATTGCCCAGGTCCACCAACGTTGCATTGAGAGCGGGACCAGCGGGGGCATCGAAGACCAACCGAACGGGATCCTCCTTGCCTCCGATGCCTAGCGGATGAATCTCGCAGGAAGGCTTGCCCGCGGCGATCGAGGGACAGATTTCCAGCATGTGCGCCCCGAGCACCAGGTGGTTGCCCGGTTCGAGGTGGTAGGTGTAGTCCTCCATGAACGATGTCTTGCCCCCGAGATCGGAGGCCATGACTTTCATGGCGCGGAGTAGGGCTGCTGTCTTCCAATCGCCCTCCGCGCCGAATCCGTAGCCATCAGCCATCAGTCTTTGCACCGCCAAGCCGGGCAACTGGCGCAGCCCATGGAGATCCTCAAAGGTGGTCGTGAATCCGGAGAGGCCGCCGCTCTCGAGGAAGCTGCGCAGGGCCAGTTCGATGCGGGCGGCTTCGCGGAGCGACTCGTGGCGGTTGCCGTTTTTGGCCAGTGCGGGCGCGAGCGAGTAGGTATCGGCGTATTCCGCAACCAATGCGGTGATCGCGTGGTCGGAAACATCCTGGAGGACATCCGCGAGATCGCCAACGCCGTGTCCGTTGACGGAAAAACCGAACTTCATTTCCGCAGAAACTTTGTCGCCTTCGGTGACGGCGACCTGGCGCATGTTGTCGCCGAAGCGGACAAACTTTGATCCCTGCCAGTCGTGCCAAGCCCGCGCTGCGCGGGTCCATGCGGTGATTCTCGCCACGACCTCGGGATCCTGCCAGTGACCTACAACAACTTTACGTGAGAGGCGCATGCGTGAATGAATGAATCCGGCTTCCCGGTCCCCGTGAGCCGACTGGTTCAGATTCATGAAATCCATGTCGATGGAATCCCACGGCAGGTCTCGATTGAACTGCGTGTGCAGATGGAGGAAGGGCTTGCGCAGGGCGGAGAGGCCGCCGATCCACATCTTCGAAGGCGAGAAGGTGTGCATCCAAAGAATCAGCCCCGCGCAGAACGGGTCGGAGTTCGCTTCGAGTATGGTCTGACGAATCGCTTCCGGTGTCGTCAGGATCGGCTTAAACACCAGCTTGGCGGGGAGGCTCAGTTCGCTGGCGATGGTTCTTGAGTTGGCCGCAACTTGATCGAGGGCCTCGGGGCCGTAGAGATGCTGACTGCCGGTCAGGAACCAGATTTCGGGAGTTTTCATTGTGCGGCGGAGTGTTTGATGTTGAGAAGGTCCTTCATGGTGCGGGAGAGGTCGGCGGAATGGTTCACGCCACCAAAGGCGTCGTGGAGGTCCCGATAGAGTCGGTAGAGTTGGTCGTAGGTTCTTCGGGCTTTCGGTTGGGGTTTGTATCGGACTGGCTTGAGCGAAGTCATGGCCTTCCGGGCCGAGGGAAAGTCCTGAAAGACGCCCGCAACCACCGCAGCGGCAATGGCTGATCCCAGGGCGCAGGCCTGGCTCGATCCGGCAACCAGCATGGTCCGTCCGGTGACATCCGCATAGATTTGCATGAGCAGCGGACTTTTCTCCGCGATGCCCCCGGCACAGACAACACGCTTCACCGGAACCCCGAACTCCTCTATCCGTTCAATGATGGCGCGGGCGCCGAAGGCTGTGGCTTCAATGAGGGCCCGGTAGATGTCCGATGGTTTCGTGTGCAGCGTGCTCCCAAGCAGGAGTCCCGAGAGCATCGGGTCCACCAAGATCGTGCGGTTGCCGTTGTTCCAGTCGAGCGCCAGAAGGCCGCTTTGCCCGGGGGCGAGGCGGGCCGCCTCTTTTTCCAGTTTTCCATAAGTCGAGGCATCGCCGCCGCACACTGTCTCGATCCACCATTTGAAAATGTCACCGACCGCGGATTGCCCCGCCTCGATGCCGTAGAAGCCGGGAAGGATGGCGCCGGGGACAATGCCGCAGATGCCGGGTATGTCCGCAATGGTTTTCGTGGCCGGAACAACCGCGCAGTCGCAGGTCGATGTTCCGATGACTTTGACCAGCGTCCCCTCAGCAATGCCGCTGCCAATTGCCCCGTAATGGACATCCATCTCGCCGATCGCGATGGGTATGCCCGCGGGGAGTCCGAGGCGTGTCGCCCACGCCGGGCAAAGGGTGCCTGCCGGCGTGTTGGCGTCGTGAGCTGTCTCGTAGAGGCGGTCGCGAAGGCGCGCGAGTTGCGGGTCCAGCATGGCGAGGAACTTTTTGTCGGGGAGGCCGTCCCACTCATCGCTGTAGAGCGCCTTGTGCCCCGCTGCGCAGATGCCCCGCTGGATCCTCCGAGGATCATCAACCCCAGCAAGAAGCGATGGAACCCAGTCAGCCAGCTCTACCCACGAGAAGGCCGCCTGAAAAACCGCAGGGTCAACCTTCAGGCAGTGCCAGATTTTGCTCCAAAACCACTCCGACGAGTAGGTGTTGCCGCACTTGGCGATAAACTGCGGCCGGCGCTTCGCTGCGAGTTCTGTGATGCGGGCTGCCTCCTTCCAGCTCGTGTGGTCTTTCCACAGCCAGCACTGGGCGTTCAAATTTCTGCGCCACTTGGGGAGCAGGCCAAGCGGCTGGTTCGCTGCGTCCACCGGAATCGGGCTTGATCCCGTGGTGTCCACGCCGATTCCGACAATATTCTTCGCCTTGAATCCTCTGATCTTGGCCGCTGCGACCAAGGCACCACGCACACTTTTGTCCAGGCCCACTACGTAATCTCCCGGGTGCTGCCGCGCGAGGTGATGGTCCTTACCGTCGAGCAGCACGCCCTCTTGCCCGGAGGGATAACCAACCACCCAGGAGCCGAGCTCACGCCCGTCCGAACACCGCACCACCAACGCCCGCACCGAGTTGGTCCCGTAATCAATTCCGAGCGAACATTGCATCGTCCCAAATAAATGCTCCGGCCCGCACTTGTAAAAGGGGAAGTCACTGGACAGTAATGTAACCTGATGAAGCCCGTCTCCATGAGCGACGTGGCCCGCCGGGCGGGTGTGTCCAAAAACACCGTTTCGCTCGCGTTGCGTGCCGATCCGCAGATCCCGCCAGCCACGAGGGCGCGAATCGCCCGGATTGCCTCACGCATGGGCTACCGGCGCAATCCCGTGGTTGGTGAGTTGATGGCCCGCTTGCACGCGGGCGGCAACCGGCGATTCCAGTCCACTCTGGCTTTGATCAACGCTCACAGCGATCCGCAGGCCTTCACCGACCACCCGACCATTCCGCTCTACGTCAAAGGCTGCCGGCGTCGTGCAGACGAACTGGGATACAGGTTGGATGATTTTTGGATGCATGATCCGACGGTTTCGGCGCGTCGGCTGGTGCAGATATTTAATGCTCGCGGGATTACCGGGGGAATCATCGTTGGCCTGATGAAAGAAAACCGTGTTCCGGAGACGTTTCTTCCCCTCGTCGAGGCGTTCCCTTTCGTGGTTACGGGCGTGCGAACACGTGATCCCGCGCTTTCCTTCGCCTGTGTGGACCATCACATGGTGGCGCTGCGTGCTTTCGAGAAGGTCCTTGAGCTGGGATACAAGCGGCCCGGGCTGGTGTTGGATCGGGAGATTGACGCCTTGGTGGATTATCGATTCAGCGCCGGCTACCGGACGGCGCAGCAGATGGTGCCAGCGCATCGGCGGCTCAAGCCGTTTTTCGAGGTAGCTAGCGCGCGCGGAGACCGCCGGATTTTTCAGAATTGGCTGATGGCGGAAAGGCCTGACGCGATCTTCACGCTCTACAACGAGGTGAGGGACTGGATTGAGAAGGCGGGGCTCGCGGTTCCGGAGGACGTTTCGCTTATTCAATACGAATGGCGCGAGAACAAGCCGGAGTGCCCCGGCATGAACCAGCACAATGATCTGGCGGGCCAAGCGGCCGTGGACATGCTCGTTGGCATGCTGCACCGTGGCGAGCGGGGGCCGCCGCCGTTTCCTTTGGCTACCCTGATAGGACCTTCCTGGGCACCGGCCGCACAAGTCAGGTGATGGGAAACGCCATGCCAACTCCGAGGCTGGTTTTGGACCAAGACGCTCGCTTGGAATTGCTGGCCGGATACCCGAAGATAGACACCATGCAAAACGTTTTCGCCGGCACGGACAGCGGAGTCACGACCTCGAAAATTAATGCGGTGTGGGAAAACGAGGAACCGGTGTCGACAAAGGTTTTCCAACGTCCGACCAACGCACAAGACGGCAAGGAGGCGGTGATTTCGGGCTGGATTGAAGCGATCAACCTCTTCCTGCTGGAGCACCAACTTATGTGGACCCAAGTCAACGGCGTTGGCTTGGCGATGCCCGGCCCCCACCAGCGATACGGCGTGCTGGATCGGTCCGCCAATCCGCCCGCCGCCTTCATTGGCTGGGACGTTCATGAGGATTTCAGCCGTGCCCTGGCTCGCGCCGCAGGACGTCCCATGCGGCTGGTCATGGGCAATGACGGTCAGTTCGGCGGGGTAGCCGAGGCGCGACTCGCCCGCCACAACAGCAAAAGCTCTGTCCTCATGCTCATGCCGGGTTCGGGACTGGGCTGCGCTTTCATCGATCAGAACGGCCTGCCCCTCCCGGGCGATACGCTCGGGAGCATGGAAGGTGCCCATCCGCCGGCGCACCCGACAACATTCAAGTTGCCATCCCCGTCTCCAACGCCCCGTTGGGCCGCACATTTGTGCGGATTAAAGTCGGAGGCCAGTAATCGCCTTTTCCGCAGCATCACCCCCGAAAGAGTGACGCTCATCGAGTGCAGGACCGGCACACTGCCATTCCCCTATGGCCACCAGACTGATCGGATTCCACCATGATTGGGCATTGGTTGTCGTGATGTGTGCGACACTGATGACCAGCACGCTCTCCGCCGCGGAGGACGGACGCAATTTCGACCGCAACTCGGGCACTTATGCCGCGGCAGGTTTTGCCGCTTTGGACCTCACAGATGAAGTCACGCTCGAAGCGTGGATCAAGCCCGCGCGGATGGACGAAGCAGGCGGCCGCATCCTCGACAAGTCCATGCCGAACACCCAGACGGGCTACATGCTCGATACGTATCCCGGAAATTCCCTTCGCCTGACCACTCAGGCGGGCAGTTGCAAATTCGACGCGCAACTTCCATCCGACCGCTGGACGCATGTGGCCGGAACGCTCAACCGGAGCGAAGGGAGAATGCGCCTTTTTGTCGACGGACGCGAGGTGGCATCCCGCGAAGGCGTGGTGAGCGCAATCAGCGTGGCGGATGTGCCTCTCATGGTCGGATCGGATCCCTCGGGCGGAAACAAATTCAGAGGCGCGATCCGACGTGCTGCCGTTTATAGCCGGGCTTTGACTCCGGACGAGATCGCCACCCGCGCCGCAACGCCGGACGCCGAGGCACCCGACGGGGTGCTCGCCGAATGGACGTTCTCCGCGGATAGTGGAAACGTGATTCAGCCTGCGGTCGGTCAGATCCCGTTACACCGCGTCGGGCCGCCCGCAGTGCCCGTGTTTGCCGGACAATTCAAAAACGAGGCGCCGCGCCCGGACGGATCGTGGATTCTTTGGTATCGCCAGCCCGCTGCCGTATGGAATGAGGCTCTTCCTGTCGGAAACGGCTTCGTCGGAGCAATGGACTTCGGCGGCATCACCGAGGAGCGCATACAGATCAACGAGCACACCGTCTGGACCGGCCGTCCCCGCAGCTACGCCCGGGAGGGTGCGGCCACGGTGTTACCGCAGATCCGAGCTCTTCTCCAAGAGGGTCGTAAATTCGAAATAGACGGGTTGGGCAAAACCGCCCAAGCGCAGGCCCTGGAAAAGCAGGGGCAATCCGCGGAGGGGGAGAAACTCCGGAGCGAAGGACAAGACCTGAACAAGGCTTGGCTGGCGAAGCAGAAGGAAGCCGAGAACCTCGCCAACAAGTCATTCATGAGCGAGCCGTTGTGGCAGAAGAAATACCAACCCATGGCCGATCTCTGGATCGAGTCCGCACCGACGGCATCCGTAAGCGGCTACCGCCGCTGGCTCGACCTCGACACCGGGATTGTGACCACGGAATTCACCATCGACGGCATCACCTACCGCCGCGAAGTCTTCGCCTCCTACCCTGACCGTGCACTTCTCGTCCGCCTCACGTGTGACCGTCCGGGCAGTCTTGATTCGTTGGTCCGCCTGACATCTCCACACATCGTCTCGGCAACCACAACGGAGGGCGGCAACACGCTTGTTCTCACCGGCGAAGTCGAACCTGATGGTGTGAAATTCCAGGCCATGGCGCATATCGACACCGAAGGCGGCACGCTCACCGTAGAGCCCGGCGGCCTGCGCGTGCAGAGCGCAAGCGCGGTGATGATTCGATTGGTCGCGGCGACGAATTTCAAAAACTTCGCCGAACTCACCAACGACCCGGCCACGGAAGCGGGCGCGCAGCTGCAAAAGGTCTCAGGAGTGAACTTTTCCGACCTGCGCCAGCGCCATCTGAAAGACCATCAGGCGCTGTTCCGTAGGGTTGATCTGGACTTGGGCACCTCCGCGCAGGCGCAGTCACCCACCGATCAGCGCATCCGCGAAGCCGGACAAATTCCTGACCCGCAACTCGCCGCACTGACCTTCCAATTCGGTCGCTACCTGCTCGTCGCCAGCAGCCGCCCTGGCGGGCAGCCGGCAAATCTGCAGGGTATTTGGAACGACCAGCTGAATCCGCCGTGGGACAGCAAATACACCTGCAACATCAACACGCAGATGAACTACTGGCCAGCGCTCCCGGCCAACCTAGCGGAGTGCCAGGAGCCGCTGTTTGCCGCGCTCGATGAGCTCGTGGTCTCCGGCAGCCGAACGGCGCACCTGCACTACGACGCGCCGGGGTGGGTGCTGCACCACAACTTCGACTTGTGGCGCGGCACGGCCCCCATCAACCACGCCAACCACGGCATCTGGCCGACCGGCGGCGCGTGGCTGGCCATGCACCTGTGGGAACATTATCTCTTCACGGGCGATAAAAACTTTTTGCGCCAGCGCGCGTGGCCGGTTTTGAAATCCTCCGCCGAGTTTTTCACTCACACACTGGTCGATGATCCCCTCACCGGCCATCTCATCAGCGGACCGTCGAACTCACCCGAGCAGGGCGGCCTTGTCATGGGTCCGGCAATGGACCACCAGATCATCCGGTCGTTGTTCCACGCCACGGCCGACGCGTCGCGTATCCTCGAAGACGATCGTGTGTTCGGCGGCAAACTGGAGGAAATGGCATCGAAGATTGCGCCCAATATGATCGGCAGCCGCGGGCAATTGCAGGAATGGCTCGAGGATAAAGCTGATCCGGAGATTCAACATCGCCACGTTTCCCACCTTTACGGCGTTTATCCGGGTGACGAGATCACGTGGAAGACCCCCGCGCTCTTCGACGCCGCGCGCACCTCGCTGAACATCCGCGGCGACGAGGCGACCGGATGGTCGATGGGATGGAAGATGAACCTTTGGGCAAGGTTCCTCGACGGCGACCATGCATTCAAAATCCTCAGCAACCTCCTTACGCCGGTCGGCACGGGCGACCGAGGCGGGCTTTACCCGAATCTCTTCGACGCGCATCCACCGTTCCAAGTCGACGGAAACTTCGGCTACACCGCCGGCGTGGCTGAGATGCTGCTGCAAAGCCATCTCCGGGTTCCGTCCGCAGCCGCGGGCGGCGAATCGGGCTTCCTCCTGCATCTGCTGCCCGCGCTCCCGTCGGCCTGGCCCGACGGTCACATCCGCGGACTCCGCGCGCGCGGCGGTTTTTTTGTCAACCTCACATGGAAAAGCGGGCGGCTCACAGCAGCGGAAATCACCTCGACGCTCGGCGGTCCATGCACCGTGCGGCTGGGTGACAAGGACGCAACATTCACGACCAAGCCCGGCGAAATTCTGACCCTAGGACCAACCCTGCAAGCCATCAAAGAAATCAAACCTACATCATGACAACACTTGTAACCAACGACTGGAACCTCATCGCCGCCAGATTCCGCGTCCTGCCGGTTGCTCACCTGGATTGCCGCCTCTGGCTCATGCACCAATCAGCCGCATTGCCACGCACTGCACTTAATTTTTCCTCCCCTGCACCCCGAGCAGCATGGCACAAGTCACCCTTCAGAACGTTTACAAAGTCCACCCCGGCGATAATCCGCGGGGTTGTTTCGCACCTGGCTCAGGAAAGCGCGGCCGGACGTCATTCTGACGTTGCACAGCTTCGTGCGCGAGTTGGTGAATGATGCGGGCTTGAGGATTCCCGAGAACGTCGGCTTGATCCAACTTGAGCGCAGGGCCTCTCACGCGGACTGGGCGGGCATGGACCAGCACAACGACCAGACCGGGGCTGCGGCGGTGGATATGCTTTTGGGGATGCTCCACCATCAGGAGTTCGGTGTTCCGTCGTTCGTCAAGGCAACGCTCATCGGCGCTTCGTGGGTGGCAGGCAACACGGTGCGGTCCCGCGTCTGACTGGCGTGCGGCTCATTGCCATGGAGGAAATCCGGTTCCCGGTGGATGAAGAGTCCGAACGTGGCGGCGTGGTTTTATGGAGGGACCGTGTCCCCTCGGTCCGTGGCGAGGTGCGCGGACGCCGGGGCCGGCATCCTTCCAAGCGGATGCGGCCATGGGGCCGAGGGCGACCTCTATAAATTACCGCGCAATCTGCGGGATGCGATAGGTTGAATAGCATAGTCCTCCCACACCGCGCTGAAGCGGGCAGCGGGATCGTGCTCAGACAGAGGCTCGTGGGTTGATTGATGGTTGGGTGGCTTTGCGGAAGCGGGCGATAAAGGTGTCGATTCCTTCGATGTTGAGGCAGTGGATGGTGTGCGGAGAGCCCTTCTCTTGGTAGAGGGTAGCGCAGAATTTGCTAGTGGTCGGCAGGGCTCGGTAGCTGCGCCACGCGTCGTCGTGGGCGGCGAGCCAGCGGTCGATGGCGGCGCGGCCGGCGGCGGGTGTGAGGACGAAGAGGTGCCATGCGGCTTGGTGGATGCGGTAAAGATGCAACCCGTAACGGCAGGAGACGCGGATGTGCTCGCCGGTGGCGGCGTCGGGGAACGCTATCGTGTCGGCGAGTGCGACGATTTCCTGCCAGAGAGCGACCGACTCGTCGCGCCAGGCGAGGAGTTTGCGGAGCCGTGCCGGCGTGGTGCCTTCGTTGACGACGGGGGCGTTGAGGTATTCGTCTCGCGTCCACCACGTGGTGTGCTCGCGGGCGACGGGGCAACGTCCGCGCAGGGCGGCATCGGCGGAGAGGAGGCAGAGGCGGCGGAAGCGTTCGGCGTCGGCTTCCGAGAGGCGGAGTTTTTCGGCGACGTAGCGTCGGAAAAGGGTTTCTTCGGACCAGAACGGCACATTGGCCCACTGGGCGAAGATCCAGGCGTTCAAGTCCGGCCAGAGTTCGTCCTTGATGTAGGGGCCTTCCCAGCCGCCGCCACGGGTCCATGTCCAGACGCCGGCGTAGAGCGGGCTGTGGCGGCCGAAGGCTCCGATCGAGCGGAACGAGCTGTCCTCGTCGTCGCACGGCGTGCGGTGTTCCTCGAGTCCCTCGATGATGCCGTGGCCGAGGTAGTTCGGGTAGGCACCCTTACCCTCGTATTCGCGGGCGCACTGGATTTCAATGATCTGCGGGTGGCGGCCCTGGCCGATCGAGCGCGAGAAACGGTTGGTGCGGTGGAAGTCTTCTTCGCAGTGCTTGATGCTGATGAGGAGCAGCGGGTGCGGCTCCACGGCGGCATCGACTTTGGTGTAGTCGGACGGCGAGCGGTCGAAGCTGTTCCACGTGCGAAAGACGAGGTGCTTGCCGAGTCGCACGCAGATTTCTTCGCGGAGGAGCGAGAGGAGCGGGATGATGGTGGCTTCGGGATCGGCGGGATTGTGGATTTTGCCGGCGTGGTGGGGTGCGTCGTGGAGGTAGGTTTCGCCGATGCGAACGACGAGTCCGTCGAGGAGGGGAAAGCGGCGGAAGGTGCAGTGGATGAGCCTGCGAAGGAAATCCTGCGTCTGCGGATGACGCGGGTCGCCGAAGGTGTCCTGCGCGCCGTATTTTTCGATGAGAGCTTTGGGGAGGAGCACGAGGTCGCCCATGGCGTAGGACGCGAGGCCGGCGGCGTGGTTGGCGGCCATTTCGCGGTCGAGGAGGGCGGCCTTGGCATTGACCCACGCGCGGCCTTCGCTGCCGGGCGGGAAAATGTCGGGGTCGGTGTCCGCCCAGTCGATGGCAAGGGTGGGGGAGTCGAAAAGCTGGAAGCAGCGGGCGTTGTAGCCCATAGCCCGGAGGACGCGCGGGTCGTCGAAACGCGTGTCATAGCGCGGTTCGCCGGGGTTGTGATGGACCATGTCCATGACAAGCGGTGGGCGGGGCGGGAGGTCGGGGGCCGAAGGTTTCATGGCATCAGATCGAATTCCTAGCGGAAGCTGTCACCTATGTTGGGGCGCCAGTTGCCGAGGTCGCCCCATGTCGAAGTGGCGGGTGTGGCTGGCATGGGGGCGGGCGGAAGCTTTAGGCCGTGACGGGGCGGTGGAGGATGCGCACGGCGAAGGGCGCGAGGTTTTCCTGCGCTGTGACCGGACGGTTGTCGTCGAGCAGGTCACCGGCGCCGGCCCATGTTCCAAAGGCGACCGCAGAGGGCGTGCGGTCGTGGTTGATGACAAAAAGAAACTCCTCATCGTCCGAGCGGCGGATCGAAACCTCGACGGACGGCCCGGCGGTGACGGGGGCGTGGATGCCGTGGGCGGAGAGTAGGTCGCGCAGCCAGATGTCGAGGAAGGCTTGGTCGGGTTGGGTGGCGAGATAGAGGGCGTCGCCTTGGCCGAAGCGGTGGCGGGTGATGGCGGGGGCGTCGGCGAGAAAGTCGTCCGTGAAAGTTGCGAGGGCTTCCGCGCCGCGGAGGTGGACGACTTCGGAGAAGAACGTGCAGGGGACGGCGGGCTGGTCGGAGGGTGAGCCCACGAGGCGGAGGCCGTTGGTCGTGTCGGGCGGGATCGGCTGCCATTCCTCGACGACGAGGCCGAGGACGTCTTTGAGCAGCGCGGGGTAGCCGCCGAGGTGGATGTGTTCGTTTTCATCCGCGATGCCCGTGAAATAGGTGGCGAGTAGAGTGCCGCCGCGGGAGACATAGTTACGGAGGGCGTCGGCGCGGGCTACGGTGAGTTGGTAGAGGACGGGGGCGATGACGATGTCATAGCCGGTGAGATCATCGTCGGGCGAGGCGATGTCGGTCGGGATGTGGTTGTTCCACAGGGCGGTGTGGAAGGTGGAGAGGATCTTGATGTAGTCGAAGGCGGCAGGTTTCGACGGCAGCTCGAGAGCCCAGCGGTTGTCCCAGCAGTCGAGAATGGCGACGCGCGCGGGCACGCGGGACCCGGCGATACGTGAGAGGCTGCGGAGCTCCTGTCCGAGCTGGCACAGCTCGCGGAAGACGCGGGTGTAGGGTCCGGTGTGCGGGACGAGGGCGCCGTGGAATTTTTCCGCGCCGGCCCGTGACTGACGCCATTGAAAGAACATGATGCCGTCGGCTCCGCGGGCCATGGCGGAGTAGCTGAGGGCGCGCATCTGGCCGGGACGTTTGAGAACGTTGCTCAGACGCCAATTGACCTGCGAGGCGACCTGTTCCATGAGGATGAACGGCAGGCCGTGCTTGAAGCTGCGGTAGAAGTCGTAGTTCAGCGCGGCCGCGCGGCACTCGGGCAGGCCCGCATGCGGGTCGGGGTAGCAGTCGAGGGCGGCGACGTCGCAAAGCTGATACCAATCGCGGTAGTTGGTGGACTTCATGACGAAGACCCCGTTCGTGGTGACCTTGGCGTCGGGGACGACGGCGCGGACGGCGGCGATTTCGTTCTGCACGATGCTTCGCATCGAGTCGTTGACGAAGCGGTGGTGGTCGAGCAACTGCGCGGGGTTGCAGAAGGTGGGGGTGCGCCCGGGGAGGCTGATCTCGGACCACTCGCTGTAAGTCTGGCCCCAGAACGGGGTGTGCCACGCGTCGTTAAGCACGTCGAACGACCCGTAACGGGCGCGCAGCCAGGATTGGAATGCGGCGGCGCAGACGTCGCAGTAGCAGGCGTTAATGTGGCAGCCGATCTCATTGTTGATGTGCCAGAGGGCGACGGCGGGGTGGCTTCCGAAGCGTTGTGCGAGCTGCGTGGCAAGCCGCGCGGACGCCTCGCGGTAGTTGGTGCTGTTGGGGCAGTAGTGCTGGCGTGAGCCGTGGGTGAAGCGCTCTCCGCCGAGGCCAAGAGGCAGGCTCTCGGGGTGGCGGCGTGAGAGCCACGCAGGCGGGGTTGCGGTGGCGGTGGCGAGGCACACCGATACGTCGTGCTTCCAGAGGAGGTCAACGACGCGGTTGAGCCAGTCTAGGTCGTAGCGTCCGGGTTCGGGTTCGAGTTTCGCCCAGGAAAAAATGGCGAGGCTGACGAGGTTGACGCCGGCTTTCTGCATGAGCTCGGCGTCTTCGATCCAGACGGACTCGGGCCACTGCTCTGGGTTGTAGTCGCCGCCGTAGAGGATGCCGGTGGGGAGCTTTGGGATGATTGATTGGAGCGGTGTGGTGGTCATGATTCAGGATTCAGGAGGGCGAGGCGCATGAGGTCGATGGCGACTTCGGGCGAGAGGATTTCGAGGTTGGCGCCGATCATGCGCGCGCCGTTTTGGCGGCTGCTGTGGCAGAGGCGGGTGAAGGGACGGTTGCCGGTGAGGACGAAGGCCTTGGCGGCGGAAGAGCGGGCGCGGATTTGGCGGCCTCGTGGGCGGCAGCGAGTGCGGACACGCAAAAGACGGGCAGTAAAAGCAAGACGCGGGCAGGGTGGACCATGGCGGAACTCCTCGGGGGAATCAGCTTGATGGAAACATGGATAGAGCTTAAGGTTAAATCACCTTGGAGCAAGCCCTTCCTCCTGAAGATTCGGAAATTTCGGGGTCCGGCGTCGGGGCCGTTGTGCGGATGAACACGCACGGGTTCACGCCGGAGTCGGTGAAGCGGGCGACGGTGCCTGCCGAGGTGGCTCGGTGCGGGGGAGGCTTTTGCGTGGTGGAGGAGGGATCGGGCGAGGTGGTGTGGCGCGGGGAGTTCGGGAGCGCGATCGTTTCCCCGGCGACGGATACGGGCGAGGAGTTGGCCGTGGGGGATTTCAGCGAGCTGTGTCGTGAGGGGCTGTATCGGCTGGAGTTGCCAGGCGGCGAGTGCGGCGCGCCATTCCGTATCGACGCCGGGGTGTGGAACGACGCCTATGTTTTGGTGGCGCGGGGGATGTATTTGTGGCGCTGCGGATGCGCGGTGCGCGGGGAGTGGCGGGGGAAAGTTTACGCGCACGGTGCGTGTCATTTGGACGATGGCTACCTCGACCACTTCACGGGCGAGCCGGGAGAACGACGGGACGGGACGGGCGGATGGCACGATGCGGGGGACTACAACAAATACGTGGTCAATGCAGGTGTGACGGTCGGGCTGATGTTCCGCGCGTGGGAGCATTTCGGCGCGCGGATCGGCGTCCTTGTGTTGGATTTGCCGGAGAGCGGAAACGGGGTGCCGGACTTGCTCAATGAGGTGCGCTACGAACTTGATTGGTTGCTCAAGATGCAATTCGAAGATGGGCAGGTGTCGCACAAGCTCACGGCGGTCAATTTCGACTATCGCGACGTGCCGGAGGGCGACCGAGACCGGCGCTATTTTTGTCCATGGGGAACAACGGCGACGGCGGACTTCACCGCGATGATGGCTCTGGGATCGCGGCATTTCCGGGGCTATGACACCGACTTCGCGGCGCGATGTCTGGCGGCAGCGCGGAGGAGTTGGGCGAGTCTGGCGGCGCATCCGCAGCATGTGGAGCCGGACCAGAGCGCGTTCCGCACGGGCGGTTACGGGGCAGGGGATGCATCCCACCGTATGTGGGCGGCGGTCGAGATGTGGGAAGCGACGGGGGAGGTGGAATTCCTTGAGGATTTTGAGAGGCGGGCGCGAGGCTGCGGGTTCAATCGCCTCGGCCCGTGCTGGCACGATGTGGGCGATCTCGCGCTCGGGGCGTATCTCGAGGCGAGCCGTGCGGTGGAGCGTGACGGGGTTCTGTTGGAGCGGATGGCTCGATCGCTTTTTGAGTGCGCGGGGGAGGCGGTGCGGGAAGTCGAAGGCCATGCACACGGGCGCCCGCTCGGTGGCGCACGTGAGTGTTTCGAGTGGGGAGTCAATTGTCGCGTGGCCGGGCAAACGTATCTTTTGCATCTCGCCGACCGCCTGCGGCCGGACCCGGCCTGGCGTCGGTCCGCGGAGCAGGCAATGGCGCATTTGTTCGGCAGGAACTTCCACGGGCGCTCCTACGTGACCGGGCTCGGCGCTGATCCGCCGCGTCACCCGCACGACCGCCGCGGCGGCGCGTGGCCGGGGTATTTGGTCGGTGGTCCGTGGCCGACGGCCCGGGATTGGTTCGACGTGACCGCGGACTACCGGACCAATGAAATCGCCATTAATTGGAACGCCGCGCTGATCTACGCGCTGGCGGCTTTCGTGGAACCGGCGGAGGCTTGCGAATGCAAATCCTTGAAATGAAACCGCCCCGCCGCGTCTGGCTTCGTTGCAACAAAGCAATGTCTCGATGGTGTTGGAGTTCCTCAGCTGCAAGATTCCTTTGGACATCTGCGGGCTTTGGGGCGATAGAGCATTACTGGCATCCCCTCACGCACAGTCCCCCCATCCTCCCTCGCTTGCATCTTCGTATGCCACCGTTATTTGATTTAACGATATTTCAACCCTGAACTAGTCCAAGCCCAACTCCCTCCATGAAAACACACCCTCCTGACACCTCCCTCCCTCACTCACGCCTCCTGCGTTCTAGACGCATTTTTCAAGTAGTCCTCGCCGCCGCGCTCGCCATCGCGTGTTCCCCAGCACTCGTGCATGCGCAGACGACTTATTCTTGGTCCACGAACGGAACCTCGACCCTTGGCGGAACCGGCACTTGGGACCTTGCCCTCTCGAATTGGTGGACCGGTGCGAGTGCCTCGCTCTGGCCGGCGTCGGGCACCGACAACATTGCCATCTTCGGCGGAACGGCCGGCACGGTCACGCTCGGGGCTGCTGTCGCCGCCAACGAGCTCCGTTTCCTCGCCAACGGCTACATCCTCTCAGGCGCCCAAGCGATCACGCTCAACGGCACAGCGCCGCGGATCAACGTGACCAATGGAATCAACGCCACCATCGGCAACAACACGGCCCTGGTGCTCGCGGGCACGGCTGGGTTGGCCAAGACTGGCGCGGGAACACTCACCTTCAGCGGCAGCGCAACGAACACCGTCACCGGCAACGTGCAAGTCCAGTCGGGAATCTTGGTTCTCGGCAAGAAAGATGACATTTTTGGCGGTAACAGCAGCGGGCTCGGAGACCAGACGATCTTCGTTTCCAACAACGCGACCGCGCGTCTCGCTTACGGGAATGCGGCCTATCGTCAGAACCAGAACTACGTCCTTAACGGCACAGGGGCCGATAGCTTCGGCGCTCTTCAGTCACTGGACATTAATTTCGGCAGTGCCTCGATCGGTGGCATCGTGGCCGAAGCGGACAGCTTGGTGCTGGTGACGCGTGCTGGCGGAGGACTAAACCCCTTGCGAGTTCTCAACTCCTTGGCGGGAAGCGGCAACCTTACCCTCAGTGGTGGCACCAACGCGAACCGCGGACTCATCCAACTGGAGCGCACGTCCGGCACGCTCACCCTCGGCGGGACCAACTACAACGCCTTCAGCGGCAATCTGACCCTCACGAGCAACGTCACCTTGACCTCCGCCGCCTCGAACGCGCTCGGTAACGTTGGGACCCTCACGGTGCTCTCCGGATCGACCAACACCTACCTCTCCGGGGCCAACCAGACGGTCGGCCTCTTGACGGGCGAAGGAACCGTGAACGTGAACGGCAGCACCCTCACCGTGGGAGCCGGCGACGCCTCTTCCACCTTTTCCGGGCTGCTCCAGAACACCTCCGGTTCCGGCGGCCTGGCCAAGATCGGCACGGGGACGTTCACTCTTGGGGGCGCCAGCGAGAATACCTACTCCGGCGCCACCACCATCAGTAACGGCACGCTGCGCGCCCAAGGTGGCTTAGCCATCGGCGACGCCAGTGTTGTGAGCTTTGCCAACGTCGCCGCCGCGGTTTTGGATATTTCGAATAGCGAAGCCGTTGGCGCCCTCGCGGGCGGCGGAGCAACCGGCGGGACCGTGGCACTCGGCACCAACAACCTCACGATCCGGGCAGTCAGCAACCAGCAATACAACGGTTTTTTCACGGGATCCGGAAACATCGTCGTCAACGCGTCGAATTCCTCGGCTACGGTTGGGTTCGGAGCCGATAACACGGCCCAATCAACGGCTTTCACCGGGAACGTGCAGGTCCAGTCGGGAACCTTGGTTCTCGGCAGG
>JBGSSV010000062.1:0-33870 GCA_041736875.1 Chthoniobacterales bacterium | reverse complement strand
CACCGCGGCGGCGGGCGCGACCAGCGGCGTGCCCCATCCGGCCGCGACCGCGGACGCCTTCGGGCTGGCCTTGGATGACGATCTGAACATTTCCGCCGCTCTCGGCGCCCTTTTCGATCTTGTGCGGGAGACCAACCGGGCCATGGATGCCAACGGGCTCTCACCCGAGCAGGCGCGCGGACTCCTCGACTACTGGCAGCGTCTCGACTCGGTCCTCGCGCTCGCCCCCACCGGGGCGGCCGTTCCGCCGGAGATTGCCGCGCTGCTCGAGGAGCGTCAGGCCGCGCGCGCGGCCAAAGATTGGAGCCGCAGCGACCAACTGAGGGATGACCTGCTGGCCCGCGGATGGGCGATCAAGGACACGAAGCACGGCCCCAAGCTGACCCGGAAGATTTCCTGAGCAGAAAGTTGAAGCTTTAGAGTTGAGCGCGGCGAGAATGGCAGGAGACACTCGCAGCAGACCGCCCTCGGACGCCGCCCCCTCAACTTTCATCGCTCAACCTCCACGTCCATGACCTATCCTCCCTCCGCGTTTCTCGACCTTGAACAAACAGACCACCGGTCGCTTTTCGACAAGGTGACGAACGTCTGGGAGGCCCTTCCGCTCATCGCCTCCTATCTGCAGTTCCGGCTCAAACCGGCCATTCGCGGGCGGCAGATCGGCCGGCCGTTCATCAGCAATGCCGTCTACATCGGCGAAGGCACGGTGATCGAGCAGGGCGCGATGATCAAGGGACCGGCGTGGATCGGCGACCGTTGTGAAATCCGCGCCGGCTGCTACATCCGCGAAAACGTGATCGTGGGCAACGATGTCGTGCTGGGCAACTCGTGCGAGTTCAAGAACTGCATCGTCTTCAACGAAGCCCAGGTGCCGCACTTCAACTATGTGGGAGATTCCATCCTTGGCCACCGCGCCCACCTCGGTGCGGGGGTCATCCTCTCCAACGTGCGCTTGGACCGCGGCGAAGTCATTGTGCGCGGGCCGGACGCCTCCACTCCGACGGGATTGCGCAAGTTTGGCGCCGTCATCGGCGACCGCGCCGAGGTCGGCTGCCATGCCGTGCTCAGTCCCGGCGCCATCATCGGACGGGATGCCATGATCTACCCCGGAACACAGTGGACCGGCGTCCTGCCGGAGGGGCATATGGCCAAGCTGAAGCAGCAGCTTGAGATTGTCCTGCGGACTCAACCGTAGAAGTTCAACGCGCGCCCGCCTCCAGAGCCACGACCGAGGCAATCCGAGGCGAGGCAGGCATCAGTGGCTTCCTGCCCGCGGATCGCCCACCGCCCCACGGATCTGGTCGGCGTAATCCGGCAGAAGTTCGACGGCGTAATCAACGATGGCAGAAGTGTCCTCCGGTTCGGACCAGCACATCCGCGAAACCGTGGCGACCAACTCGTTACCTCCTCTCTGCGCGGCGGATTTCAGCTGCCACCGCTGATCGGAGCTGAGCCCGTATTCGTCCGAGGCCGAGCCGCCAGCATCGTCGCCCACGTTCATGCCCACGCAGCCGGCGAGCGGAAGAACCAGAGCCAAGAGCAAGGCTCTCATCCGGCCTCCCCCAAGGCGATGGGCGCGCGCACCCGGTTGCCCCATTCCGTCCAGGAGCCATCGTAGTTGCGCACCTTCTCGTAGCCCAGCAGGTAGGTCAGGACAAACCACGTGTGACTGGAGCGCTCGCCAATGCGGCAGTAAGCGACGATGTCCTGGTCAGGCGTCAGGCCGCAGCCCTGCGTGTAGATTTTTTCCAGCTCCGCCCGCGACTTGAAGGTTCCGTCGTCATTGACCGCGATTTTCCACGGCACGCTCCTTGCTCCCGGAACATGACCACCACGCAGGACGCCCTCCTGCGGATACTCGGGCATGTGGGTGACCTCGCCACGAAATTCTCCCGGCGAGCGAACATCGATCAAAGGGAGTTTGCGCTCGCTCTGCGTCCGGGCGTCCTCGAAAAACGCGCGGATGACCTCATCGCGGCGTGCCGGAGGCACCGGGTAATCCGCCGAGGGGAACGATGGGACTTCCCGCGTGAGTGGCCGCCCCTCCGCGACCCATTTGTCGCGTCCTCCGTTCATGATTCTGACTTTCCCGTGGCCGAAAAGGCGGAAGACCCAGAGAGCATAACACGCCCACCAGTTCGATTTGTCGCCGTAGAAGACACAGGTCGTTTCGGGACCGATCCCGTTCCTGGCGCAGACGGCGGCGAACTCAGCCGGGGTGATGTAGTCGCGCACGGTCTGGTCCTGCAAATCAGCGCGCCAGTCGATGTGGACCGCACCGGGGAGGTGTCCGGTGTCGTAGAGGAGCACATCCTCATTGCTTTCGACCACTCGCACCGATGGGTCATCAAGGTGTGAAGCGACCCACTCGGTCGAGACAAGGGCTTCAGGGTGGGCGTAGTCGGTATGGCTCATGATCGGAATCTGTCGGTCATGGATTATGCCGTGCGGGCACCGCCGACGGCAAGATTGGCGGAGGGGGTGGGATTGGCTTCGCCTGTCTCGCTTCGCTCGGCTCGAACAAGTTCTCATCCCACCGGAGGGCTTCATGTGAGGCTTGACGTGGCAGTTGGGAAAGAGCGGAAGAGGGCGGAGTAAGCCGGAATAGGCCTGAATCGGGCTGATTTACAGGGGTTTAGGACACGGGGGAGGCCTCAAAGCTCGCGGGCGGCCGAGTTGGGAATTTTTGGGCCGATTTCGCCCGATTGACAACGAGTTGAGAAACTTTCCGGGGGGATGCACGGGCCGTGCAGATCGGCTTCAGCGCCGCTGCAGCCGGGGTGCAATGACCAGTTCG
This sequence comes from Chthoniobacterales bacterium, assembly GCA_041736875.1. Lineage (GTDB taxonomy): Bacteria > Verrucomicrobiota > Verrucomicrobiia > Chthoniobacterales > JACTMZ01 > JACTMZ01. Next base: position 31,073 of record JBGSSV010000062.1, on the reverse strand, counting down.
CGGTAGGTCTTCTGCTTCGCCTGGGTGATGCCTTTGGCTCGCTCGACGGCCGTGACCTCGCAGTCGGAGAAGATGGCCCGGATGTCGGGGCTGTCGTTGAGGGTGACGAGCCAGGTTCCTTTGAGCCGGTCGAGGCGGTCACGGAACCTCTGAACGTCGGCCGTGGTCCAAGCGGAATACATGCCGGCCTTGCAGGCGGTGTAGGGTGGGTCACAGAAGAACAGGGTCTCGGGCCGATCGTAGAGATCGAGGCAGCGCTGCCAGTCGAGGTTCTCCACGGTGACCCGGTCCAGGCGGACGTTGAGCTGGCGGATCGCCTCCATCCGTGCGGCCCTGGACCCGCTGGCCGCGCCTCCAGATGGTGAGGTTCCGAAGGTCCCGAGGTTTGCTCCCCGAAAGCAGTTGCGGTTCCTGAAGAACCACCGGGCAGCCCGCTGAATGTCCGTGAGTCCTGGCTGGTCCGCAAAGTCTTTGAATTCCTGCCTGCTGTTGAGCACGAACTCGAGCTCGGTCAGGAGGGTGTCGGCGTGGAACCGGACGCACCGGTAGAACGTGACTAGGTCCCCGTTCAGATCGTTGAGCACCTCGAACCGGGCGCGGGGCTTGGCCAGAAGGACGGCCAGCCCGCCGGCGAACGGTTCGACGTAGCAGGTGTGCTTTCCGATGCGGGGCAAGATCGCCTTCAGGAGTCGGGTTTTTCCGCCAGGCCAGACGATGGCCGGCTTGACCTGGTAGAGGCTCGGAGCGGTTTTCACTCCGCCAGCGTAGGCGAAGGCCGGCGTTTTGTTCACCCGCCGAAGAGATCGAGCTGGCCCGGCTCGGCGGCCGCGGGCTTTTTGCGGCGCGCGGGCGGGCGGACGGCGGCGTGGATCTCAGCCAGGCGGTCGGTGACTTCGAGGGCCTGCGAGGCCGCCTGGGCGCGGATGGAATCGACAGTCTGGTCCGCGATCGCCCGGACGGTCTTGCCGCTGTCGTAGTAGTCCTCGCCGTGGAATTTCATGTGCTGCTGAATGCAGTGCAGGAAGTAGCGGCCGAAAAGCTTGATGGCGCGGGTGTCGCCGTGGTGCTGGATGGTGCGGATCTGCTCGGTGAGGATCTTCCGGTGGTCGGCCTCGGTGAGACCGACGCCTCGCATGGCCAGATACTTGGCCGGGTGAGTGATGGCCTTCAGGAGCAACCAGCGCTGCTGGTAGAACCCCTTCTGGTCGTCGGGATAAAACTGGTTGCGCAGCACGTGGAGGAAGTCCTTGCAGATCCGCGCGGCCGCGCCCGGATCAGATGGCCGCAGATCGAGGGCGGGTCGATTGACCGGGGACTGCCGGCGGGGCTTCACTTGTTCGTCAAAGCCTCAGAGGCCAGCTTCTGGATGTGCTCTAAGGCCAACAGGCAACGAACCTTGTCCGGGCTGCCTTGAGCTTTCTGCTCGATTTGCTGGATCGCCGTTCTCAGTCGGAGTTCTGCGCCCCTCGCCAGCCGCATCTTGTATTCCGCCTCGGTCAGGCCTTTCGCCATGAACCTCGAAGAATCTTCTGCCGTTTTGGCTATGGCCCACGCTTGGCATAGGCTCTTCAGTGCCTCGTCGTGAAGGTTGCGCCATCCGTCGATCATCCTGTCATATTCCTTGAACGTGACCGAGTTGAGGCGGACGGCAGCAAAACCGCCAGCCAGCCCACAAAGCAGGCCAAGTGTCCATGCCAGTTCTGCGCTCATGGCTGCTGGTGCTGGGGGCTGATGGCTTGAAGCATTAGATGGTCCTCATCGGGGTGGAGGTGGTAGAAGAGGCGGCGTGGTCCCCGACGTGTTTCGCCTTCCACTGTGCGACCTGCCGCCGGCGTGGGCGCAAATAGCGGGAGACCTGATCACGTTTTGCGGAGTCTCCGTGGAAGAAAGCGGGGACTTTTTCACGGTCTGGCAGTGTGCCTGGCGTGACAATCCGAAGGCTCTTGCGGCAAAGACCTTTCCGCCGGGGTCGGCCATACTTGAACGGATAACGGGCCATGCTGCACAAGCTGATCATCGGCGATGCAGGGACGCCGCAGACATTCGCCGACCTGGGCATCGTGGCGGCGCGGCACAAGGTGGACGCGACGGGCTTTTCCTCCTTGGAGCTCGAGGTCGCGGGGGACATTTCCTCGGCCTTCATCATTCAACCCTTCCAGGTGGTGTCGCTGGTGCATTACCCCGACCCGGTCGGGGCTCCGACGACCTACCAGACGGGGTTCGTGGGCTGGATGGATGCGAGCCCACGGCAGGCCAGTGGAGACCGCGAGACGGTCCGCTATGTGCTCAATGGCCCTCACCGCTGGTTAGAGCGCGCCAACTACGTGCAGTCGCGCGCCGGCCTGGCGATCCTGGGCGGGGCCGCCGGCTGGGGCGAGCAGACGGCACCTCAACCATGGAACGCGAGCGCGGAGGAAATCTTCGGGATCGCGTGGGCTCTCTACCCGATCAGCTTCAACGCGGCCGCGACGCCTTTCACCTTCGAGACGCCGACGCGGTTCCGGGCTGATGTCTCGTGCGCGACGGCTCTCAGCAACCTGATGGCCTTCGCCCCTTCGGCCGTGGTCCGCTGGTCCCACTCCGCTCCGGGCGAATCGGAGGCCGAGATCCACACGATCCCCGGCTCGCCGAACAAGACGCTCTCGGCCACTGGGCTCGAGCTGAGCTCGGCTAGCCTGAACGCCCGTTATGACCTGCTGGCCGACACGGTGGTGGTCTACTTCATGCGGGACAATGAGGTGGCCGGTAATGACGACGCGGAAAGCGCGGGCGACGCGGCGACTCTCGGGGCGGATCGCAAGGTGATCTTCACCTACGACACGGGTGTGCTCAACAATCTGCCGGCGGCCGGGATCGCGGCGGCGCTGGCGGCCTGGTATCAGAAGCTGCACGTCGACGGCAGCGCGACCAAGGAGGCGGTCGACTGGGACGATGTGCCTGGCGACCTCTACGACTTTGCCGGGACGAAGTTCGCCCATTATTCGGCCTACTCGACAGAGCTCCACACAGTGGAGCGGGATCTAATGGCTGAACGGACGACGCTCAACTTTGGCGTGATGCCTGCGCGGACGATTTTTAAGGTCAACGACTTCGACACGGGTGCGGTTCCTGCGGTCTCGACCTTTGCGGGCGCGGCGATCCCGAGCGGGAACGTTGCGATCGGGACTGATGGAATCACCGTTACGAACCCGACCGGCGGCCAGGTGCAACTGAGCGCGGCCAATCTGCCCCTGGGCGAGACAGCAACCTTCCGCCAAGTGGTGCGCTGCGATGGCTACACCGCCTGGGTGTGCATGTCTGACTGGGTGCCGGGGGCCTGACGATCATGCCTGGTCCCTTCGCCTACGTTCCTTGGACCAAGCCGGGGCTGTCGCTCTGCTGCTGCACCTGCCAGGAGGTTCCGATCTTGGGAACGGGGGCTCTCGGGTCAACGGATCTGTCAGCACCGGCCGAGATCAATAGCAACAAGCTGAGCTACCTTCTCTGCCAGACCGAGCAGGAATTGGATGAGGACAAGGTCCACATCACCTTTGGGCAGGTGGGGCTGGATTTGACTAATGAGTTCGGACGCCTGAACGGCAGCGGCACCAACTCGCTCGATCGAAGGGTTTACAACGACACGGACGTGACGGGCGTTTTTAAGCTCAATGTGAACGGTGGCGCTCAAGGCGATCTTCGAACACGGGACACTTATGACACGTTCACCGTCGGCTTCCCTGGCCGAGCCCGCGCGGCCTCCATCAACTTTGACGATGGCGAGAAGGTCTACATGGGCCTGCAGGGCTACCACCGGACGAGCACTTCGCAGCGGTATATCCTCTGCAGCAGCCTGGCTCTGAGTGGTCTGGATGACTTCTATGCCCCGTATTTTGTCATCATTGAGGGCGGCGCGTGGGTGATGCGGTTGAGCCCCAAGAATGGATCAGACGAGATCGTGCAGACCGGGGTTTACTCGATCCCATCGGGCCAGATCGCTTTTGACTACGGCATCACCCCGCGGATGGGATTCTCCTCTGGCACCCCCTCGATGGTGGGGGTTAAGGCTGAACTTCATTGGCGAGAAGATCCCAACGGGAGCGCCTACTACGCTCTCAATGGCGGGGCCGTCATCACCTATCACAGCATGACCATCAGGGTGCGCGAGTGCTACGCCATGCAGCTGCTCGCTCCAGGCCCGGAGGCTGGTGGCTATACCGCCGGCACCTTCGACAACAATGCCACCCCGACCTGGCCACCGGCATGAGGTGCCTCCACAAAGATAAGGTCGCGGCCCTGGCAAAGCGGCGGCCCATTGCCTGGCTCAAGGAGATGGAGGCCGTTGGGGCGTGGAGTGTTTCCGGTGCGCATCTCTGCATCGAGGAGGCGGCCTTTGCAGAGATCTCGGCGAGGTTTGACAAATACGTGCCGTCTGCTTTGACCGAGGGACACCGTGAAGCCTTGGCTCGCGGCGACCGGATTTCTGGGTGCTGCGACCGGGCGGACCAGGCATGAGCGGAGGGAGTGCCAGATGTCGGCACGGCTAGATCGCGTCGGATCGACCTCGGACTGGCGCTGCTGTCGCTCCATGCTGAGCGAGGCCGGCGCAGGACGGTCCGGGAGATCGCGGCCTGGTGCGACTGCTCGCCCGCCTACATTTTCAAGGTGGAGCGTCAGGCGCTGGCGAAGGTCCGCCGGGCTCTTCGGTCGCTCCGGTTGTCGGCGGCAGAGTGAAGTCCCGAGCCCCGCGTTTGGTCAGCTTGCGTCGGAGGGCCTCCAGAACCATGGACCGGAAGACTCCGGTGTAGGGGAGAGGGGCAAGATGGAGCTCGATCTTCTGCCCGGTCAGATCCCGGCCGACGCGTTGCTGGCCGAGCCATTCGCCGGCGGCCCGGACGGCATCATCCCAGCTCAGCCTTCCGGTCGATGCGTCCTCGCGCTACAAGGGGTTCCCACGGCCGGGATTGTGCCCGATGCTCGGCCTTTGCACAACCCCTGCAGGGCTACTTGCAAATGGCCTGCAGATCGCGGAGTTTCTCAACTGCTTGTCAATTATTCTCAAATCGGCTGGCGGGATACATCATGCTTGCCTGCGGCAAGATTGGCGGAGGGGGTGGGATTCGAACCCACGGAGACTTTCGCCTCTCCGGTTTTCAAGACCGGTGCAATAAACCGCTCTACCACCCCTCCGAGGCGATCAACCTAGAAAAGGTCCGCTGGCTTGGCAAGCTGCAGTCGCTTGCGCCTTGCCTGCGGTCGGCTGTCGGCCATAAAACGTCCTGGATGAAATCCCTGCCCGTATCGGTCGTCCTCTTCGCTCTGCTCGCCGTCACTACCTTGGCCGCCGAACCCTTCCCCATCGAGCGCCTGCCCGCGGCCGTCACGGCGTCAGTGCAAGACTACCTGCCCGGCGGTGAGATCGTTTCTGCCCGGTCGGACGAGGACGACGACCGCGCGTTCTTCGATGTGAACGTGGACTACAAGGACATGCTGCTCAAACTCGAGGTGACGCGCAAGGGCCGCATCCGCGAGATCGACCTGAACCGGCGCTTCGTCGGCGCTGCTTCACTCTTTTCCCGCGGGCTGCCGGTCTCGATGCGCGAAATCCCCGCCTTGGTCACCACGACCCTGACCGACTGCTTTCCGGGCGGCGAGATCATCTCCGCGGCGCTCCAGCAGAACGGCGACGAGCAGTTTTACGAGATGAACGTGCAGTACAAAGATCTGCTCTTGAAGACCGCTGTCTCGTCGGACGGCGAAATGCTGGACATCGACACGCGGAAACGTTGAACAGGGCCCGCCGGCGGCGGTCGGAGGCGGCCTTGCCCCGCAAAACAAAACGCCGCCGGGCGATTGCTCGCGCCGGCGGCGGTGTGAGAGATGTTCGCTTAGCGCGAGTAGAGTTCGACCACGAGTTGCTCGTTGACCACCGGAGCGATTTCCTCGCGGGTGGGGATGCGGGAGACCGTGCCGGAGAAATTCTCGCGGTCCACCACGAGCCACTCGGGCACGGTGCGGATTTGCGTGGCTTCCATCTGGCGGGCGGCCAGCGCGCGAGGCTTGGCCGAATCCTTGATCGTCACGACGTCACCCGGCTTGAGGTTGGCCGAGGAGATGTTGTTTTTGCGGCCGTTGACCTGAACATGGCCGTGCGAAACCATTTGGCGGGCCGCCGTGCGGGTGCGGGCGAAGCCGAGGCGGTAGACAATGTTGTCCAGGCGCGTTTCGAGCAATTGGAGCAGGGTCACGCCGGTGATGCCGCGGCGGGAAAGCGCGGTCTCGAAATAGCGGCGGAACTGACGCTCGAGCACGCCGTATTGCACTTTGAGCTTCTGCTTCTCCGCGAGGGCGAGGCCGTATTCGGAAACTTTGCGGCGCATGCCCTTCTGCCCGTGCATGCCCGGCGGGTAACTGCGGCGTTCGAAATGCTTGGGTGAGCCGACGAGGAAAACGCCGAAGCGGCGGCTCAGTTTGGTCTTGGGTCCGGTGTATCTTGCCATGATGTGAGATGAGTTGTGCGGCGCTTAGACGCGACGTGCTTTGGGCGGGCGGCAGCCGTTGTGCGGCACCGGGGTGACGTCCTTGATGACGGTGATTTCAAGGCCGATGGCTTGGAGGGCGCGGATGGCGGACTCGCGCCCAGCCCCCGGGCCCTTGACGCGAACTTCGACTTCCTTGAGCCCGTGGCCCATGGCTTGGCGGGCGGCATCCTGCGCGACGAGCTGCGCGGCATAAGCCGTGCTCTTGCGCGAGCCCTTGAACCCGACCTTGCCGGCGCTGGAGGCGCCGAGGACGGCGCCGCGCTGATCGGTGATGCTGACGATGGTGTTGTTGAAGGTGGCCAGCACGTGGGCGATGCCTTGTGAGACGTTCTTGCTCCCCTTGGCCTTGACGACCTTGGCAGGGGCGATGGGTGCATCGAGCGAGAGAAGATCGTCGACGGGTGCGGGGGCGGCTTCGGCTTTCGCCTCGCCTTCCTTCTTCTTCGCCGTCTTGCCCTTCGCGGCCTTGGGCTTGGCGGCTTTCTTCTCCGCAGCAGGCGCAGCCTCGGTCGCCGCGGCGGCTTCCTTGGCTTCGACCGCCTTGACCTCCGGTGCGTCCGGATGGTGGGCGGCTGTTTCTTCCTTGCGGTGCGCGTCCTGGGATTCGCCCGGCGTTTCGTGCTTTTCGTCGCTCATACGTCTTGGTGGTTAAACTTTCCCCGCCTTGGCATCGGGATTCTTCTGCACACCGACCGTCTTGCGAGGCCCCTTGCGGGTGCGGGCGTTGGTCGAGGTGCGCTGGCCGCGCACGGGCATGCCGCGGCGGTGGCGGATGCCACGGTAGCAGTTGATGGCCTGGAGGCGCTTGAGGTTGCCTTGGAGTTCGCGGCGCAGGTCGCCCTCAATGAGGATGCCGTTGTTGCCGATGATGTGGACAATCTGCGAGATCTGCTCGGGCGTGAGGTCTTTGGCCCGGGTGTTCGGGTCGATGGACGCCTCGGCGAGGACGCGTTTGGCGATGGTCGGGCCGATGCCGTAGATATACGGCAGCGAGGCTTCGATACGTTTGTTGGGCGGGATTTCCACCCCGAGGAGTCGTGGCATGGCTTTATTATCCTTGTCTTTGTTTGTGGCGCGGGTTCTTGCAAACAACGCGCACGACGTTGTTCCGCCGGATAACCCGGCAGCTTTCGCAAAGGCGTTTGACTGAGGCTCTAACTTTCATCGGTTTGTATTCTTCTATTTGCGGCGGTAGGTGATGCGGCCCTTGCTCAAGTCGTAAGGGGACAACTCGAGCATGACCGTATCGCCAGGCAGGATGCGAATGAAGTGCAGGCGCATCTTGCCCGAGATGTGCGCGAGAAGACGATGTCCGTTGGGCAATTCAACCCGGAACATCGTGTTCGGCAGCAGCTCGACCACCTTGCCTTCTACTTCAATAGCGTCTTTTTTCGCCATGTCAAAACTTCCGGCTCATCTTTTGTGACCAGAACCGTGTGTTCAAAATGCGCCGAGGGTAGGCCGTCGGCCGTCACGACCGTCCACTTGTCCCCGAGCACGCGGATCGCGGCACCCCCGAGGTTGATCATCGGCTCGATCGCCAGGGTCATTCCAGCCTTCAGCTTGGGACCACGGCCGGCTTTGCCAAAATTGGGAATCTGCGGATCTTCGTGCAATTTCCGTCCGACTCCGTGGCCGACGAATTCGCGCACGACGGAATACCCGCGAGCCAGGGCGGCCTGCTCGATGAACGAGGAGATATCCCCCACCCGGCGCCCATGGGTCACATGGGGAATGACGTCATGCAAAATGCGGGCGGTGTCTTCGACGAGCCGGTCCACGGCGGGCGGGACGACACCGAGGCGGATGGTCGTGGCATTGTCGCCGATCCAGCCGTCTTTGACCACGCCGACATCGAGCTTGAGGATGTCGCCGTAAGCCAGTCGGCGGTCGCCGCCGATGCCATGCACAACCTCCTCGTTGACCGAAACGCAGAGGTGGCCCGGAAACTTGCGGTAGCCGAGGAAAGCACTTTTGGCCCCGGCCTCGGCGATGAACTGCGCGGCGGCTTCGTCAATATCCCGGGTGGCCATGCCCGGCGTGACGAGAGCCTCGAGGCGGTCGAGCACGGTTGAGGCCGCCTGGCAGGCGGCGCGCATCTGGTCGATTTCGCGGTCGTTCTTGATCGGAATCATCGCGGACAGAAAGGAGAAATGGTCAAACACACGGACAGCCACGGCTAATTGCCGCTGGCGAGATAGGCGGCCATGCCCGCGATGACGATGAGGCCGAGCATGACGTAGATCCAGACGAGGGCGGAGGAGGAAATGACGTTTCCGGTGCCCCCGGCCGTGCGTTCGAAACGCCCGCGGATTTTTCCGCGACGCAGGAACCCGTCGTAATGGCGCTGGAGCAGGTAGGTCTCAACCTGCCGCATAGTGTCGAGGGTCACACCGACGATAATGAGCATGCCCGTGCCGCCGAAGAACTGGGCCGTCATGTAGGGCACGTTCATTCCACTGGAGAGCAACTGGGGCAGGATGGCGATGAGCGTGAGGAAAATCGCCCCGGCAAAAGTCAGCCGGGTCATGGTGTAATCAAGGAAATCAGCCGTCGGCTTGCCCGGACGAACCCCCGGGATGAACCCGCCATACTTCTTGAGGTCATCGGCGATCTGCGCGGGCTGGAACTGCGTGGCGACCCAGAAATAGCTGAAGAAGAAAATCATCCCGCCGAAGAGCACGTAGTGCGGCCAGCCGGTGGCCAGCATGGCCGAGAGTTCGTTGGCCCAGCGCTGGGCCGGGAAGGCCATGCTCAGAATGGTCGAGGGGAAAAGCAGGATGGCCTGGGCAAAAATGATCGGCATGACGCCGGCGTAGTTGACCTTGAGCGGCATGTATTGCGACTGGCCCCCGTAAACTTTCCGTCCGACCACCCGCTTGGCGTATTGCACGGTGATCCGCCGGGTCGCCTGGGTCACGGCAATGACCGCTGCGACGACGAGGATGAGGAAGGCGATGAGCAGCACGAGCACGACCGGACTGACCGCCGCGGCCTCACCGCCCGAAGGAACGAAGGTGCGCCATGCTTGGATCAGCCCGGCAGGCAATTGGGCCAGGATGCCGACGGTGATGATGACCGAAATCCCGTTGCCGATGCCGCGCTCGGTGATTTGGTCGCCCAGCCAGACCAGGAACATCGTGCCCGCGGTCATGGTGATGACAGTGAGCAGGCGGAAGCCAAGTCCCGGGTCGGAGACGAGCGGGATGCCGATGCGATTGATCGTGTCGGTGATGCCGGGGAGGAAAGGATTCGACTGGGGGCTCTCGAACGAGAGGGCCAGGAGGTAACCTTGGAGCACGCAGAGCACCAAAGTGAGGTAGCGCGTGTATTGCGAAATCTTCTGCCGCCCCCCGTCTTCGCGGGCCAGACGTCCGAGGCGAGGCACCACGGCGGTCATGAGTTGCAGCATGATCGAGGCGCTGATGAACGGCATGATACCGAGGGCGAAGATGGCCGCGTGGCCGAGGGCGCCGCCGCTGAAAAGGTTGAAGAGAGCCGCCACCCCGCCGCCGGTCTGCGCGTCGGCCACATTGAGGAACCACTGGCGCAGGACTTCCGCATTGACCCCCGGCGTCGAAATGACCGAGCCGGCGCGCACGATGACGATCATCGCGAGCGTGAAGAGCACGCGTTGCCGCAGCTCCGGAATCTTGAAGATGTTGGTAAAGGCGGAGATCATGCGGCGTCCGGGCGGACCTTAGGCAATGCTGCCGCCCGCGGCCTCGATCTTGCGCTTGGCCGTCTCGCTGAACTTGGCCCCGCTGATGCTGAGTTTTTTGGTCAGTTCGCCGCGGCCGAGAATCTTGACCGCGTCAATTTTGCCCCGGACAAGGCCAGCCTCGCGGAGCATGGCCTCGGTGATCGCCGTGCCGTCGGCAAAGTCATTGAGGTCATCCAGATTGACAATGCCGAAGCGCGTCTTGAAGGCGGCGTTGTTGAACCCGCGCTTGGGCAGACGACGGATAAGCGGCATTTGTCCGCCCTCGAAGCCGAGGCGGATGCTGCCGCCGGAGCGGGCTTTCTGGCCCTTGTGGCCCTTGCCGCTGGTTTTGCCGTGGCCGGAGCTTTCGCCGGAGCCAAGGCGCTTGCGGCGCTTCTTCGCGCCGGGCCGGGGTGAGAGATTGTGCAGTCGCATGGTCGTCAGGACGCCGCCACCTCAATGGCCGCCTCCGCTTTGGTGGGTTTCATCTTGAGGCCGCGGAGGCGGAAAATATCCTCGCGCGGACGGAGTTTGGAGAGGGCTTCGAGCGTCGCCTTGACCACGTTGGCGTGGTTGTTCGAGCCGAGGGATTTGGCCAGGACATCACGGATGCCGACCGCCTCACAGACGGCGCGGACCCCGCCGCCGGCAATGATGCCGGTGCCGGGCGAAGCCGGGCGCAGCAGAACGCGGCCGCCGCCGAACTCGCCGGTGACTTCGTGGGGGATGGTGTTCTGCGCGAGCGAGAAGTTTTTCATCGCCTTGCGGGCGGAATCCGAGGCCTTGCGGATGGCCTCGGCGACCTCCTTGGCCTTGCCGAAACCGCAGCCGACGCGACCCTTGTGGTCGCCGGTGACGATGAGGGCGCTGAAGCTGAAGCGGCGGCCGCCCTTGACGACCTTGGCGCAGCGGTTGATGAAAACGACTTTCTCGACCGTGTCGGAAGGCTGTTTGGGTTCGTTGCGACCGCGGTTGTTGTCGCGGCGGCCGGTATTGCGGGCGTTAGGAGGCATGGGCGTTTATCTAGAATTCCAGGCCGGCTTCGCGCGCGGCCTCGGCGAGCGCCTTGACCTTGCCGTGGTATTGGAAACCACCGCGGTCGAAGACGACTTTGGAGACGGATTTTTTCTTCGAGCGCTCGGCCAGCAGTTTGCCGACGGTCTGGGCGTTGGCCACATTGGCCCCGGCGGCCGCAGCTTTTTCCTGCGTGCTCGCGGCGGCGAGGGTCAGGCCCTGCGAATCGTCGATGACCTGGGCACGGATGTGGCGGCCGGAGAAGTGGACGGAGAGGCGGGGCCGCTCGGGCGTGCCGGAAACTTTTTTCCGGAGGCGCTTGTGGCGGATCTTGGTTTTTTCGGAACGTGTCATGGCGGTTACTGGACGGTTTTGCCTTCCTTGCGGCGGACCTGCTCGTCGGAGTAGCGCACGCCCTTGCCCTTGTAGGGCTCCGGCGGGTAGTAGGCGCGGATGTTGGCCGCAACCTGGCCGACCAACTGGCGGTCGATGCCCTCGATGAGGAGCTTGGTGTTCTCGTTGACCGTGATCTTGATTTCCTGCGGGATGTCAAAGACGACGGGGTGGGAAAATCCGAGGGAAAGGTTGAGCTTCTGGCCCTGGACGGCGGCCTTGAAACCGACGCCCTGAATCTCGAGCTGACGGGTAAACCCGGCGCTGACGCCAGTGACCATGTTGTTGAGCAGGGCGCGGGCCAGACCATGGAGGGCGCGGACCTGACGGGTCTCCGACTTGCGCTCGAGTTGGAGGGTTTCCCCCTCGATTTTGCCCTCGATGCCCTCGGGCAGACGCCAGGAGAGTTTGCCCTTCGGGCCCTCGACCTGCACGGAGCGGTCGGGCGAAAGGTTGACCTTGACCTTGGGCGGAAGTGAAACGGGTTTTTTGCCGATGCGGGACATATTTTTCTCCTTACCAAACGTAGGCGAGCAGCTCGCCGCCGACTTTTTGACGGCGCGCGTCGCGGCCACTGAGCACGCCGCGGGGGGTGGACAGAATTGAAATACCCATGCCGCCGAGAACGCGCGGAATTTCCGTCGAGCCGACGTAGCGGCGCAGACCGGGGCGGCTGATGCGCTTGAGACCGGTGATGGCCGAGGTCTTGCCGGAGAACTTGTTCACGATGCGCAGTTGGGCGCGGCCCTCCGACTTCACTTCGAAGTCGGTGATGTAGCCTTCCTTCTTCAGGATGGCAGCCATGTCGGCCTTGAGGCGAGAATAGGGCACGAGCAACTCGGCCTTGCCGGAACGGGTGGCGTTGCGGATGCGGGTGAGAAGATCGGCGATGGGATCAGTGTTCATTCAGTTCAGGCTTTCTTGACCACGGGTTTGGCTCGGTCGGTGAAGGGCATGCCCAACTCGCCGAGGAGCGACTTGGCTTCCGCGTCGGTGCGGGCGGTGGTGACAATGGTCACGTCGAACCCGATGTTGCGCTTGATTTTGTCGAGCTCGATTTCGGGGAAGATGCTCTGGTCGGGCACCCCGAGGGTGTAGTTGCCTTGGCCGTCGAAGGCTTTGGGCGAGATGCCGCGAAAGTCGCGGATCTTCGGCAGGGCCGACTTGATCAGGCGCTCGAGGAACTCATACATGTTGCGGCCACGCAGCGTGACCTTGGCCCCGATGGGCTGGTCCTTGCGGAGCTTGAAGTTGGAGATGCTCTTCTTCGAGACGGTCCGCACCGGGCTCTGGCCGGTGATGGTCCGCAGCTCGGTCACGGCGATTTCCAGCGCCTCCTTCGTGTCCGGGGCGGAGCCGATGGACGTGTTGACCACGATCTTCTGGACCCGCGGCACTTGGTGCGGGTTGACGTAGCCGTGCTTCGTTTTGAGCGCCGGCACGACGCGGTCGGTGTATTCCTTGTAAAGTTCGACTTCCATGGGTTACTTCGCCTTGGGTTTGGCCTTCGTTTTGGCCTTGGCGGTCTCCTTCTTTTTTTCGGCGGCTTCTTCGATCCGCTTGACGTTTGAGAGATGAATCGGCCCTTCGCGCTCGATGATCGCGCCGTTCGGATGGTCCTGGGATTTGCGCGTGTGTTTCTTGACCATGCGCACGCCCTCGATGAGGACCTGATCCTTGCCGCGGATGACTTGGAGGACCTTGCCCTCGGCTCCCCGGTGGTTGCCGGTGATGACGCGGACGACGTCGCCCTTGTTGACGTGTGATTTCAGCCGGTTCATAGGACCTCCGGGGCCAGGGAAACAATTTTCATGAAATTCTTCTCGCGCAATTCGCGGGCCACCGGTCCGAAGATGCGGGTGCCGCGGGGGTTGAGATCTTTGTCGATGATGACGATCGCGTTGCTGTCGAAACGGAGGGCCGAGCCGTCGGCGCGTTTGAGCGGCTGGCGGGTGCGGACGATGACGGCGCGGACGACTTCGCCCTTCTTGACCGTTCCGCCGGTCGAGGCTTCGCGGACGTTGGCCGTGATGACATCGCCGACCGAGGCGAACGCCGATTTTTTGCCGATGACACCGATCATGGTGGCCATGCGGGCCCCCGTGTTGTCGGCGACGTCGAGACGTGAGCGGAGTTGGATCATGGCGGCTTTAGTGTTTGAGAATCTCGACCAGGCGCCAGCGCTTCAGGCGGCTGAGCGGACGGGTTTCGGTGATGCGGACCTTGTCGCCGAGTTTGGCTTCGTTCTTTTCGTCGTGCGCGTGAAACTTGGCGGTCTGCTTGACGATTTTGCCGAAACGCGGATGCGGGACGCGGCTGACCGTGCGGACCACGACGGTTTTGTCCATTTTGTCCGAGACGACCTCGCCGACGAGGGATTTGCGGATCCCGCGCGAGGCGGCGGGGGCGGTGGGAGTGGCGGTGTCGCTCATGATTGGGCTGTTTTCAATTTCTGCGAGAGGAAGGTTTCGACCCGCGCGGCCTCGCGGCGCAACGTGCGGATGAGGGAGGGCTTCTCCAACTGTCCGCTTTGCTGCTGGAGGCGGAGGTTGAAAATCTCGTGGCGCAGCTCGCGCTTGCGTCCGCGGAGTTCATCGAGACTGAGTTCGGCAATTTCCTTGGTCTTCATGGCGTCAGGCGGCGTGGTGGCGGGAGATGAACTTGGTGCGGATGGGCAGCTTGTCCGCGGCGAGGCGCAGGGACTCGCGGGCCACACTTTCCGTCACCCCGTCGAGTTCGAAAAGGATGTTGCCCGGGCGGACAACCGCCACCCAGTATTCGGGTGCGCCTTTGCCTTTGCCCATGCGGGTTTCCGGCGGGCGGGAGGTCACGGACTTGTCGGGAAACATGCGGATCCAGAGCTTGCCCTTGCGCTTCATGTTGCGGGTGAGGGCGACGCGGGCGGCTTCGATCTGGATGTTGGTGATCCAGGCGCGCTCGAGGGTCTGGAGGGCGAATTCGCCGAAATCGATGTTGGTGGTGCGCGAAGCGGTTCCCTTGCGGCTTCCCCGCTGGGACTTCCGGAACTTTACGCGTTTGGGCATCAAAGGCATGGCAGGTATCTCCTAAAGGTTGTCAGACGATGGCGGCGGGAGCCGGGGGCGGTGTGGAGGCCTCCTCGCGCTCGGATTTGACCGGGGCTTCCTCGGCCTTGCAAATCCAGCACTTGATCCCCACGGTGCCGGCGATGGTTTTCGCTTCGGCAAAGCCGTAATCGATCGGGGTGCGCATGGTGTGAAGCGGCACCTTGCCATCACGGTAGCACTCGGTGCGGGCGATTTCCGCGCCGCCGAGGCGGCCGGCGCAACGGATCTTGATGCCGAGGGCACCCTGCTCCATGGCGATCTGCACTGCTTTTTTCATCGCGCGGCGGAAGGAAATACGGCGCTCGAGCTGGCCACCGACGCTTTCGGCCACCAACTGCGCATCGGTCTCGGGCGAGCGGACTTCCTGGATGTCGATCTTGACCTGCTTGTCGCCGGAGATGGCGGAGACCTCGCGGGTCATGTTCTCGATCTCGGAGCCCTTGCGGCCGATGACAAGGCCCGGGCGGGCGGTGTAGATGGTCACGCGGACGCTGTTCCAAGCGCGTTCAATGACGATCTTGGAGACGGCGGCTTGGCGGAGTTTGGCCTTGAGATACTCGCGGATTTTGAGGTCGGCGTGCAGATGGTCGGCGAAATCCTTGCGCGGGGCATACCACTTGGAGCCCCAGTCGCGGGACAGGGGGAGGCGGAAGCCGATTGGATGAACTTTTTGTCCCATGGTCTTATTTGGTTTCTTCCGCCGCAGGGGCGGCTGCTTCGGCCGGTTCGGCCTGTTTCGGGGCCGCGACTTTTTTCGCGGCGGGCTTCTTGGCGGAGGTCTTCTTTTTCGCGGCCTTCCGGGTCTCGCGGGTCGAGATCTCGATCTCGTCCGTCACAACAATGCGGATGTGGCTGCTGCGTTTACGGATCGGGCCGGCGCTGCCGCGGGCTTTGGGTTGGAATCGGTCGAGGGTCGGTCCTTCGCCGACGACGGCTTCGCGGACGACCAAGGCTTCAACGCGGGCCTGATGATTGTTCTCCGCGTTGGCCACGGCGCTCTTGAGCGTCTTGGCGATGAGGCCGGCGGCCTTCTTCGGGGTGAAGGCGAGCAGATCGAGGGCCTGCTTCACGGGCAGCCCCTGGATCTCACGCGTCACCTCGCGCGCCTTGAACGGCGAGATGCGGGCGAACCGGTAAATCGATCTGGTTTCCATTTGATTAAAATTTTTTCTTTTTGGTTTTCTAGCGGCGGGCGTCCACCCGGAGGCGGTCGCCGACTTGGATTGGATCCTCTTCGGACACAAGATTCTGGACGACGGCCCCGCTGATGCGGTCCCGCACGTCAATGACACTAACTTCCCCGACGCGGCGATTGCCTCGCCAGACTTGGAAAGGCATTCCGACCCGCACCCCAACCCCGCGGCCGATGTTGGCGACGACGAGGGAGAACTCGGGCTTGACCTCGACGACCGAGGCATCGGTCAGCGTTGGTCCAGCCGCATTCGCATCAATCTCGTCGGTAGCACCGAGCCCGACCAAGCGATCGACGGCGCGGAGTTCGCCCTCGAGTCTGGCGCGGGCTTCAGCTTGCGCGGTGCGCGAGCGGGTAGCAATCTCCAATAACGATTTGGCTTCCGCCTGGGCTTCAGGGTCTGCCCCGTCGGCGGCCCGGGTCTGCAATTCCTTCTCGAAGGCTTCGCGTTCCTCGTTGTCGGCGGATTCGACGCTTTTGAGGAAAATTTGCACTCCCTCGGACACGGCCAGCAAGCGTTCAATCAGCACGGCGTTCTCTTTCTGCTGCCGGGTGAGTTCGTTGATGGTGGAGAGCAGGCGTTCACCCACTTCCCCGCCGTTCTCGGCCGTCGGGGCCAAGGCGTCGAATTTTGCCTGCAAGTCTTCGGCCTGACGCTTGAAGATCTCGGCCTCGCTGTTGGCGAGGGCCAGACTTTCGGTCAGGCTGCGGATAGACTCGCGGGCGAGCAATAACTGCTCGTTGAGACGCGCCACTTTGGCGGCGTCCCCAGAATCTCGGTCTGTCAAAGAACTGCGGCTTTGCGCGGAGGCGGCTCCGGCCAGGGTGATCCAAAGACACCCGGCCAGGGCAAACCTGCCGATCGAGGCCACGTTTATTTCGTCACTTTCGCCGTATGCGATCCGTGTTTCTTGAAGATACGCGTGGGCGAGAACTCGCCGAGCTTGTGCCCGACCATGTTCTCAGTGACAAAAACTGAATTGAAAATTTTCCCGTTGTGCACGAGGAAGGTGTGCCCGACGAAATCGGGGGTGATCATCGAACGGCGAGACCAAGTCTTGATTGGCTTCTTCGCCCCGCCTTCGTTGAGGCGGTCGATTTTCTCCAGGAGGTGGGCCTCGACGAACGGGCCTTTTTTGAGCGATCTACCCATGGCTTACTTCTTCTTGCGGCGCTCCACGATGAAGCTGTCCGACGGTTTGTGTTTCTTGCGGGTCTTGAACCCCTTGGAAAGCTGGCCCCACGGGCTCATCGGGTGGTGACGTCCGCCGCCGCCCTTGCTCTTGCCGTTGCCGCCGCCCATCGGGTGGTCGATCGGGTTCATGACCATGCCGCGCACGGTCGGGCGGATGCCGAGCCAGCGGGAACGCCCGGCTTTGCCGCCGGAGACATTCATGTGCTCGCTGTTGCCGACCTGTCCCATCGTGGCGTAGCAGGTTTCGTTGATCTTGCGGATTTCGCCGGAAGGCAGTTTGACCAAGGCGTAGCCGCCCTCGCGGTTGTTGAGAAAGGCTTGCTGGCCGGCGCTGCGGGCGACTTGGCCGCCGCGTCCGGGCATCAACTCGATGTTGTGGATGGCGGAGCCCGGGGGAATCTTGCCCAGGGGCAGCGCGTTGCCGACCTGCGGCGCAGCGTCCGGTCCAGCCGAGACATGCATGCCGACCTTCAGGGCGTCGGGGGCGAGAATGTAGGCTTTCTCGCCGTCGGGATACTGCAGGAGGGCGATGCGCGCGGTGCGGTTGGGATCGTATTCGATCGCGATGACCTCGGCGCTGACGCCGTGCTTGCGGCGCTTGAAATCGATGAGGCGGAGTTTACGCTTGTGTCCACCACCGATATGGCGACAGGTCAGGCGCCCCTGGTTGTTGCGACCGCCAGTGCGCTTGCGCGTAGTGACGAGGCTTTTCTCGGGTTTCTTCTTGGTGATCTCCTCGAAGCCCGGGAGGGCCTTGAAGCGCGCAGCCGGAGTGAGCGGACGGAAAGTTTTGAGAGCCATGGCGTGGGATGGGGTTAGACGAGGTCGAGTTTTTCGCCGGCTTTGAGCGTGACGATGGCTTTTTTCCAGTGCGGGCGGCGGCCGAAGTCCGGACGGCGCTCGCGTTTTTTCTTGCCCGCGTAGTTGGCCGTGTTGACCGAGACGACCTTTTTCTGGAAGAGGCTTTCGATGGCCTGCTTGATTTCGAGTTTGTTCGCGGCCGGGTTGACCTCGAAGACGTATTTGTTGCCCCTCTCGGTCAGGAGGGTGGCTTTTTCGGTCAGACGGACCGTGCGGATGATGTCAAAGGGCTCTTTCATGCTGCCATCCTTTCGGAGATCTTGGCCAGCGCCTCGCCGGTCAGGAGAATTTTGTCAAAGGCGAGGAAATGCTCCGCATTGACGTCGGCCGCGGTCATGAGGAGGACGTGGCCGAGGTTGCGCGCGGCGCGGCAGGTCGTCTCGTCGAAGGAGGGCGACACGACCAGAACCTTGCGCGCGTCCTTCGCGTTCTTCGCCACGTAGGCGAGAAACTTCGTCGTCTTGCCATCCGGAATGGCCGGGGCTTCGACGAGGAGGACATCGCCGGCCAGGATGCGGGCGCTCAGGGCTTTGCGCAGGGCGAGGCGGCGGACCGACTTGGGGGTTTTCTTGGAATAATCGCGCGGCTTGGGTCCGAAGACCACGCCGCCACCACGCCAGACGGGCGAGGACTTGTAGCCGGCGCGGGCGCGGCCGGTGCCTTTTTGGCGCCAAGGCTTGGCCCCGGAGAAACTGACTTCGGCCTTGGTCTTGGTGTTGGCCGAGCCGGAGCGGCGGTTGGCCCGCAGGGCGACAACCACATCGTGGACGGCCTGCGTGCCTTTGCCGTTCTCGATCAGGGCAATGTTGGCCTTGCGGGCCTCGTCGGCGGTGAGAATTTTGGCGCTCATGTTACTTCTTCTTGGCGGTCTTCTTCTTGGCCGGGCGGACAACCACGTAGGTGCCCTTGGCGCCGGGAATGGCACCGCTGACGAGGATGATGCCATCCTCCTCGCGGACCTGGACGATCTGCAAATTCTGCACAGTGACGCGCTCGTCACCCATGTGACCGGGCATGCCCATGTTTTTCCACACCCGGCCCGGGGTCGAGCGGTTGCCGATGGCGCCGGTGCGGCGGTGCATCATCGAACCGTGGCTGGCCGGCTGGCCTTGGTAGTTGTGCTTTTTCATCGCCCCCTGAAAGCCCTTGCCTTTGGACTGGCCGATGACGTCGACATACTGACCGACCTCGAAGGTCGTGACCGACAGGTCGGTGCCGGCTTCCGAAACACCGTTGCGGAACTCGCGGATGAAGCGCTTGGGTGTGGCGGCCGTCTTGGCGAAGTGGCCAGCCTGCGCCTTGGGGACGCGGGAGGGCTTCTGGTCGTCGAAGCCGACCTGCACGGCCACATAGCCGTCGGTTTCGGCCGTCTTGACCTGCAGGACCTTGTTGCCGGCGGCGGCAATGACAGTGACCGGGGTGGAAACGCCCTTGTCGTCGTAGACCCGGGTCATCCCGAGTTTTTTTCCGAGTAATCCGATGCTCATGGTCGTTTCTAGATCTGGATGTTGATGTCCACGCCGGCCGGGAGGTTGAGGCGGCGGAGTTCGTCCACCGTCTTGGCCGTCGGGTCGATGATGTCGAGCAGGCGCTTGTGCGTGCGGCGCTCAAATTGGTCCATGGACTTCTTGTCCACGTGCGGGGAGCGGTTGACCGTCCAGCGCTCGATTTTGGTCGGGAGCGGCACGGGGCCGGCGACTTGGGATCCGCTGCGCTTGGCCGTCTCGACGATTTCGAGAACCGAGCGGTCGAGGAGCGTGTGGTCGAAGGCTTTGAGGCGGATGCGTATTTTTTGGGCGGCCATGGCGCTATTTTTTCTGGTTGTCGAGAACGGCGGCGAGCACCTGGGCGGGCACCTGCTCGAAATGCGAGGGCTCCATCGAGTAGGAGGAGCGTCCCTTGGAAAGCGAACGGATGGCCGTGGCGTAGCCGAACATTTCGGCCAACGGCACCTCGGCGGTGATGGTGCAGAGGTTGCCTTTGGTGTCGATCCCGAGGATCTTGGCCCGCCGGCGGTTGAGGTCACCCATGATGTCACCCTGAAATTCATCCGGGGTGATGTTTTCGACCTTCATGACCGGCTCGAGAAGAATGGCCTTGGCCTTTTTCATCGCGTCCTTGAAGGAGAAAATCGCCGCGAGTTTGAAGGCCATTTCGTTCGAATCCACCTCGTGGAAGGAGCCGTCGACGATATCAACGTGGACATCGATCACGGGGTATCCGCCGATGATGCCGTTGAGGACGGCTTCCTCGACGCCCTTGATGCAGGCGGGGATGTATTCCTTCGGGATGGTGCCGCCGACGATCTTGTTCTCGATGGTCAGGCCCTTGCCGCGCTCGTTGGGTTGAATCTTGACGATGACGTGACCGTATTGGCCGCGTCCGCCGGACTGCTTGATAAGTTTCCCTTCACCGTCCGCCGGAAGCAGGATGGTTTCCTTGTAGGCGATCTGAGGCTTGCCCGCGTTGGCATCGACCTTGAATTCGCGCATCATGCGGTCGCGGATGATCTCAAGGTGCAGTTCACCCATGCCGGCGATGATGGTCTGGCCGGTTTCTTCGTGGGTGAAGACACGGAAGGTCGGGTCTTCCTCGGCCAATCGCTGGAGGGCGACGGCCATTTTTTCCTGGTCGACCTTCGTCTTCGGCTCGATGGCCATGGAGATGACGGGATCGGGGAACGAAGGAGGCTCGAGCAGGATCGCGTGGTCCTCGTCGCAAAGCGTGTCGCCGGTGGTAATGTTACGGATGCCGACGATCGCGGCGATGTCGCCGGCGTAGCAGGTGTCGATGTCCTCGCGCTTGTCGGCCTGGATCTGGATGAGACGGCTGATGCGCTCCCGCTTGCGGGTGCGGGGGTTGTAGACGGTGTCCCCCTTCGAGAGTTTGCCGGAATAGACGCGGAAGAAGACCAGCTTGCCGACGAACGGATCGCTCCAGAGCTTGAAGGCGAGGGAGGAAAAATTCGCGTGGTCGCTGGCCAGGGCGTCGATCGGCGTGGCGTCGTCCGGGTCCTGACCCTTGGCCGGAGGAATGTCCAGCGGGCCGGGCAGGTAATCAACCACGGCATCGACGAGGTATTGCACGCCCTTGTTCTTGAAGGCGGAGCCGCCGGCGACGGGGACGAAGCGGTTGGCGATGGTCTGACGGCGGATGGCCGCCTTGAGGTCCTGCTTGGTGATCGGTTTCTCCTCGAGGAACATCATGCCGATTTCCTCGTCGAGGTCGGTCATCTGGGTCACGAGATCGTCGTAAGCTTTCTTGGCCAGTTCCTGGTGGTCAGCCGGAATGTCCGTGACCTCGTAAACCGAGCCCATCACGTCGCTGTCGGAAAAGATGACGGCCTTCTGGTTAACCACGTCAATCTGGCCGGTCAGATGGTCTTCCTTGCCGAGGGGAATGAGGATGGGCCAGACGTTGGCACCCAGCTTGGTGCGCATGCTCTCGACGGCCGCGTTGAAGTCGGCGCCGGTGCGATCCATCTTGTTGACGAAGGCGATGCGCGGGACGTTGTATTTGGTCGCTTGGCGCCAGACCGTCTCGGACTGCGGCTGGACCCCCGCCACGCCGCAGAAAACGGCGATGGCGCCGTCGAGGACACGCAGCGAGCGCTCGACCTCGGCGGTGAAATCCACGTGGCCGGGCGTGTCGATGATATTGACCCGCATGTTGATGCCCTCGAAAAGCTTGAAGACATCCGGCTCGGGCTTCTGCAACCAGGCGCAGGTCGTTGCGGCGGAGGTGATGGTGATGCCGCGCTCGCGCTCCTGCTCCATCCAGTCGGTCACCGTCGTCCCCTCGTGCACCTCGCCGATCTTGTGGATCATGCCGGTGTAAAAAAGGATGCGCTCGGTCAGCGTCGTCTTGCCCGCATCGATGTGGGCGCAGATGCCGATGTTCCGCGTCTTCTCCAGAGGAAAGGCGCGGTCGGGCGAGTTCGGGTTGGCCGTGGCGGCCGGGGCTGTGGCGGTGGCGGACATCTTGGTGCTTACCAGCGGAAGTGGGCGAAGGCCCGGTTGGCTTGGGCCATCTTGTGCATTTCGTCGCGCTTCTTGATGGCGTTTCCTTGGCCGTTGGCCGCGTCCTTGAGTTCGGTCGCGAGGGCTTCTTTCATGGGGACGGCCTTACGCTTGGCGGCAAAGGTGACGATCCAGCGCATGGCGAGCGCGTATTGGCGGTCGGCCGGAACTTCCATCGGCACCTGATAGGTCGCGCCGCCCACGCGGCGGGATTTGACCTCGAGGCGGGGTCGGACGTTGTCGAGCGCTTTGTTCAGGACATCGAGCGGATCGACCGCGTCGCTGCCTTCGCGGCATTTTTCAATCGCGGTGTAGACAATCGCCTCGGCGGTCGACTTCTTCCCATCGCGCATCACCGTGTTGATGAGGCGGGTCACCATCAAGCTGCCGTAGCGGCTGTCCCCGAGAACTGTTCGTCTTGTTGCTCTGCGTCTGCGTGCCATGGTCGTGAAAAATCAGGGGTTACTTTTTGGCGGCATCGCCGCCGGCCTTCGGGCGTTTTGACCCGTATTTGGAACGTCCGCGACGACGTCCGTCCACCCCGAGGGTGTCGAGCGAACCGCGCACAATGTGGTAGCGCACGCCAGGAAGATCTTTGACCCGGCCCCCGCGCACGAGCACGATGGAGTGCTCTTGCAGGTTATGCCCCTCGCCCGGGATGTAGGCGATGATTTCCTGGCCGTTGGTCAGGCGGACCTTGGCCACCTTGCGCAACGCGGAGTTGGGTTTTTTCGGCGTGCGGGTCATGACCTGCACGCAGACGCCGCGGCGCTGCGGACAATTGACGAGCGCGGGCGACTTTGATTTCAAAGTCACTTTGCGGCGTCCTTTGCGGACGAGTTGGTTGATAGTGGGCATGTGCTAAAAAAATTCCGACGCCTTTTCAGGCGACAAAAAAACCACGCGAACGTGGTCTTTTCGCGAACCCCCGTCAGTGTGCGGGAGGCAAGAGATTAGCGGAACACTGACTCACCGCAAGAGATTTTCTGAAAAAAATCTCCGCCAGGGCATATTTGACCCGCCGCAGGGGCGTTGAGCACATGGGCGCAGCTGCGTTCTTTACCGCTCCACTCAGGATACACATCAGCCTTGGCGGGGCTCAAGCGGGCATGCCGAAGACACGGACTCGGCGCCTGCCATGGGAGCAGCTCGAGGCGAAAATCGGCAGCAACATCATCAGAGGACCACACCGTCTCAGCCCAACGCCCGCGCCAAGCTCTCCGCCACCTCGCGGATTTGCCCGGCGGTCAGCTCGGGATAGATCGGGAGGGCCAAAGACTCCCTCGCTGCTTTTTCCGCCTCCGGAAAATCCCCCACCCCATGGCCGCGCGAGGCGAAGCACTCCTGCAAGTGCAGCGGCACCGGGTAATAGACGGCGCAACCGATGCCGGCGATGGTCAATTTTTGCCGCACGCGATCCCGGTCCGGGACGCGCACGACGTATTGGTGGTAGATGTGGTGGTTGACGACGCCCGACGCGGCGTAAGGCTCGACCGGCAGAGTGATGCGATCGAGCAAGCCGAGACGGGTGAACTCCTCGCGGTAAAGCGCGGCGTTGCGCCGCCGCGCCGCATGCCAGGCATCAAGGTGGGGCAGCTTGGCCGAGAGAATGACCGCCTGCATGGCATCGAGGCGGAAGTTTCCGCCGACTTTCTCATGATGGTATTGCGTCCCCATCCCGTGGTTGCGCATGAGTTTGATTTCCGCGGCGAGCGCGGCGTCGCGGCAGGTCGCCATGCCGGCATCACCGAAAGCGCCGAGATTTTTCGACGGGAAAAAGCTGAAGTAACTGGCCTCGCCTATGGCCCCGGCCCGCAGCGTCCGGCCGCTGGCCGAGGGATAATCTGCGCCGATGGCTTGGGCTGCATCCTCGACAACAGGAAGATCGAATTCCTGTGCGAGGGCATTGATCCGATCCATGTCGCACACGCACCCGAACAGATGCACGGGCATGATGGCGCGCACGCGGTTGCCGGCAGCGGTGAGCAAACGTCCATCCGGACCGCTACGGCATTTCTTGCGCAGGCACTCCTCGAGGCGCGCGGGATCAAGGTTGTAGGTCGCCGCATCGATATCGACAAAGACCGGCTCGGCCCCGACGCGGTGGATGCAGCCGGCGGTGGCGAAGAACGTGTAAGGCGTGGTGATGACGGCGTCCCCGCGGCCGATGCCCATGGCCATGAAGATGGCGAGGAGAGCGTCCGTCCCGGACGAGGTGCCGATGGCATAACCGCAGCCGGTGTAGTCGCGCACGGCCAACTCCAATTCCTCCACCGGCGGACCGAGGATGAAATGCTGGCTTTCCAGCAGCGCGTCGAGGCGACGGCGGACGTCGTCTTTCACCTGCCCGTATTGCAGGCGCAGATCCAGCAGGTGAACCGCCACGGGGAAAAATCAGCGGATCACACCGAACTCGGCGCGGCGGTTGGCCGCCCAAGCCGCCTCGCCGCCGCCGGAGTCGACCGGCATTTCCTCGCCGAAGCTGACAGTTTGAATGCGGCCGCCGCTGATGCCCTTGGCGATGAGCGCCTCGCGGACGGCCAGAGCACGGCGCTCGCCCAGTCCGCGGTTGTATTCCTCCGTGCCGCGCTCGTCGGTGAAGCCGGCGATGATCATGTCATTGCGCGAGCCCTTCAGCGCCTCGGCCACCGCCTCAACCTTGTTCATCTCGGACGAGCTGACCTCGAAACTGTCGTAGCCGAACTGCACCGGCGGGAATTGCCCCTTGGAAACATTGCCGCCCAAGAAGGCCGCGCCATCCTGGCGGCTGGGCAGCGGAACACCGCTGACGAAATCGCCATCAACCCCCGCGAATTCATCCTTCGGGTTTGTCTTGCAGGACACGGTGGCGAGGGCCACGGCGACGGCGGCGAGAAGCTGAACGTAAGGAAATAATCTCATGGGATGCGCTTGCGGTCGGGGCTTAGAGGGACCATGTCGGCTCGCTCACCTTCCCCAGACCGCTGACGATAGTTGTCGTTCGGCCGGTCGGAACGTCAAGGAGAATGAGGCTGGAGCCGCTGCTGAAAATCACGTGTCGCCCGCCGCGGCCCCACACGGGATTCTGTCCCGAGGCCACGATGCGCGCCCCACCGCCGGCAACATCCATGACCGCGACGGAAAATCCCCCGCCACTGCGCACGGTGAAAGCCACTTTTTTTCCATCCGGCGACCAAGAAGGATCGGTGCAGTAACCCTGGCCGGTGGGAATCTGCCGCGGCGATCCGCCGCCGGCGCTGATGCGATAAAGCTGGGGGCTGCCGCCCTCGTCGGAAGAATAAATCAACTCGCCGCCGTCGGGCGACCAGGTCGGGGAGGATTCAACTCCGCGGGTGCGGGTCAGCCGTTTGGCCCCGCCGCCCCGTAGCCCGGTCACGTAAATTTCCGGGTTGCCGTCCTTGCTCATGGTCAGCGCCATGCGTCCGCCGTCTGGCGAGATGGCCGCGCCGGAGTTGGTCCCCGGAGCATCGATCACGCGGTTGCGCGCGCCCGTGGCTACGTCGATGACGTAAACGTCGGGGTATCCGCCTTGGTATCCGGTGTAGGCCAAGTTCCGCGCGCCCGGCCCGAGCGAGGGTGCCACGCTGATGCTGCGATCGCTGGTCAGGCGGCGCGAGTTGTCGCCGTCGTAATCCGCGAGATAGATTTCCTTGGCCCCGCTGCCCGTGCCGACGAACGCGATCTTGGTCGTGGCAATGCCCTTGTTGCCGGTGAGAGTTTCGACGATGTCATCGGCAAACTGGTGGGCGACCGAGCGGTCGTCACCGGTGTAGGTTTTGGCCAGCACGACCGAGCCGGTGCCGTCGGTCACTTTGCCTTGGAGCGAACCACCACCGGCCGTGCCGCCGACCGTGTAGGATGCCTGTGCGGCGGGCACGAGTTGGAACCACCCGGCGAGGTCGAGGTCGTTTTGCAGCACCTTCGTCACCGCCGGACCCGAGCCTCCGCCAAGTGGGGCGAGGGCCAGCGGGACCCGGTCGCCCTTGCGCACCGTGATCGTCGGCGCCTCCTGCGCCAGCAACGGCGAACCGGCGCAAACCAGCGCCACCAACCCAGCAATCATGCGATTCATCATGCGCGCCATATACCGCGCCCGGCACGCGGCGTCGAGAACGCTTCAAGCGAAGGGCCTAGTATCAAGGCTCGCTTACTTTGAGCCGGAAGAACTGCGCACCCGCATCCAAGGGTTGCGACCCGCGGTGCAGAACCTCCTCGCGGGCCGCACCCGGCACGGGCGTGGTGGAAATCCACGGCGAGCCGGGCTGCCAATCGGGGGTCTCGAGGGACGGGGACGCCTCAAGCACGAAGGCTGCGTTCGTCGCGGACGTGCTGCGTTCGTAGAGCAGCGCCGGGAAGAGTTTTTCCACCCCGTCGGCGGGATCTACGAACCAGCGAGCCTCGACCCGTAACGGAGGCCCGCCTTCCGCCAACACGGGGCTGCGTCCGAAGGCAAATTCGAGCCAATTGACCAGACCATCCGCATCAAGGTCCAACGTCCGCGCACCGGCAGCAGAGGGATCAAGCCCGAATCCGGCAGCCCACGAGCCATAGGCGGTGCCGGGCAACACGCTAAAGGCCGCGGCGGTGCTGGCCGAGCCGTCCGGCGTCGTGACGCTGATCACTCCGCTGGTGGCGGCAGGCGGAACGATAGCGCGGAGCTCTGTGGCGCTGACAATACCGAAGGCGGCCGGTTGCCCATTAAAGGTCAGCGCCGAAGCCGCGCCCAGATTGACACCGCTAATCGTCACGGTTGTTCCGGGCGCGCCGCTGGTCGGGGAGAACAGCCCGAGGCTCGTATCGCGGCCGACAAACAACGTGATGTTGCCGGCCGACGTGCCATATCCGTCCACCGCGAGATAGTAGGTCGTGCCCGCCGTGACAGGGTGGACGAGGCGGCTGGTATTGTTGGGCCCGCCATCGTCGTTGTAGGCAACCCTGGTCAACGCCCCGAGCGCCGAGCCAGTGTAGAGAGCCAGCACCGTGTCAAAGTCACTGCCTTGGGTCGAGAAGACCGCAGCCCCGGACCATGGAGCGGTCCATTTCCACCAGACCGAGCGGCCGCCATTGTTCGACGAACCACCGAGATGCCATGGTTCATTTTCCTCACGCGTCGCCCCCACGTTGCTTCCATTCGTGGTGACCGGCGAGCCGGTCAGCACCATGGCCTGGGAGAAATCGTCGTTGCGCAGGTCACTGATCGTGGCGACAGCGGTGGTGGCCGCTCCCGGGAGGTAGGAACCATCGGGAGAATCCGCCAACGTGCAGATCATCGTTTCGAGCGGCTCGCTTTGCGCATCCTCTTGAGGCATGAGATCGACGAGCACTGCGTCGGTGTTGGCCGGGAAGAAGACCGTTCCTACTCCGCTCGGGGCATCGAAACTGGCCGCTCCCGCGACGAGGTAATCGACGCCCGCCTGGGCCGTGCCGCTCATCTGGAAGGCCACGGTCAAACCCGTCTCGGGCGCGGGGCCATTGAGACGAAAACTCAGCACGCCGTGCACCGAAGCGAGTTCCCTCGCCGCAGAATTCACCGCCACGAGGGAGACTTCACGCGGCCCGGAACCGATCACGTAGGGCGTGGCGCTGAACTCCAACTCGTCGAGCCGGTTGTTGGCCGAGGAGGAGGTCGCGCCATTGAGGGTGTATCGCATGGTCACCTCCGAGGCGTTGTTCAGCGCGGTGAAGCCACTAAAATCGACCGTCCTCTGGGCAAAAGTCGTCGAACGTGTCGCGGTGTTGACCGCGGTATTGGTGACAAAGTCCGTGCCGTTCGTGCTGAACGACCAGACTCCGCTGTTGTAGCCGGTGGAGGTCCCGCGGGTCCAAAAGCGCAGGGACAAATCACGGGACCCGGCCATGGAAAAACGGAACTCCACCGAGGAGCCGTTGCCGGCCGATCCGACCAGCGCGAGCGACATCGTGTTGCTCACGCCGGTGAAGGAGCTCAACGTGCCGAGCCAGGAGGCGAAGGAAATGGTGCCGTCTCCCCGGCTGGCCGGGAGGCTGCTGGTCGTGGAGAACCCACCATCATTGAAAGTCCAAGCCACAGGCAACCCCGGCGTGTCGCGGATGGTCACCGTCGCGGTAGACGAGGCATCCGGGGTGATGTCGTAGCCCGGGCCGCCCGGCAGGGTGAGAATGGCCTCCTCGGAGGGCTCGGCCACCCCATCGGCCACCGGCGTGAGCACCACCACCGCGCTGGAAAAATTCTCCGGCAGGTAAACCGACCCAAGGCCGGTCGCGGAATCATAGGTCACGCCGGGACCGGACAAGGCGTATTCGTCCGGAGCGGCGGCACCGGACATGACGAAGGCAACCGTGACACCATCCGCGCCGGCGAACTGGTTGAGCGAGACAACAAAGCGGCCCGGGCTCGATGGTGACTCCGCGGCAGTCGCCGAGGTGGCCAGAACCCTCGCTAACGGGGCGCTGGCCGGGTCACCCGGGTCTCCGCTACCCCAGATCGCCGTGGCGAACTCCGGCTCGTCGATGAACGGGTTGCGGTTGCCCTGGTAGCGCGAAAAAATCAGGTCATTGCGCGCCCGCTCTGCCTCATCCGGCGGATCCTGCGCATGCCAGAGCAGCAGCGTATTGAGATTCCCCATCTGCGCCCCGGAGGGCGGGAACGAAACCAATTCCATGTCGGTTGTCTCGGGATCTGACCCGTTGTAGCGCACATCCATGTAGAACATGGCCCGGGCGATATCGCCCCGTTCGGAGGCCGCTGGCTGCCATGAATCCGAGTCGCGGCTGGCCTGCAGCGCGAGCGGATGTGCGGGGATGCGGTAGCCGGGGTCCGCCGGATTGCTTTGGTCGAAAAAGAGACTGCCCCGCTCGGCATTGACCGACACGTCAGTTGGCACGAGATGAAAAAGATCGCTGTCATCCGGCCCGCTGGCCGCGCTATTCCCTCGCGACCGCGGCCAAAGGTGCTCCCGATTCCATCCGCCCGTGCCCGGCACCGAGGTCAGCGAGTAGGTCAGGATGACGTTCGAAGTGTTGGCCGGATCCGCCCAAAGCTCGCGCAACGGCGGAAGGAGGCTCCCATAGGGAATGACCGTGTGCCCGCGGATGATCGTGTGCAGCGCCTGTTTCAGGTCGCCACCGGTTTGTCCCGCGGCCGGATCGTAATAACCCGCCGGGGGAGCCCCAGTGGCCGCAGCCAGCAGGCACCAAAGCCCCATGAGGGAGAGCACGAAACCACGCGGGAACCGCTCGCGTCGTGCCACAAATTCCATGGGAAAAGAACGCGGCTCCGCTGCTTCAGCCGCAACCGCAACCTCCGCCGCAGCAGTGGCCGCCGGACGAGACCACCGGAGCGGGCGCGCCTTTGGAGGAGGTCATGATGCCCAGACCGCCGGTGATGACCCGCCGGATCGGTTCGCCGGTTTCCGGATGCCGGGTCAGGGCCGCGTCTTTCATGCTCTGGCGGATTTCATAGGTCCGCACCAACTCTTCATCCGCGGTCGGGACAGTCTGGTAAACGTAAGTGGCCATGACGCCCCCGAAACTCCGCCGTCCGTCCGCAGGGTGCAAGCGATTTTCACCGCCACTCGTGCTTGGGATAGCGCCGGGCGTATTCGGGACGGATTTCCGGGTAGGTGTTGCGCCAGAAACTTCCCAGGTCATCCGTCACCTGGATCGGCCTTTGGTTGGGTGCAAGCACCTCCACCCGCACCCGCACGCGGCCATCCGCCACGGTCAGAGGCTTATCCACCCCGTAAAGATCCTGCACGCGTGCCGCCAAGACCGGGGCCTGACCCTCGGCATAGGTGACCCGTGCGGCACGGCCGCCGGGCAGTTTGATTTTTTCCGGCGCATGCGTCTCAAGCATCGCGGCCTGCGGCCCGGATAACCAAGACCGCAAAACTGGCCACGGGTCACGGTCCTTGAGGGCGCGATAATTGGTCACGCCCGCGGTAAGCTGCTCGAGCAGAAACCGGCGGTCGGCCGCCTGCAAGGAAGGCAGTTCCCACTCGGGACACCACGCCGCGAGACAGTTCAGGCGGGTGATCCATTGCTCCACCGCCTCGGTCCAAAGCGACAAAGCCAGTTCACCGTCAGCGACCTTACCAGCGAAGATCGCCGCTGCGGCCGCCGTATCCGGCTCACCTCCCGGCCCCGAGCGAAGGACGAGATCATGAAACCGCGCCACGCGACGCGCCGTCACCCCGCGGGTCACGGGGTCGAACAACGTCGTGACCCCCTCGCTCCACGCTGCGGGAAACATTTCGCGTAGCCATTCCTCCCGCACCGGGGAGGCCAGCGTGAGCAGGGTCTGGACATCGCCCTCGCGTCCGCCGATTTCCGTGATCTCCCCGGCGACGAGCAATTCGGTGGTGACCACGCTCTCCCGCGCGAGCGTGCCGCGACGGCCGTGAACCAAGTCACACCGCAGTGTGCCGCGATCGAGACGCTTGGCCAGGTGGTCCGGAAACGCCGCCAGCATGCATTGCTCCATCGCGTGGGGCGGCGGCGGAGCGTCGGCCAGGTTGAGCCCCTCGGCCTGCGCGATGTCCTCGAATTTTTCCGCCAATTGCGCCGCCTGCCGCGCCGACTGCGCATGAATACCCAGGGCCCGGCAGCGCCCCGGATCGAAGTCGGACTTACGCGCGAAAGAAAAGGCCCGCAGTTGCACCATGAGGTCGGAATCCGCGCCATCGCGCAGCAGGTCGTCGCGTTGCCGGTCCATCTCGCGCGAGGTGCTCTTGAGCAGCAAGCCCCGCCCCTGAGTCAGTGCGGCCAAGACGCACGCCGCTTTGACTCCGCCAAGTTTCTCCGCTTCG
Organism: Chthoniobacterales bacterium; assembly: GCA_041736875.1. Classification (GTDB taxonomy): domain Bacteria; phylum Verrucomicrobiota; class Verrucomicrobiia; order Chthoniobacterales; family JACTMZ01; genus JACTMZ01. The sequence goes on along the minus strand of JBGSSV010000062.1, from coordinate 306 downwards.
AGCAACAAGCGGGCGTAACGCGGATGCACCGGGAAGGCCAGCATCTGGCGGCCGAGGGCGGTGATGTTTCCCGCCCGGTCGAGGGCACCCAGGTCCTGCAGGAGATCGCCGGCGCGGGCCAGAGCCCGCGGCTCGGGCGGCTCGAGCCAGCGGAATTTGTCCAGATCCCCCACCCCGGCCGCCTTGAGCGAGAGCACCACCTCGGCGAGGTCGAGCCGCTTGACCTCGGGGAGCTCCGACTCTGCGCGCTGCTCGTGGTCTCTGGTCATCCACAGGCGCACGCATCGCCCCGGTGCCGTGCGCCCG
>JBGSSV010000050.1:0-31377 GCA_041736875.1 Chthoniobacterales bacterium | reverse complement strand
GGCGGCGATCCCCGGGGCGTTCGCCTTCGCTGCTCCGGCGACCACGCCTCCTGCCGGGGCGGCGGATTGGGCGGTCGTCTTCACGCCGCAGGACTTAGTCGATTATGCGCCGGCCACGAACCAGGTCCGCGTGACCGTTCTCCCGGGCAGCGAAGCCGGACTCTTCGCCCAGTGGAGCGGCGGAGCGGCTGCGACGCCCGACCTTGTCCGTCATTACGCTCTCGGGGGCGCGGCCCCTAGCGGCGTTGGCGGGGCGATCCCGGCTGCCTCCGTGTCCGACAACCACCTCACCCTCACCGCCATCGTGCGCACCAACGACCCGGGACTCGCGGTGTTCGGCGAGGCGACAACCGGTTGGCCCGGCGGTTCATGGAGCACCAATGGCATCACTGCAACTGATACCCTCGACCAGAACGGCGTGACAGTCGGCTGCGTCCGTCGCGTTTTCCTCCTCGAGCGGGGCACGAACACCAGCCTCTTCCTGCGCCTGCGGGTGACGCTTGCCCCGTAAGCAAGACCGCTTAGGCGCTGGACATCGCCGCGCGGGCGAAGAGCCAGAACGCCCCCGCCTGCAGGAGAACGCCGGACAGAAACGCCGCGAGGAAAATTCCCAGCAGCAACTTCCGCCGACCACGCCAGAAGAAGGCCAGACCCGCGGGAATTCCGGCGGCCCCCGCCAGAACCTGGCCGGCCAGAGCACCCAGAATCAGCATCATGTGCTGGTCGCTGCTGGCCCGATCCGCGTCATTGGCCATGAGATTGCCCATCATCGCCATGACGCCCCAGACGAAGTGGAGTCCGATCCACCCACAGGCAAAGATGACCCCCAGCACCATGAGGGATCCGGTCTTGGCCGCGGCGGCCGCCCTGTCGCGCCTAACGGGTGCGTCCATCCATGTCCTGAAAACGGGCGTGGATGGCGCGGAACTCATCCTGCGCCTCCAGAAACGCATCCACCACGTCGGGATCAAAGTGGTGTCCGCGGCCCTCGGTCACGATGACCACGGCCTCTTCGTGGCTCAACGCCTCTTTGTAGGTGCGGTGGCTGCGCAACGCGTCGTAAACATCGCCCACCGCCATGAGTCGGGCGCAGGCCGGGATGTCGCAACCCGAGGCGCCGGTCGGATAACCCGTGCCGTCCCACTTCTCATGGTGATAGTAGGCGATCTCCTTGGCCATGGCGAGAAAGGTCACCGGCATGCCGAGTTGGTCCTCGGCCGTCTGGATGGCGTCCCGCCCTAGCGTCGTGTGCGTCTTCATCACGTTGAACTCCTCCGGAGTGAACTTGCCGGCCTTGTGCAGAATGTGGTCGGGGATGCCGACTTTGCCGATGTCATGCAGGGGGGCGCTCTTGTAAAGCATCTCGATGTATTCCTCGGTCAGGATGGCTTGGAAGCGCGGATGCGAGGCGAGGTGCTCGGCCAGCACGCGGACGAAGTGCTGGGTCCGCCGAATGTGGTTGCCCGTGGCCAGGTCGCGCGTCTCCGCCAGGGAGGCCAACGCCAGCGTCGTCACGCTCTGAATGGCGATGTTCTCCCGGGTTCGCCTCTCTACCTCGGCCTCGAGGAATTTGCTCGTGTCGCGGAGGAAATCCGAAGCCGCCTTGAGCCGCAGGTGGTTCGCCACCCGGGCGAGGAGAATGGCCGGGGAGACCGGCTTGGTGATGTAGTCCACCGCCCCGACCTCGAGGCCCTTCTTCTCGTCCTCGGCCGCGCTCATGGCCGTGAGAAAAATCACCGGGATATGCTGCGTCGCCTCGTTGGCTTTCAACTGCTTGATGACCTCGTAGCCCGAAAGCCCGGGCATCATGATGTCGAGCAGGATGAGGTCCGGAGTCACCGCCGCCGCCGCAAGTTGCAGCGCCTTCTCCCCCGTCTTGGCCAGCTTCACCGTGTAGCGGCCGCGGAGCAGTTCCGACATCAGGGTCAGGTTGTCCGGCGTGTCATCAACAACGAGAATGGTCGGCTTGTGGGCGGGATCACTTAAATTCATCGGATGGTCTTGGCGGGCAATGACCTTGCTGCATCATCCGGCATGCCCCGCCACGAGGCAAGCGGGGGTTTGACCCCGGGGTCAGCGGCGAGCCCCGAAACGGCGGCGCGGGCGCGCCTGCTGCGGTCGTCCGTCCAACCGCGGCTCGAGCCGCGGCGGGCGGGGGGCGCTTTGTTCGCCTTGGAGCGGCACATTGACGCCTTCGAGCGTGAGGCGTTCGACCTTCTGGCCGATGAATCGCTCGATCGCGGCCAGCTTCTTCATCTCGTCGTGGCCCACGATGGTGTAGGCGTCGCCCGTTTGCTGCGCGCGGCCGGTCCGCCCGATGCGGTGGACGTAGTCCTCCGGGTGTTGCGGAATGTCGTAATTGATCACGTGGCTGACCCCGGCCACGTCGATGCCGCGGGCGGCGATGTCGGTTGCGACCATGACCTCGTATTTGCCCGACTTGAAGCCCTCGAGGGCTTCGATGCGCTGGTTCTGCGAGCGGTTGGCGTGCAGGACGGCCACCGCGTGGTTGTTGTCGCGCAGACGCCGGGCGATCCGGTCGGCCCCGTGCTTGGTCCGCGAAAAGATCAGCACGCTTTGGTAGTTGGTCGCCTCGAGCAGCGCGAGGAGCAGGCCGAACTTGCGGCCCGCGTCGGTCACGTAGACGCCGTGCTTGACCGTCGAGACGACCGAGCGCGACGCGCCGATCTCGATGCGCACCGGGTCGCGCAGCGCCCACGCGGCGAGTTGCGAAATTTCCGGCGGCAGGGTCGCGGAGAAAAAGAGCGTCTGCCGGTCCTTCGGGCACTTGGCCACGATGCGTTTCATCGGTTGGAGGAAGCCGACATCGAGCATGCGGTCGACCTCGTCGAGGACCAGCACCTCGATGTCGTTGAGGCGCAAAGTCCCCTGTTGCAGATGGTCCTCCAATCGTCCGGGTGTGGCCACGACGATGTCGAGGCCGTCGCGCAGGGCGGTGCGCTGTGCGCCGTAGCCCACGCCGCCAAAGACCGAGCCAACCTTCAGATCGGTGAACCGCGCTAAATCACGCATGGACGTTTCGACCTGCATGGCCAACTCGCGCGTCGGCTCAAGCACGAGGCAGCGAAGTCGTCCGTGCGAGCCGAGCTTTTGCAGCGCCGGCAGGGCAAATGCGGCCGTCTTGCCCGTCCCGGTCTGGGCGGAGGCAATGATGTCGTGGCCCTCGAGGGCCGGTGGAATCGCCCGTAGTTGGACCGGGGTGGGATCCCCGTAACCCATCGCTTGGACGCCTTGAAGTAGTGGCTTGGTCAACCCAAGCTTGGCGAATGGCATGAGGAAGCGAACGCTCGGGCCGTGGCTTCCCTTTGTCAACCGGTCGTTTGCCTCCGGCGGGAAGTTCTTGCCCTGCGGACCCCTTTCTGGGGAGTGTCGGCGGCTTCCATGAAACTGTTCGCCCGCCTTCCTCTCGCCCTCATCGCCGCCCTTGCCCTCGGAGGCTGCGCTGCGCCCTACGGAACGGTGGCGAAAAAACGCCCGGCTTTTTCATCGTTCGCCGCCGCCGGTGGCGCCCTCGCCGCGGTGCCGCAGCAGATCAAGGAGGCGTCACGCTGGGGCAAGAAGCGCCCCCTCGCAGCGCTCGCTGATTATCTCGCGGTCGCCGAGGTGGCCTCGAAGCAACTTAAAACCAATCCGAACGATGTGGCGGCGCGTGAGGCCTACAACTTTGCCGTCGCCCGCGTGCTTGGCACGATCACCGAGGCCAAACTTGACCCGTGGACTAAGCCCATGTCAGTGCCTGCGGAGGGCGGCGGATATGTGCTGACCCGTCGGCCTGATCCGCGACCGGCGTGGAATCCCGCACTCTACGACTTCGTGCCGGCCGATGAGTTTGACGTGAAGGGAAAATACGTCAGCGAACGCGAAACCAAGGACGGTTTCGGGGCGCCCACGGTGGCGATGGGGCGTGAGGAAACCAAAGATTACGACAAGAACTTCGCCCTGCCGCGGGTCTATTACGGCGTGACCACGGTGATCCGTTTCCGCGGCAAGACGGCCGAGATCGCCTTCGAGGATCCGTTGTCCACCGAGGAGGTCGTCCTCGACGGGCGACGGCTGCCGCTGGCCGCGGACTTCACCGTCCCGCTCGCCGTGCTGCTCCAGCAGGCAGAGCCACAGAAGTTTGAGATTTCCCGCCTGCTCCAGCCGGAAAAATACGCCCAGACCGCGCGGATCTCCCGCCTCCAGCCCTACGACCCAAACAAAACCGTGATCCTGGTCATTCACGGCCTGATGGACACGCCCGCAACCTATGTTCCGATGATCAACAAGCTGCGCAACGATCCGGAGATCCGCAAAAACTACCAATTCTGGTTCTACAGCTATCCGAGCGGCTATCCCTACGGCTACTCCGCCGCGATCCTGCGGGAGCAGCTTGATGCGGTGGAGAAGAAGTTTCCCCTGAGTAAACCGATAGTAGTCATAGGGCACAGCATGGGTGGTTGTATCAGTCGCCTGCTCATCACCGACCCGGGTGAACGTCTCTGGCAGACGATTTTCGGCCGTTCCCCGCGGGAAACAAGCCTCGGCCCGGAAAGTCGCCGAATGCTCGCCAATGCCTTGTTGTTCAAGACCCGCCCGGAGGTTGGTCGCGTCATCTTCGTCTCATCCCCCCTGCGCGGGGCCGACCTGGCGGGCAATCCCCTCGGGCGCATTGGATCGAGTCTGGTCCGCACTCCGCGGGCCTTGCTCAACGTCGGGGCGGACGCTCTCAGCCTGACCACCTTCCAAACCGGGGACCTCGTCCTGCGCCGCATGCCCAACAGCATCGACAGCCTCGCGCCCAACAACCGCTTCGTGAAGGCGATCAACACGATTCCCATGGTCAAGGATGTCCCCGTCCATGTCATCGCCGGCGACCGCGGCAAGGGCGGGAACAAGGACCAGACCAAGCCGGTCATGTCCGACGGTGTCGTGCCCTATTGGAGTTCGCACATCCCCGAGGCCAAGTCGGAACTCATCGTCCCCTCCAACCACAGCGCGCACCAGAATCCCGCCGCGATCAACGAGGTTGCTCGCATCCTCAAGCTTCACAGCGGTGGGTAGGCTTGATTAGTTTTCAACCTTCTTGCCCCACCATGAATACCACCATGAAAACCCTGCTCGTTGTGCTGTCACTCTGTTTCGCCACCTCCGCGTTCGCGGGTCCCAAGGAGGTGCCCAAAGGCTCCGAACTGCGCGCTTCACTCTTCGATCTCGCCCGCAGCAATGTCGAGCAGGAGGCCGGACAGCCGGTGAAATTTGCCGGCTCGCTCCAACGCCTCGGCGACTGGGCCTTTTTCTACGGCACCATCGTCAACGACGAAGGCAACCAGATCCGCGTCGGCCCCGGCGAGAGCGCGGACACAGCCATCCTCTGGAAGGTGGTGGACGGTGAGTGGCAAATGATCACTCATGCCGTGGGCATGACCGATGTGGCCTATGCCTCGTGGCCGGAGCAATACGGGGCGCCGTCAGAATTGATCCTCCCCGAATCCGAAGGTTGCTGACCCGGCCCTCCCCCCAAGCCGCTAATCAAACGCGATCGGCGACGTCGTGTAGTCCAGCACGCCGGGCGAAACCTTCTCGATGCGGACGTCGATGGAAACGGATTGCACGCCTTGGGACATCGTGGCCACGGAGTTGTCGGCGGCATCGTGACCGGTTCCGATGAGGATGAACCCCGCCTGCGGCGCGAGTCGCGTGGCGTCGTAATACCACCAGCGGTCGCCGAGCCAGACCTCGAAGAACGCATGAAAATCCGGGTTCGGCAGCCCGTGGGCGTAGCTGCTGCCGTAGCGCGCCGGAATGCCCAGGGCGCGGCAGAAGGTGATGCCCAGGTGGGCAAAATCGCGGCAGACCCCGGAGCGAAGCAAAATACAGTCCGCTGCGCTGCTGTGTTCGTTGGTTGATCCGGGCTGGTAATCGATCTGCTGATGGATCCAATTGCAGATCGCCACCACGCGACTGTGCCCCGGGGAGAGGCCGCCGAACTCCTTGGAGGCAAAGCGGACGAGTTTGTCGGACTCGCAATAACGACTGGGATAAAGGTAGCGGGCCACCGCGGGCGGCAACTCCACGAGGGAGACCTCGCGCGGCTCCCATGAACCGGCAAATTCGGACTCCCTCCGCACAACCTCCGCCTCATAAAACACCTCGCACTCGCCGGCCGCCAGGTTCACGGCGTGGAAGCGCGTCAGGTTGTCCGGACCCACCTGTTCGACGAAGGGTTGGCCTTCGCTGTTGGTCAGATTCTCCCCCGTGACTTGCTGGCCGGCACACCGGCTCGCTGCGACGTTGAGCAGCAGCCAGCCCGGCGTCCAGACGCTGTAACGCAGCGCCGCACGGACGGTGAAGTGGTGCGTTTCCGACATCGACCTCCAACAGACCACGACTGACGAACGAAAGCACGGTTTCATTGGGGGTTCGCGGAATCCCTGCGGTGATCCTTGGTCAGCCTCTGCTCGGGCCTTGCCTTTCGCTGGACGCATCAGAGACTGCCGAAGTGAACCCCGCCCGCGTTCTCATCTACATCCAGCTTCTCATCGTCTGCTTGGGTATGTTTGCCCTGCGTCTCCTCACGCAAGCGGGTGATCTTCCGGGCGGACCAGCTCTGGTTCAGGATCTGGGCGGATTCATGGCGCGTTACGGCCTGTGGTTTTTTCTCTGCCCAATCCTTAATGCCGTGGTGGCGGCAGCCCTCTTTTCTCGGGTGCCGCACCGCGTCATCATGGGCTTGGGGGTCACGCTCACGGTCATACTTGGCTTGCTATTCGGCGTTCCACTGCTCTTTCATCTCAGGTGATGGACAATTTCGACATGGAGGAGATTCGCGCGCACCGCCGCGAGATGGCGGAAAAGACAATGCGCCCTAGTTCCACCGCGGAAGTCCAGTCGCTCATCGACCAGATCTTCGAGGGTCGCACTTCGCATCCGTGGTTCCAGACCTGCACTGAGTTCTTGGCCGAGCATGCAAACGAGGTGGTCATCCGGGGTGATTTGCCCGACGGGCATGCGTTCATCTTTTTTCCCAAGTCCAACAAAGGACTTTGGTATGAAGCTACCTCAAGCCTCGAGTCGGTCGGCATCATCAATGGGAAGAATCTCTCCACCCTGGCCGAGATCGCCGCGGCCAAGAATTTCGCCTCCTGATTCCCGTGGACTTTCTCACCTGGTTTGCCCTCGCCATCATCGTCTTCATGGTGCTGACGCTTGCCTACGGGATGATTGCCATTCACGACATTCCTTACCACATCGCCAAGGGGCGCAACCATCCTCATCAGGACGCCATTCACACGGCGGGCTGGGTCAGCCTCTTCACCCTTCATGCCATCTGGCCTTTCCTCTGGATCTGGGCGACTTCCTACCACCCGGTGCACGGCTACGGCGGACGGCGACCCGACACGGAGAAAGTCTCAGACTCCATCGCTGCCCCGGATGCTTCGGCGCGCATCGCCGCTTTGGAGGAGCGCCTGCGGAAACTGGAGGCGGCTTCACGCACGCAGGAGCCTTCCTGACCCATGGATCTGCTGCTCATCCTGACCTACGCGGCCTGCGCCTACGCGGTCTTCAAGATATTCAAGATTCCGGTCAACGGCTTCACCTTGCTCACGGCGGCGCTCGGCGGTATCGCCCTGCTCGGCGCACTCCTCCTCGGAATGAACTACAACCACCCGTTCAGCAGCGAGGGCCGGTTTTATTTCACGACCACGCCGATCACGCCCACGGTCAGTGGCCGGGTCATCGAGGTCCCCGTTGCCACAGGCGTGCCGCTCAAGGCAGGTGATGTGCTTTTCAAAATCGACCCGGAACGCTACGAAAACGCAGTTAAGTCGCTCGAAGCCCAGCTGGCTGACGCGCAGCAGGCGACCAGGCAGCTGACCGCGGCGGCCGACACCGCGAGGCAAAGGGCACAGGCTTCCACGGCCGACCGCACAGCGGCCGAGGATCTGTTTAACCGCTCGAAGCAACTCGTGCAAAGCGGCGCGATCGCGCAGGCGCAGTTCAAGCAGACCGAAGAGCGGTTCCTCGCGTCCCGCAGCACGGAGGAAGCCGCGCAATCTGAAGCCGCACGCGCGCAATTGGAGGCCACCGCCGCAGTTGAAGGCGTCAACACCGAGGTTGCGCGTATTCAAGCGGACCTCGACACCGCGCGCTACAATCTCGATCAGACCGTAGTGCGCGCGCCGACGGACGGCGCTGTCGTCCAGATGTTCCTGCGGCCCGGCATGTATACGGTTCCGGCCCCGCTGCGTCCGGTCATGGTTTTTCTGCACCAAGAAAAGCCGGTCTTCGCCGCCGCTTTCCTGCAGAACAGCGCGCAGCGAATCATCGAGGGGGCCGACGCCGAGGTCATCCTGCCGTCCGTGCCCGGCCGCTTCTTCAAGGCCAAGGTGGCAAGAGCCGGCGCCTACATTCCGCAGGGACAGCTCCAGCCCAGCGGCACCCTCGTTGACCCCGAACAGATCAAGGGCGAGGGGCGGGTTATCGTGGAGTTAAACATTGCGGACGACCTCGCGCCGTTCAACATCCCGCCGGGCAGCGTCGGCAATGCGGCGATCTACACCGAGCACATGCACCACCTCGCCGTGCTGCGCAAGGTTTTGCTGCGGATGAAATCCTGGATGAACTTCTTCTTCGGCGACGGGCACTGACGCCCGGAGTTTTTCCTCCCCACACATTATGCTCTCGATGCTGCTCACCGCGTGGGCGCTCGTCGCCGTGTGCGTGGCCATCCACGCCATGGGATTGACGGCGGCTTTCGCCTGGATCAAGCGCAGGGAGGGACGCTTCGCCAACGGGTTCTGGTCCGCGACGTTGTTCCTGACGCTTGTCGCGGGGTGGGCCATCCTGCTGCACCTGCTGCAAATCGCCGTGTGGGGAATTTTTTACGTCCAAACCGGGGCGATCGCGGACTTCAAGTCAGCCGCCTATTTCAGCGCGATCACCTACACGACCACCGGATACGGTGACATTTTGCTGCCCGAGGATGTGCGAATTTTTGGCGGCGTGGAAGCGCTCACGGGGATTCTGATGTGTGGTCTCACCACGGGAATGTTCTTCGCCGTCTTCGCCCGTATCCTCGGGCTTGGCGGGGTAGGAACCGCACCGAAAGCTCCTAAACCATGAACATTCTGCTCAGAGAGGTCCGCCATAACCCGCTGCTCTGGTTGTTGGTGTTCGTTCCTGGGGTGCTCATCGCCGCAAAGCTCCAACTCTCGTCGCACATCGCGCTTTTCTCGATGTCGGTCCTGGCCATTGTTCCGCTCGCGGCGCTGCTCAGCCGGGCCACCGAGTCGGTCGCGGCCAAGACGGGGGATGCGGTCGGCGGGTTGCTCAACGCGACCCTCGGCAACCTGACGGAGCTGATCATCGCCCTCGCCGCTTTGAGGGCCGGTGACTACCTGTTGGTCAAAGGTTCCGTCGCCGGCGCCATCGTCACCAACACGCTCTTCATGCTGGGTGGGTCGTTCCTTCTCGGTGGACTCAAGCACCACACGCAGGAATTCAACCGCGCGGGAGCACGGTTCCAATCGGGCCTGCTGTTTCTTGCCGTGATCGCACTGCTTGTGCCTTCCGCCATTGCCGACGCGGACGCCGCCCCGGCTGCCGCTTTCACCAACCACCTCAGCGTGGGACTTTCTATCCTGCTGCTCCTCGCCTACGGCCTCGGCCTGGTTTTCTCCCTCGGAACGCACCGCGAGGTTTTTGCCGCTGGCGGCCACGGGGAGGAGGGCGAAGCCCCCTGGCCCGTCCGCCTCGCCGTCGGAACGCTCGTTGCCGTCACCGTCCTCGTCGCGCTCGTCAGCGAAGTTTTCGTCGAGTCTGCCCAGGAAGCTGCCGTCCAACTCGGCATGTCGCAGGCGTTCGTCGGCTTTGTTGTCGTTGGCCTCGTCGGCGGCGCAGCCGAGGCGGCCGCGGCGTTTTCCGGCGCGCGCAAGAACCGCCTCGACCTCAGCGTGGCCATCGCCCTCGGCAGCGCGACCCAGATCGCGCTCTTCGTCGCCCCTCTGCTTGTCCTTCTCAGCTACGTGATTGGTCCTGCGCCGATGAGTCTCCAATTCTGGCCTGGAGCCGTGTTCATGATGATGGCGGCGACGATCGCCGTGACCTTCTTGACGGCCAACGGCCGGTCGGCCTGGTTTGTCGGCGTCCTTTTGCTCATGGTTTACCTCGTCTTCGCCGTGACGCTGTTCCTTCTGCCGCCGCCGGCCTGATGTCGTGATTTTGCGGGAATCTGTCCTCTGTCGATCAATCGCAGCGGGTGTCGATCCTTGCCCGAGTATTGTCGCCGGGCTCGACGTCTCCGCCCGGCGACGCAAAAATTCACGCCATCGAGTATGAATCCTGTCGCTCCGAAGAACACCCGCCGAGTCCTGGAGCCTGACGAGCGGATCGCCGAGATTTTGTTCGGCCTCATCATGGTGCTGACCTTCACGGGTTCACTTAGCGTGGCGGACGCGGGGCGTGACGATGTGCGGGCCATGCTCATCGGTGCGCTGGGTTGCAATCTGGCTTGGGCCGTGATTGATGCCGCGTTCTACCTCATGGGCTCACTGGCCGAAAAGAGCAGCCGCGTCAGGACTCTGCGCGCGGTGCGCGAGGCAGCCGGCCCCGCCGAGGCGCATCAGGCCATCGCGGATAGCTTGCCTGCGCCCGTGTCAGGGGTGCTCGGGGCGGAGGACTTTGAAATGTTGCGCGCCCGCCTCAATGAAGTGCCCTTGCCGGCGAGGGCCCGGTTGGACGCGAGCGATTGGCGTGGGGCCCTTGGCGTCTTCCTCCTGGTCTTTCTTTCGACGTTTCCCGTCGCTGTGCCCTTCATGCTTCTTCACGACCTCTGGCAAGCCATGCGCGTGTCCAACGGCATCGCAATCCTCATGCTGTTCCTTGCGGGCCTTGCCTACGGCCGCTGCATCGGCCGCTCCGCGTGGCTCATCGGCTTGGTTATGGTGCTGCTTGGGGCGAGCCTCGTCGCCATGACCATCGCCCTCGGGGGCTGAAAGCATGCCCTTCCATCCAGACTGTCCGCGGTTTGAGTCGCCGTGCCGCGCTTCCGTGGAGATCCTCTTGGCTATGATCTGTTCCTGCATCAGCGAATGGCCGCAAGTTTTTCCGGTCACGTGAAAAAAATTGTGGCTAACGCATCTCAGGCCGCACGATTGCTGGCCCTGGCTGCCCTCTGGCTCACGTCCTGTCAGACCGCACCGGACTCACCGCCTGGGAGGGCGACGGCTGGTCAGGGCATGACCATCGAGGAATACGAGCGGGCTCAGCTCAGGGCTCTCGGATGCGTTAAGGGTGAGGGGACCTCGACCGTTGCGGCCGACGGAGGCATCCAGGCTTCCCTCCTCCCGCATGTTCCCGAGCAACCCGAGGTTCCGTCGGATCGAGGCCGAATGTTGACCCTGCCGTCGCAGCCGCGCCTACGGGACAGTAGCAGCGTGGGTTCTTCGACGCCGACGACCAGCCCGCCAGCCGCGCCCTCGGCGAGGGGTGAACCAGTGCAGCGATCCGGTGGTGTCTACCATCGGGCGGATGGAGTCACCGGGCAGCGTGTGGGGGGCATTATTCTGAATTCCGACGGGACCACAGGACAGGTCATCGGAGGAAGCATGTTTACGCGTTGAGTGCGTGCCTCGTCCTCCGCTTCCATCTGCTCAAGCCTTGGAGTGCATGACTAATTCCGATAGATCGCAGGCATGAACCCCTGCCGCTTCGTGTGTTGGTTCGTTCTGCTTGCCACGGTCGGTTGCTTTGTTGGCGGCGGGTCTGTTGCCTTGGCCGGTGACGCGGAGTTCGTTGCCCGGGCATCCGCTCTGGCCCATGCCGGTCAGTGGAATGCGGTTATGGCCCTGACTCAAACCTCCACGGGCGGTGTCGCCGATCCCGTGCGGGGTCTCGTGCGCGGCCAGGCCATGATCAAACTCGGCCAACCCGCGGAAGGCGCAGCGGTCGTGCGGGAATCCCTGGCCAGAGCCGGTCGGGCCGGGAGTCTGCTGGAGACCATAGAGGTGGCCGACCAGTTAGGTGCGCAGGCTGCGGCGAAGAATGCGCTTTTCAGAATCTGCATGGAGCCGGACGCGGCCGGATCAGCCTTCGAGGTCGTGCGTCTCCGCGGTGGCCCGGCCGCGCTGATCGAGACGGCCTACGAACGGGCCAAAGTGGCGGCCCCGACCTCCGCCTCGGTGCTGGATTACGCGCGCTATCGCTCCCTCCTGATGGGCAGTCCGCCGAACGAGGCGGCGAGCCGGGAGGCGGTTGAAGTGAGTGCGTCGGACCCACTGCCCCGCATCACTTATGCCCTGACCTTGCTGCGTCTCGGACGCGCGGCCGAAGCCCTTACGGCGTTCGGCCCGTTGGCGGCACGGGCGGCGGAAATGCCGCCGGGAGCCCGCGCCGTCATGGCGGCGGTTTATGCGGCCAACGGCAACACCAGCCGTGCGGCGGCGCTGACGGCCAAGCTGAATGCGTCCGATCTTCACCCCGGCGAATCAGCTCTGCTGTCCCGAAGGCCATCGCAGGTTGGTCAACCCTCGGCCGTGCGTTGACTCAAACCGGAGGGGAAGAAGGCGGGATTTTTCCCGCATGTTCCCGCAGCTCGAAGCGCCGCGTCTTGCCGCTGACCGTCTTGGGCAACTCCGGAACAAACTCGATTTCCCGCGGGTATTTGTAGGGCGCGACCAATGTTTTGCAGTGCTCGCGCAAAGCCCAACGCATTTCCTCGCCGGCTTCCTTGCCGGGATGCAGAACAACGAAGGCTTTGACGATCTGGCCGCGCAGCGAGTCCGGGTGACCGACTACGGCGGCGTCGAGCACGGCCGGATGCTCCTGCAGGGCGCTTTCAACCTCAAACGGCCCGATGCGGTAGCCCGAACTCTTGATCACGTCGTCGGCCCGCCCGAGGAACCAGAAATATCCGTCCGCGTCGCGCGTGGCCCGGTCGCCGGTCAGATACCAGCCGCCGCGGAACTGCTGCGCGGTTTGTTCCGGGCAGCGCCAGAATTCCTTGAACAGACCCACCGGCCGCTCCGCGCCCAATCGAATGGCGATCTCGCCCTCCTGCCCGTCCGCCACCGTTTGCAGGTTCTCGTCGACCAAGTGCACGTCGTAGCCGGGAGTCGCGCGGCCGAGTGAGCCGGGGACGAGCGGGAAGCCGAGGCTCTTGAAGTGACCGATGAGGATGACGGTCTCCGTTTGTCCGTATGCCTCGTAAATCGGCAGGCCGGTGGAGGCTTGCCATGCCTTGGAAATCTCCGCGCTGAGCGGCTCGCCGGCGGTCACACAATGCCGCAGGCGGGGGAAACTCCGGCCTTCAAGGCCGGCTTTCACCATCATGCGGAACGCCGTGGGCGGCGCACACAGACTGGTGACGGAATAGGCGGCGAGCATGTCCAAAGTCCGGCGTCCCGAAAACTTTCCGCGGGCATCCCAAGCGAAAATGCACGCACCGCAGTGCCATGGGCCATAGAAGCTCGACCAAGCCGCCTTGGCCCAGCCCAGATCCGAGGTGTTCCAATGGAGGTCGTCCGGACCTAGGTCGAGCCAGAGCTTGCCTGTGACCTCGTGGCCCAAGCCGTAACTCGCCTGGGTGTGCAACACCATCTTCGGTTGGCCGGTGGTGGAGCTGGTAAAGTAGATGATCCCCGGCGCATCCGCCCTTGTCGCCGCTGCGGTGTAGTTGTCTGCTGGCTGCGCGAGCGCGTCGTCCAAGCTTCGCCATCCGCTGGCCGGCCGCCCCACCAGCCAGCCGACTCCGTCGAAACCCTCGAACTTTGCGGCCTCCTCGGCATCGGTGATGACCGCACGAATGCCGCCGGCCTCCAGGCGGTAGCGCAGGTCATGGGGCGTGAGTTGCGTGGTGCATGGCACCGGCACGGCCCCGAACCGGATCAAGCCGAGCATGCTGATCCACCAAGCGGGGATGCGCGGAAGCATGAGCAGGACCGGTTCGCCTGGGCGGATGCCGGATTCCGCCAAGGCCCGCGCTGCGCGGCGGCTCAATTCCTGCAAACGGGCGAAGCTGAAGCACTCCTCGACGGATTCATCGCCGCTGACCCAGCGCAGCGCCGGCGCATCGGGGCATTCCGCCGCCCACCGATCGAACACGTCGGTGGCGAAGTTGAAAAATTCCGGCGTGGGGCTCATCAGGGATGGTCGCGGCGGCCACCTTGGCCTCTCCGCGAGGTCTCATGGCTGGTCGCCGCGGCTGCGGGAGACCACCCAGTCGATGACCGCTGCGTCGTTGCCCTCATGGCGGGCGAGGAAGGCAAGGAACTCGGACGGCCGGATGCCGTGCGTCTTGAAAAAGCGACGGTCGCCGCCGCAGCAATACATGAGCGAAGCGGGCAGTTCGCCGCGCAGCTTGGCCCGGGCTTTGGGGATGAGGCGGGGGAGCCATTCGATGCCGCGGACGGCATCGCTCTTGGCCGGTAGGCTGGCCTCGTCGAGGACGGCCGGGGAGGGGGCTCCTCCCTGCGTGTGGAGAAAATAGTCACGCCGGATCAGCTCGATGGCCAGCGCCTCGTCCCAGCCCGGCTCACCGCTGGCCACGTGATCCTCGGCGTAATCGTAGACGTGCTGCGCGGTCAGGCCGTTGGCCGCGAGAAAATCCCGCTGCGCCGCATCGAAAAACGTGTCGGCTCCGCGCTGTCCTTTGGCATACAGCGCGACGGCGCGGTCATAGAGGGGACGAAAGCCTTGGGCGAATTGATCGTGGTTCATGGAGCTGTGAATGTTCACGAAACAGCTTGGAGCGCAAGCGTGTTAAGTTGTCCGAGTAGAAGTAATGGTCGATGACAAAACATCAAACAGAGTAGTTTCCATGGAGCCACGGTTGCCGAATTGCTGCGCGAATTCCCGCGGGTGAAGCGGGCGGCGCCTTCTCGCGCTTGAAAGAGAGCCGCATTGGTGTTCACTCGCGTGCGTGAACGTGCCCGAAGGAACTGTAACTTTTGTCTTCACCGACATCGTGGGCAGCACGCGCCTGTGGGAGAAGCACCCGGAGCAAATGCGCGCCGCGGTGCAGCGACACGATGAACTTATGCGCGCCGCCTTCCTTGCCGCCGGAGGGCATGTTTTCAAGACCGTGGGCGATGCCTTTTGCGTGGCCTTCACCGAGCCGGCGTCCGCGCTTTCCGCGGCGGCGGTCGTGCAGCGTCGGCTGGCCGCGGAACCCTGGGGGGTGGTGGGACGCCTCGAGGTCCGCATCGGAATTCATACCGGCACGGCCGAAATGCGCGACGGGGATTATTTTGGCGGCACCCTCAATCGAGCCGCACGCATCGAGGCGGCCGCCCACGGCGGACAGGTGTTGGTTTCCGGCGTAACTCGTTCGCTCGTCCTCGACAGTCCGCCCGAGGGGCTGGCTTTTCGCGACCTCGGCGAGTACCGCCTGAAAAGCCTCGAACGGGCCGAGCATCTTTTTCAACTCACGGGCGAGGGCCTCACGGCAGACTTTCCGCCGCCACGCAGCATGAACGTGCTGCCCAACAATCTGCCGGCACAGACCACCAGCTTCATCGGGCGGGTGGGGGAGGTTGAGGCGATCGCGGCGCGGCTCTCCGGACCGACCAAGCTGGTCACGCTGACCGGCTCGGGTGGCACGGGCAAAACACGTCTCGCCCTCGAAGCCGGTGCCTCGCTCATCGGATCATTTCGCGGCGGCGTCTGGCTCGTCGAGTTGGCCCTCATCACAGAAGCGGCACGTCTGGCCGGGGCCGTCACGGCGGTGCTGGGCATCCGCGAAGAGCCTGGGCGGCCCTTGGTGGAAACGCTGGTCGATGCGCTGCGTCGGCAGGAACTTCTGCTCATCCTCGACAACTGCGAACATCTGGCCCGCCCGGTTGCGGCGTTGAGCGCGGAATTGCTCAAGGCCTGCGACGGCCTGCGCATCCTCGCCACCAGCCGCTCGGCCTTGGGGATCGGCGGCGAGGTCACGCTGCCGGTGGCTCCACTCGGCATTTTCAACAGCCACCGCGAGCGCCTCGCTGGTCCGGACTTGGTTCGGCATTTGGCCGGAAGCGATGCCGTGCGGCTTTTTGTCGAGCGCGCCCGGGCCGTCCGGCCGGATTTCGAACTCACCGATGCCAACGCGGCCTCGGTCGGCGAAATTTGTTCGCGACTGGATGGCATCCCGCTGGCCCTGGAGTTGGCGGCCGCGCGGCTGCGCCTCCTTGATCCGCGCCAGATCGCCGAACGTCTCGCCGACCGCTTCCGCTTGCTGCGCAGCGCGGGAACGGACCGGCTCCCGCATCAGCAAACCCTGCAGACGCTGGTTGATTGGAGTCATGACCTGCTGACCGAGCCGGAAAAAGTGCTGTTCCGCCGCCTCGGCGTGTTTGTCGGCGGCCGCAGCCTCGAGGCCATCGAGGCGGTTTGCGCTGGTGGTCCGCTCGACGAGGCGGATGTCCTCGACGTGCTGCAGGGGCTGGTCGAAAAATCCCTCGTCGGCGTCGAAACCGGCGAGTCCGGCGACCAGCGCTACACGCTGCTCGAATCCGTCTGGCACTACGCCCGGCGCCTCCTTGAGGAATCGGGCGAGAAGCCGCAGCAGGAAGAAAATCATGCGCGATACTTTCTCGAGTGGGCCGTCGCCGCGCAGCCGCACTTCGAGGGTCACGGCCAGACCGAATGGCTGGCCAAGTTCGATGATGACCTCTTCAACCTCGATGTCGCCCTGCGCCGGTTGACCCGCCGCGGCGAGGCGGAGCCGGCCATGCGCCTGCTCTCCGCCGTCGGTCGGCCGATGGAGGTGCGCGGCTATCTGACCGAGGGCTACGCTCTGGCCCACGCGATTCTCGCGCTGCCGGCCGAGGTCTCGACGGGGTTGCGTTCCTCCGCCGAATTTGCCGCCGCCCGCTTGGCCTGGGCTCTGGATCGCTACGAGGAGGCACGGCAGCATTTTCTCGCGGCCGAGCGGCTGGCCGACGCCGCCGGTGAACGCGGTCTGGCTGGCCTTTGCCGAGGGTTCATCGGATTTCTCGAGCGGGGCGATGGTCGCGTGGTCGAAGCCGAGGAAATTTTTCGCCGTTGTCTCGTCGAGGGGCGTGAATGGGCCAATCCCGCGCTCGAGGCCGTGGCCTTGGGCGGCCTGGGGCGGGTCGCGGTCGCCTTCGGTCGGCTCGATGAGGCGCGGGAAATGTCCGAGGCCGCCCTGGCGATTCACCATCGTCTGGGCGACCGCTGGACGGCCGGTCTCGTGCTCTGGGGTTTGGCCCGCACCGCCATCGCGCAGGGCGAGGTGGCGCGGGCCGAGACCGCCTTGCGTGAGTGGGCGGACATCGCCGCCTCGCTCGGCAACAACTGGACCATGCCCTACATTCTGCAAACCCTGGCCTCCGCCGCCGTGGTCGGTGGCGATTTCGGGCGCGCAGCCCGGTTGCTCGGGGCGGCCGAAGCACAGCGCGAGCGTTACGGCTTCCGGCTCTCGGTCGCCGAGCAGGCCGACCTTGATGAGGATTTGGCCCGCATCCGCGCCGCCCTACCCCCTCATGCCATGGCCGAAGCTTGGCGATCGGGCCGCGAAGGCAATCCCGACGAGCTTTGGGTTTCCGCCTGAATGCTTGCTTTTGCGCGGGCTTGGGTCCATGAAACAAAGCTCCATGAGACTCCCCCTGCTTTCTTGCTCCCTCCTTGCCGCGCTGGTCCTCCCGGCCTGCCGACAGGAGCAGTCGCCCCGTGAAGTGTTTGTCCAAATGGACACCGATGCGGATGGCCGCATCTCCCTCGCGGAGGCGAACAGCTACATGTTGCCGCGCAGTTTCGCCATCTTTGATCGCAATGCCGACGGCAGCGTCACTCTAGCCGAAGCGCGCCAGACCGAGCCGAATTTTGATGCGCGTCTTTTCGTGGCCCGCGACCGCAACCGCGATGGCCGTGTGTCCTTCGCGGAATACCGCGTCGAGGCCAACAAGGAGGGCACGGTGAAGAGAATGTTCGTCGAGATTGATCGAAACCGGGACGGCTTCATTGACTCGGCCGAAGGGGAGGCCTTCCGCAAAGCTCAGCAGAGAAATTGAGCCATCCGCCGCGCATCAGGCCATGAAAAGACTTTCGCTTCTGCTCCTCGCGGTGCTCGCCACCGCAGGCCTGACTGCTTGTTCCACTTATGTGGAGCCGGGGCCGGCCTACTATGGAGGAGGAATTTACCGCGAGCCCTACTACCGCCCCTACGCCGAATACCGTCGCGGGCCCTATTACGGACGCGGGCCCTATGGGTGGGATGGCTACGATGCGCATTTCGCGCATTACTCCTTCAATGCGGCAGCCCGCGGCATGGCCTTCCGCGGCGGGCGGGGGCGTTGGTAGGTCGCGCTTGACCGGGCGGGGCTGGACCCTAGACCGGTGCCCCAAGTTCCTCAACATTCTGTCCCGGGTCCCGCGAACGGCAATGTCACCGGTTTGATCGCCGGCATGCAATGGCAGCCCCTCGGCTAGGCGAATAGTGCCTTCGACCTCGAGTTCACCGCCGGGCCTGAGGCGGCGACCGTCCCATCACCCGGAAAGCAACCAGCGTGACACGCCCCATGGTCCGGCTGGGCAGGGGTTTCCGGCGTGGGCCGTTTTCTCCGCGTTTTGCATGGACAGGGCCTCCTTTGGCGTGTTTACTCCTCCACGCTTTCGGGCAGAAAACACCTCGTAAAACCTATGAAAAAGCACCTCCTCACGGCGGCCATCATTGGCCTCACCGCTTTGCCGCTTCTCGCCGCAGACAAACAACCCAACATCCTCGTCCTCTGGGGTGACGACATCGGTTGGTGGAACATCTCAGCCTACAACCACGGCCAGATGGGCTACAAGACGCCGAACATTGACTCCATCGCGAGGTCCGGAGCGATGTTCACCGACTGGTATGGTCAGCAAAGCTGCACCGCCGGCCGCTCCGCCTTCATCACCGGCCAGTCGCCCTACCGCACGGGTCTCTTGAAGGTCGGCTTGCCGGGGGCGAAGGAGGGATTGCAAGCGCGGGACGTCACCTTGGCCAGGTTGCTCAGGGCGCAGGGCTACCTCACCGGCCAGTTCGGCAAAAACCATCTCGGCGACCGCGACGAGCATCTGCCGACGGCCCACGGGTTCAACGAGTTCTTTGGCTCGCTCTACCACTTGAACGCCGAGGAGGAGCCGGAGAACCCCGACTATTTCAAGAATCCGGAGATGATCAACAAGTTCAAAACGCGCGGGGTGCTTCAGACCTTCGCCATGCCGGATGGCACGCAGAAGATCGTGAGCACTGGTCCGCTCAGTAGGAAGCGCATGGAGACCTGCGACGAGGAATTCACCAAGGAAACCCTGCGCTTCATGGAGGAGGCCAAGAAGGCGGATAAACCCTTCTTCATCTGGTGGAACTCCACCCGCATGCATATCTGGACGCACCTCAAGCCGGAGAGCGAAGGCAAGACCGGTCTGGGCATTTATCCCGACGGCATGGTCGAACACGACGCCCACGTTGGCCAGATTCTGGCCAAGCTCAAGGAGCTCGGACTCGAGGAGAACACCATCGTGATGTATTCCACCGATAACGGGGCGGAGAAGTTTTCCTGGCCGGATGGCGGTTCGTCGCCCTTCCGCAACGAAAAGGCCAGCAACTGGGAAGGGGCCTATCGCGTGCCCTGCGCCATCCGCTGGCCCGGAGTCATCCAACCCGGCACGGTCATCAATGACATTTGCGCCCACGAGGACATGTTGCCCACGTTGCTGGCGGCAGCCGGCGTGCCGGACGTGAAGGAGCAACTTCTCAAGGGCATGAAGGTGGAGGACAAGACTTTCAAGGTGCACCTCGACGGCTACAACCTGACCGACACGTTGGCCGGCAAGGCACCCAGCCCGCGCGAGGAGTTCTTCTACTTCAACGACGACGGCTCCCTCGTGGCGCTGCGCTTCAATCAGTGGAAGATGGTCTTCAGCGAACAGCGGGCCCAGGGGCTGGACGTCTGGCAGGATCCCTTCGTGCCTCTGCGTTTCCCCAAGCTCTTCAATCTGCGCTCCGACCCGTTCGAGATTGCCGATCACGAGAGCATCAATTACGGGAAGTGGCGCATCGACCGGGCTTTCCTGCTGGTGCCGGCGCAGCAATACGTCGGCGAGTTCCTGGCCACCTTCAAGGAATTCCCGCCCAGCCAAAAAGTGGGCAGCTTCTCGCTCGACAGCGTGATGGAAGCCCTCACCAACCTGTCGCAATAATGAACCTGCGGGTTCTCCTGGCTGGCGTGGCCGCTGCGCTCTTGGCCTCATGCCTTCCCCCTCTTTCCCGGGCGGGGGTCGTGGAGGAAGCGCCCGCGCCCGCCCCTTCCCCGTGGTATTTTCGTGTCGCTCCCTACGTCTGGGTGACCTCTACGTCCGGCACGGTGGGCCTGGGACGGCTCAGCGCGGATGTTGATGTCAGCATGGCTGACACCCTCTCGACCTTGCAGGGTGCCCTCATGTTTGTGGCCGAGGCGGGCTACGGCGATTGGAGCCTCGAGAACGATGTGATCCTCGGTCGCCTGCAATCCTCGGTCGATACGCCGCTGCCGCTTTTCGGCAAGGTGCAGTCGACCCTCGGGCAGGTCATCTGGACGAGCTACCTCGGGCATCGCCTGATCGAAGCCGGCCCGTTCACCGCTGACCTGCAGGCGGGCTTCCGGCTGATCAATCTCTCCGAGGAAATCGAGCTGACCCCCGGGCTGCTGCGCGGACGTTCGAAATCGCTCAGCCGCACGTGGATCGATCCGGTCGTCGGGCTGCGCACCCGCACGCAGCTCACCCCGTGGCTCTTCCTGCCCATCCGGGGCGACATCGGCGGCTTTGGGGCGAACTCGGAGTTGACTTGGCAGGCCTTCGCCGGGCTGGGCGGCCAACTGACCAGCTGGGGTGCCATGCTGGTTGGTTACCGCGCGCTGGGTTACGACTACAACCAGTCCGGATTCGAATACAACGTGGTCACCCACGGACCGGTCATTGGTTTCGAGTGCAAGTTCTGATAGCGTGCGCGCGATGGTTCGGCCCCTCCTCGGACTCCTCCTGCTCGCTGCCGTCGCTCGGGCCGCGGACGACCCGCTGCCCTCGTGGAACGACACCGCGCCGAAGCGGGCGGTCCTTGACTACGTCACGCGGGTCACCAAGGAAGGATCGGCGGACTTCGTGCCCGTGCCCGAGCGGATCGCCGTGTTTGACAACGACGGCACGCTCTGGCCGGAGAACCCGGCGCCTTTCCAACTCGACTTCAGCCTCGATGAAATCCGTCGCCGGCTGCCGGAGAACCCCGCATGGCGCGACGACCCGGCGGTCGAGGCGGCCCTCGCGGGCGACGTCGCCGCGCTCACGGAGGACCACTACGCCAAGCTCCTGCGTGTCCTCGCGCTGACCGGCTCGGGCATGACAACCGTCGACTACGCGGATCGCGTGCGCCAGTGGTTCGCCACGGCGCGTCATCCGCGGTTCGACCGCCCCTACGACCAGCTCGTCTACCAGCCGATGCTCGAGTTGCTCGCACACCTGCGGGCCAACGGCTTCAAGACCTTCATCGTTTCGGGCGGCGGGGCCGACTTCATGCGCGTGTTCAGCGAGCGCGTCTACGGCATCCCGCCCGAGCAGGTCGTCGGCTCGAACACCCGTGCCGTCTTCGAGTTGCGCGAGGACGGCCCGGTGCTGGTCAAGACGATGGAGGACCTGTTCGTGGATGACCGGGAGGGCAAGCCGGCGGGCATCCACCAATTCATCGGGCGGCGCCCGATTGCGGCCTTCGGCAACAGTGACGGGGACCAGGCCATGCTCGAATACACAACGATCAACAACCCGCGCCTGTCTTTCGGTCTGATCGTCCACCACACCGATGCCGAGCGCGAATACGCCTACGACGCAAAACCACGCAGCAGCGGAAAACTCGTCACGGCTCTCGCTGACGCGCCCCGGCGGGGGTGGAATGTCGTGGACATGAAGCAGGACTGGCGGCAGGTCTTTCCGCCGGACGTCGAGCCACCAGGACCTTCTGCACCATGAAAACATGCTTCGCCTTCGTCTCTGCCACAGTCCTCCTCGCGGCCACTGCCTCGGCGGTTGATGCGGCTTACGAGGTCGCCGGGCCCGTGCCCGCGACGCAGTTGGTGCCGCAGGAAATGCTCTCGGGTCCGGCTTACGAGGTGGCTCCGATGGCCGAGGCGGACGGGTTGCGCGTGCGCTACACGCTCACCGGCCCGCAGGGCACGGAGGAAATCGGTGGCACGCAGGCCTTGGCCCTGCGGGTGCGGGAGATCAACGCGGTGGACGGTCTTCGGGCAATGAACCGCACCGAGGAGTTCGGCCGGGCGGCGCTCCGCGCCGGTGAACAGAAGCTGCAGAGCGTGGGCGACGCCGTGCGCGACCCGGTCGGCACGGTGCATCGGCTCCCGCAGGGGGCATCGAAATTTTTTGGACGCGTCGGCAATGCCGTGAAGGGCGTGGCGGATGGCAAGGTTTCCGCCAGCAATGCGGCCGCGGCCGCGCTCGGGGTGGAACGAAAGAGAGCCGAGCTGGCCTTGAAACTCGGCGTCAGCCCGTTCACCTCCGATCCCTCCTTACGGCGCGAACTGGACGCCACGGCTCAGGCCATGGCCGGCGGGGCGCTGGTCGTCAGCGCGGCCGGGCTCCTCCTGGACGGCGGCGTCGGCACGGCGGTTTCCGTGGTCAACCTCAACGAAACCTTCCAACGCGCCCTCGTCGAGTCGACTCCGCAGGAGCTGATGAGGCATAACCGGCTGACGCTGGCCGGCCTCGGGGTCGATGACTACGACATCGACGCCTTCCTGCGCAACCCGGCGTTCGACCCCTGGCAGAAGACGCGCATCACGGCGGCGCTGAAGGAGATCGGCGTTGACCCCACGCCGCTGCTCGCGCAGGCGGCAGCGGCCGTGACGGCGGAGGACGCGCTCTACTTCGTGCTGGTCGCCCGCCTCTACCAGCAGCACCACGAGGAGGCGGCGCTCATCACCGCGTTCCGCGAGGTGCAGGGCCTGCCGTGCGCGACCGATGCGGATGGCACCCTCGTGGTCGGTGCGGGCACGGATCTTGTGCTCTGGACGCCGGCGGTCGAGGCGCGTCCCGGCGAAATCCGCGCGGCTGCCGGCCCGGACAAAATCCTTTTCATTACCGACGGGCAGGTCTCACCGAAGGCCGTCGAGGGCCTCGGCAAGGCCGGGGTGTCCGTTCGCGCCCTCGCCCTGGGCCCGGTCAGGTGAGTTCCGCATCGTTGCTCGCGGGTGTCGTCCGCGCCGTGGTCTGGTCGGCTGCAGGCCTCGCGCTCGCCTGGGCGGCGGCGGCCCTGTATTTCGACTTTCCTTTCGCTCCGTCGTGGGCGGCGGGCTTGTTCTTCGTGGTGGTGGTGTTCGTCACTTGGCGGTGGCGCGCCCGGCGATGGGCGGTGGCCTTGCCTCTGGCCGCCTCGTCGCTCGTCCTCGTCTGGTGGCTCACCCTCAAGCCGTCGCATGATCGGGCGTGGCCGGACGAATACGCGCGGCTGCCATGGGCGGAGGTCGACGGCGACCGTGTGACGATCCACGAGGTGCGGGATTTCGATTACCCGCCTGATGGCTCGACGGTTGCCCGGTGGACCGAGCGCACGGTCCGGCTCGACGACGTCGAGGGCATCGACCTCGCGGTCAACTACTGGGGGTCGCCGTGGATCGCGCATCCCATCGTCATTTTCAGTCTGCGCGGGGCCGAGCCGCTGGCTTTCTCGATCGAGACGCGGCGGGAGGCGACCGAGACCTACTCGGCCCTCGCGGGATTTTTCCGGCAATACGAGTTGATCGTGCTGGCCGCCACCGAGCGCGACCTGCTCGGCAGCCGCGCCTGCCACCGTCAGGGGGAGGATGTTTATCTCTACGCCACGACCATCACCCCGGCCGCCGCCCGCAAACGCCTCCTCGAATACATCGACACCATGAACTCCCTGCGGGACCAGCCCCGCTGGTATAACGCGGTCACGAGCAATTGCACCACGGCGATCCGGGGAATGCATCAGGGCCAGCGGATGCCCTTCGACTGGCGCCTGCTCATCAACGGCAAGGGCGATGAAATGCTCTACGAGCGCGGGGCGCTGCGGACCGACGGGTTGCCCTTCGCCGAGTTGAAACAGCGGGCTCACGCCAACCCTGCCGCCCGCGAGGCCTACACCTCGGGGGATTTCTCCACGGCCATCCGCCGCGGCCGCCCGGGATTCGATCCCTGAGCCGTGCGTCCGCCGTGGTCACTCGATCTGTAGCGTCGGGCTCTGACCGTCCCTGCTTTTCCTTTCAGGGTCCGGCGGTCACAGGCCCGCCGCTGCAGCGCGACCTGCATTGCCAAGCATGGGCGTAACCGCTCTGATGCGGGGTTTACCTGCATGAAGCGCATCGTCTGGATCGATCTGGCCAAAGGCCTCGCCATTCTCTGGGTCGTCTACTTTCATTTTTTCACCACCTACATCACCGCCACGCCGTCGCCCATGGCGGGGAATTTCATCTCCGAGGTGGCCGGTGCAAACGGCTGGGACAATGCCGTCGCCACGCTCTCGACCCTCGGTCGCATCGTCTGGTTCGCCATCTCGCAGGCGGGTTACCATGCAGTAGGGGTGTTCATCATGCTCAGCGGATGGTCGCTCGCGGCCACGACATGGCGGAAAGCGGAGAAAGCCCCCATCAAATGGGGGAGTTGGTATTGGGCGCGGTTTATCCGCCTCTACCCCATGTATTGGGTTGCCCACCTCGTGTTGCTGCTCACGCCGTTCACCTGGCTCGAGCCGATCGACTACCGCTTTCTCATCAGCCTGACCGGGCTGCGCATGATCCAGATCGAAAGTATCTTCGTCTATGGGAATGCGGCCTGGTGGTTCTTCGCGCTGCTCATCCAACTCGTGGCCATCTTCCCGCTCCTCTTTTGGGCCCTGCGTCGTCTCGGGCCGTGGCCGTTTTTCCTCGCCGCGGTCGTCGTGGGTTTCGCCGTCCGCTACATCCAACTCGTCGTTTGGCAGTCGAACGGCAGTTGGACCCTCGGCGGATTCGCCCTCGCGCGTTTGCCCGAATTTGCCCTCGGCATGGCGCTGGGCGTGGCGCATCTGCGCAACCGGGAAGGCGTGGAGCGCTTCATCCTCGGCGTTCCGGCCATCGTGGTCGGCCTGTGCCTCTATTGGTTCGCGCCGTTCTTTTTCACCGGATTGGTCCCCTATGTGGGTGCGGATCTTTACACCGGATTCTGCTGCTTCCTCGTCGTCATCGGACTCTGCGGGCTGCTGGAGAAATCACCCTTCGTCGCGAAATGGCTCGGGCTGGTCGGCGTTTTCTCCTACGGCGTCTACCTCATCCATCAACCTTTCGTCATCTGGATCGGCCTGGCCATCCGGGGCGTTCCCGTGTGGGCATTCTTCCTCATTGCCGCGGGCGTGCTGGTCGTGATGAGCGCCGCGGGGATTTTCCTCGAGAAACAGATCAACCGCCTGGTCGACTGGCTGGTCGGGGGCGGATGGAAAAAGCGCAAGGCGGTCTGACCGGGCCCAGCGCGCGGCCTGCATCCCTGGGAGGGCGGCCGTCCACGGCCGCCGTAGGTGATGGGCCTCGGGATGGGAGTTGGTCGGCGGCGAGAGTGATCGGGTGAGTCATGGACGCAAGGCCCAGGGCTCGCGAGGCTGCTCGCCCTCCAAGAAAGGCGGATAGCCTCAGCCCTGCACGATTCGCATGGCCGGGAGCGGCCCGGTGATGCCATCGCGGTCGAGGGCCGCCTTGGCCGCCTCGTTGAGGGTGAAGAGGGCGTCCCAGTATTTGGCCGACGGGCACCAGGCTCGGAGTTGCACGGTGTATTTGTTTTCCAACAACTCGCTGACCACGACAATGGCGGCTGGATCGGTCGAGAGGTTTTCGTTGCCGGCGGTGGCGCTGAGCAGGCTGGCCCGGACTTTCTCCACCGGGTTGGAAGCTGCCACGGTGCAAGCCACGTTGACGAGGCGTTGCGGGTTGGCGCTGAAATTGGTCATGTTCGCCCCGGTGATGGCGGAGTTCGGCACGACCACCTTCTTGTGGTCGAGCGTGCGCAGCGTGCTGGTGAAAAGACCAATCTCCTCGACCGCACCTTCCGCCCCACCGGCCGCGAGGTAGTCGCCTTTTTTGAAGGGCCGGAAGAACACTAACAGAAACCCCGAGGCAAAGTTGGCCAGGTTGCCCTGCAAAGCCAACCCGATGGCCAGGCCGGCGGCGGCGATCAGCGCGGCGAACTGCGTCGTTGGCACCCCGAGCTGGCCCAGGGCGGTGATGATGACGAGCACCATGACGAGCCCGTGCAAAATGTTGCCGAGGTAGGTGGCAAAGGTTTCGTCCATCCCGCGGCGCCCGAGCGCTTTGACCGTGAGGGAGCGAATGAGCGAGGCAATCCACGTGCCGATGATGTAAATGGCCAGCGCGGCGACCACGGCAGCGAGGAAGCCCGGTCCATTCTCGCCCATCCAGTTGCAGGCGCCCTGCATCATCTGTTGTCCGCGGGTCAGAGTGTCGGCCACGGCCGGGGCTGCCGGGATTTGCGCGAGGAAGGGCTGGAAGGTCATAGAAATCGCAGATCATTGGTTCTGCCGCCGCACCGGTCAAGCCCGGGGCCTCCGCTTCGGCGCAACCTCGACTTCTCCGCACAGCGGAGCCTACGGTTAGGTCAATGAATTTCCGCTCCGCGTTGCTGTCCGCTGTTCTCGCCCTGGGTGCCTGCCAGCCGTCCGGATCGATCCCTTCCGGCATGGTTCTGGTGCCCGGAGGGCAATTCACCATGGGTTCGGATGCGGATTACGCTTTCCCCAATGAACGCCCCGCGCACCGCGTGACGGTCGCGCCCTTCCTCATGGATGTCCATCCGGTGACCAACGCCGATTTCGCCAAGTTCATCGAGGCCACCGGTTACCTCACCGTGGCCGAGTGTCCGGTCGATTGGGAGGAACTGAAAAAACAGGTGCCTCCGGGCACTCCGAAGCCGCCGGATGAGGTGCTGGCGCCGGGCTCGCTCGTTTTCCGCCCGACCGAGGGTCCCGTGGACCTCCGCGACATGTCGCTTTGGTGGGCCTGGACGCACGGTGCATCGTGGAAGCACCCGGAGGGTCCGGGGTCAACGATCGAGGGCCGGGAAAGCTACCCGGTCGTGCAGGTCGCGTGGGAGGACGCGCAGGCCTACGTTGCGTGGGCGGGGAAGCGTCTGCCGACCGAGGCCGAGTGGGAATTTGCCGCCCGCGGAGGGCTGGACGGCCAGCGCTATGCGTGGGGCAACGAGGAAAACCCCAACGGAGCCTTCATGGTCAACCGCTGGACGGGCGAGTTTCCCTACCACAACGATGGCAAGGACGGCTTTGCCGGAACCTCGCCCGTGGGGGCTTTTCCGCCCAATGCTTACGGTCTCTCCGACATGGGCGGGAATGTGTGGAACTGGTGCAGTGACCTCTACCGCGCCGACACCTTCGCCGGGCGGGTCGGCGACGAAAAAGCCTGCTGCGATCCGCGCGGTCCCGAGACTGCCGCGGGCGAGCGGCCCATGGCGGGCGATCCTTCGCCGCCGATGGTCCCCGGGGCCGAGCGGCGGGTGACCAAGGGCGGATCGTTTCTTTGCCACCCCGATTACTGCGAGAGTTACCGCCCGTCCGCCCGGCGCGGCACCGCGCCGGACACGGGCAGCAGCCACGTCGGTTTTCGCTGCGCGCAGGACGCACCGCGGCAGGGCGTGCAAGCCAGACCCTAACGCTTCTCCGCTTTTTTCAACTCGTCCCCCGCCCACCAGCTCAGCCCACGCAGGACCATCTCGGCCAAGGCGAGGGGATGCTTCTCCAGTTGCCGCATGATCTGCTTGGTGAAATCGCTTTCCGGCTTCTTTTCCGTGCCCGAGAGCGTGATCGTGGCCCAGCAGAGTCCGTCGGCCCGCCGGGAGAAAACGGTTTTGGCCGCGTCCGGCAGCCAGCCCAACGACGCCTCGGGCAGTCCGGCCAGGACCGTGCCACGGATTCGTCCATCACGTCCGAGGTGGACCGATCCGCGCAGCCCGGCCCGTCCGGGTGCCAGCACGACGAGGTTCTCCACGTCCAAACCTGTCTCGTCTTGCCGCCACGAACAACTGGCGTCCGAGAGCTGCAGGGTGAGGTAAGAATCGCTCTTGAGGAAGCGGGCGAGAAATTGCTGGAATTTGAACCCGCTGATCTCGCCGCCGGAGAGTCGAAGGGACCCGCCGCCGCGCCCTTCCTCCAGCCGCGTGCCTTTCCATGCCCAGTCCGCCTGACCCGAGAGCTCCCCGCGCAGACCGCCGGCTAGGCTGGCTGGCAGGTAGGCGCCCAACGGGATGCGGCGGGCCGTGATCGAGGCGCTGGCGGCCGAGGATTTGATGTTCCAAGTGCCTTCGCCCTTGAGATCGAGCTGTTCGACTCCGCTGATGGCGAGGTTCTTCAACGCAATCACATCGCCGGCGAGGTTGTAGTCGAGCGAGAGCCGGCTGAAGTCGAGGGCCCGCAGGGCCGGATTGCCCGCGCGCTCGGCCAGTTGGTCGAGATACTTCCAGCCCTGCAGCCGCGCTCCCTCGATGGCCAGGCTTCCGGATCCGCGGGCGCTGCCGCCCGAGGTGTCCGTTTCGTAGGTCGCCTGACCCGACAGTTTGCCCGAAAAAATTTCCGCCACCTCCGCGGGCAGAAACGGCGGCAAGTTGAGTGAAGTCAGCGTGGCGGCCGCCTTGATGCTTCGGTCGGCGTGCTGGCCGAGGCGTCCGGAAAGCTGGAGGTTGCTGCGCGGCGAGGATGGTTCGCGCAGGTAAATGTAGCCGATCTCGATCATCTCGCGGGTCACGTAAACTTCAAAGGCATCGACCGCGAGCGAGGGGTATTGCGGAAAGGTGACCATGCCGTTTTTTCCGAAGTATTTGAAGTTGCGCCCGATCATCATCGCGTTGACCTCGAGGTTCGTCCCGCGCACTTTGGCCGCCCCGAGCGGCAGCTCAATCTGCATGTCCGGGCATTCGATCCAGCGGCAGAAAAACTCCCGCGGCATGAGCAGCGCATACCAAGGCTTCGGCCCGGTCACCGGGTCCTCCTTTTTCAGCGCATCGTCCGGATTCCGCAGGGCGAAATCCGCGCGATCCACCCGGATCAAGTCGATCTGCCATTTGCCGCGAAAAACTGCCCACGGATTGAACCAGCCGGTGGCCTTGGTCGTGTTCAACCCGCCGATGGCTTGGCCGGGCCAGCCCTGACTGGTGAAGCCCTCGGTCGTTACGGCCAGATCTTTTCCCAGGCTGAGGGCGCCGAACTCGCCGTCCACCTTGAGGGCATGCGAAACCGCCCGCGAGATCATGCGGTGGAAGGCGGGGCCGCCGACCCACGAGGCCAGCAGTGGGGGCAGAAGAATTTTCGCGGCGAGGTAGCCCCCGCCAACAATCACCAGCAAGGCGATAAGAGGAGCAAATCGGCGCAGGGGAGGGCGGGCCACGCAGGTTACGCTAAACCTCAAACCCCTTCGGCGTAAAGGGTGGTGGGCACCCCGCTGACGGGCTCAGTGCCAGTAGAAAAACGTGTGGCCGGTCGGGTGACTCGGCGCCACCGTGGCCTCGCTCGAGGGAATGGCCGCCGCTACGGCTTCGGAAATCTTGGCCGCCTCCTCCGGAAACATGTCGGACATGGATTGCTCGATGAACTGGGCCGACGCCGGCTGCAACTCGGCGGCATAGGCCGCGATGTCCGCAGGCGTGGCAACTTTTTCCCCGGCCAGCGTGATGGCGATGAGAGCGAGCTGATCCTCATTGCCCTTCGCCGCCTCGCGCAGCCGCTCCTTGACCTGCGGATCCAGCGAAGTCTGGGGCTGGTGCGCGACCGACGGCGGCTGGTAACTAAGTTTGAGCGTTTTGCATCCGGGGAGGGCGGCGAGGAGAAAGACCGCTGCCAACAAGGTGGTCCAGTTACACGGGGGAAAAATCACAGTCGCAGCAGAAGGGCGGGCGACGGCTCGCATCAAGTGAAATCAACTCTGGTCTGAGCATCAAGACGCTGAACGGCCTGCCTCGCATGGATTCGAACCATGACACACAGATCCAGAATCTGCAGTGCTACCGTTACACCACGAGGCAATGGAGACCGGCGGGAAGCATGCGCGGGTGCCGGTGGTTTTTCAACCGCAAAGGCTCAGGCTTCGGTTCCGCGCACGGAGGCCAGCACGGCTTCGGCTGTCTGGCGGTGGGTCAGCCCGCTCGAATCGATGCGGAACTGGGCGGCCCCGCGGTAAAGCGGTTCGCGGGTCCGGTAGAGTTCCTCCAGCGTTTGCCGGGGATTGTCCGTCTGGAGCAGCGGACGCCGGCTGTGCCGGACGCGCTGGTGCAGTTCGTCCGTGCTGGCATCCAGCCAGACCACCGGTCCGATCTCGGCCATGAGATGGCGGTTTTCCTCCGCAACGATGATCCCACCGCCGGTGGAGACGATAAGACCGATGCGGCCAACCAATCCGCGGAGCACGGCGGTTTCCCGGCGCCGGAAACATTCCTCGCCCTCGGCGCGGAAAATCTCCGGAATCGAGCAACCCGCCTCCTGGGTGACGAGATGGTCGGTGTCGACGAGGGCGAAGCCGGTCAGCGAGGAGAGAATGCGCCCGACACTGGATTTGCCCGAGCCCATGAAGCCGACGAGAACGAGATTGCGAAACACCGCTAGATTTTCACCACGTTGAGGGCCTTGGGTCCGCGCTCGCTCGGGACCAACTCGAACTCGACGGTGTCACCCTGCTCCAGCGTCTTGTAGCCTTCGCCCTGAATCTCCGAGTAATGGATGAAAATGTCCGAGTCAGCCCCGTCGGGGTCAGCGATGAAACCGAAGCCCTTCCTGTTGTTGAACCATTTGACTATTCCTTGGGCCATGCAGCTTGAGCAGGTTGTGACGCGACATTCTGCGCCCGACCCGGTGCTTATGGCGCAAGCCGCGCGGCATGGTCAATTCATATTGGAAAACCTTTTCGGGCGCGGCATCATCGTGGCGCGTGAAGAAGCCTACAAGCAAACCCCTTGTCGCCGTGGTCATGGGCAGCAAGTCCGATTGGGTCGTCCTGCAGGAAGCCGCCCGCCTGCTCGGTGAGTTGGGAGTGGCCCACGAGTGCAAGGTCGTCTCGGCCCACCGGACGCCGGATCTCATGGCCTCCTTCGGTAAAGCGGCGCGGTCCCGAGGTCTGCGGGCCATCATCGCCGGAGCCGGGGGTGCGGCGCATTTGCCCGGCATGCTGGCCGCGCACACCACCGTGCCGGTCCTCGGTGTGCCAGTCCCGACCGGGGCCTTGCAGGGAATCGACGCGCTGCTTTCCATCGTGCAGATGCCCGGGGGGGTTCCGGTCGCAACTTTTTCCATCGGCGCGGCCGGGGCGAAGAATGCCGCCCTCTTTGCCGCCTCGCTGCTGGCCGCGGACGATGCGGCGC
>JBGSSV010000041.1:0-2907 GCA_041736875.1 Chthoniobacterales bacterium | reverse complement strand
GCCGATCGCGGCGATGACGATGTCCGCCTGCCGCGTCACGGCCGCGAGGTCGCGGGTGCGGGAGTGGGCGATGGTCACGGTGGCGTCGGCGCCCTTGCGCAGGAGGAGGAGGGCCATGGGTTTGCCCACGATGAGGCTGCGTCCGACAATCACAACGTTGGCTCCGCTGACCGGGATCTCGGCGGCGCGGAGGAGCTCGAGGCAGCCCAGCGGAGTGCAGGGCACGAGGGCGGACGGATCGTCCATGGCCAGGGCGGCGACGTTGAGGGGATGAAACCCGTCGACGTCCTTGCGCGGGTCGATCGCGCTGACGATGGCTCGTTCATCGATCTGGGGTGGCGGGGGTGACTGGACGAGGATGCCGTGGATGGCAGCGTCGGCGTTGAGTTCGGCCACGACGCGAAGCAGTTCGTCCTGGGTCGTGTCAGCCGACATTTCGATTTTGCGCGAGTGCATGCCGAGGTCCCGGCAGGCGCGGTCCTTGGCGCGGACATACGCCATCGAGGCGGGATCTTGTCCGACCAGGACCACAGCGAGGCCAGGCACAAGGCCGGCAGCGCGTAGCGCGGCGATCTCGCCACGGGTTTCTTCCAAGCAGCGGGCGGCGATTTTTTTTCCGTCAATTAACTCGGGCATGGGAGGGAATTTTAGTCGGCCTGCGCGCGCATCACAGCCTCGATTTGTGCGCGGGTTTTTTCCAGGTCGTGCTCCTCGAGCGAGGGCGACGGCGGGATCGGCACGCCCATCGTGACGTCGACCCGGCTGAACGGGAGGGGGATGGTGAAGCCGTCCCAGGTCTTCAGCCGCAGGCAGCCGTGGAATTTGAAGTGGGCGGGAATGATGGGGATGCCGGCTTTGGCCGCGAGGTAAACCGGGCCGGGGCCGAGCACGTAGCGCGGGCCGCGCGGACCGTCCGGCGTGATGGCGATGTCGTAGCCGGCCCCGATTTTATCCATCAGTTCGAGCAGGGCGACGGCCCCGCGCCGCGAACTCGACCCGCGGACCGATCCCATCCCGAGATGGCCGGCCAGCAACTCGAGCCACATGCCGTCGCGGCTCGGACTGGTCAGGACGAGCAGGCCGCGGCGGCTGGGAGGGTAGATGAGGCGGAAGGTGGCGGTGGCGGGAAGGATGCGGTTGTGCCAGAAGGCGTAGATGTGGGGTTCGGGTGGGGGTGACTGGCGGTAGTTCCCCGGGTCGGAAACGCGGAGGCGCAGGGTGGCGAAGAGGGCGCGGATCAGCCACGCCCCGGCCCAAGCCGCGAAGCGTTGCGTGGTCGTGGGCTCGGCCGGGGTGTTTTTCATGCGCGGCACGTAGAGTGGCAAAGCGGTCCAATTGAGCCAAGCGTCCAGTCCGGCGTTGATTTTCGCCGCAGGGTAGGGATATTTGTGGCATCTCCCTATGGACGCCCCGGAACCGCAGACCCTGACTGAACGGCTGATCGAGAAGTTCAACAACTCGCGGTTCTTCACGATTTCGTTCGTGCTGCATGTGCTGCTCATCGCGATTTTCGGTGGCACGGTGCTGTTTGAGGCCATGCAGGAGCCGCCGGATTTCGAGGGCGGCGAGGGCGGGTTTTTGGCCGGCGGTGAAGAAGCCGTGGCGCCGCCCAGTGCGGCTCAGGTGCAGCCGCAGGAAACAACCTTCACCGTGACCACGCCCACGGTGCAGAACACCACCGTTGCGGCCATCACGACCACGGGGCAGAACCCGCTGAATTTTTCCATGGAGGCGATCATCACGCCGTCCGCCATGGTCAAGCCGACCACCACCACTGCGGCGGCCGCGGCGCCGGCCGCGGCGGTCGGGGCAGCCGGGATGAGCGCGGCCGTCGCCGGGCAGATGCGCGAGTTCACCGGCGGTTGGGGCAAAGGCTCGGGCAGTGGCACGGGCACGCGGCAGCGCGAGTTCGAGTTCACCGCCTTCATCGCCAAATACGCCGGGGGCAATTGGGATTCCGTTTTCCGCCTGATCGACAAGGTTCCCCAAGGCGCGCTGCCCAACCTGCTGGAATTCATCAGCAAGGAGTCGAAGGACAAGGTCAAGACGAACTACAAGCAGGTCCAGCCGATTGAGTTGAACAGCGACAAGCTTTTCGCCGTCAAGCCTCCCTTCATTTTCTTCACCGGCTCGCGGGACTTCAAGTTGACCGAGCAGGAGGTGGCCAACCTGCAGAAATATGTGCGGCTGGGTGGTGCGATCTGGGGCGACAGCTCGGTCCCCGGGCGGGGTTCGGCTTTCGACATCGCCTTCCGCCGCGAGATGAAGCGGGTCATGCCGGACAAGGACAAGGATTTCGAGGCGCTCGATGTGAATGACCCGATGTTCAAGCGGGCGCCGTATTTTCCCGAAGTTGTGGCCCAGCCGACGGGCCTCAACTATTACAACGAACCGGTCTACGTCATGCGCTACTTCGGCGAGATTTCCATCATCTACACGGCCAACGATTACGGCGACATGTGGGAGTTCGGCATCGAGCAGAAGGGCCCACGGGACTGGGTGATCAACAACGGCCGCAACGAACGCGGCGAGCGGATCGCGTTGAACTGGGACCTTTACATCAACAGCGGTCTCTACATCCACAACACCAATCCCAACCCGCCAATCGCCAGTCTGCTCGATACCTACAAGTTCGGCACGAACATGATCGTCCACTTGCTGACGCGCTGGGAAGACAAGCTGCGCAGCGCCCCGCGTTTGTAGCCGCGGTCAGGTGCCGAAGATGCGGTCGCCCGCGTCGCCGAGTCCCGGGGCGATGTAGCCGTTTTCATTCAATCGCTCGTCGAGCGCCGCCCCGTAAATCGGCATGTCCGGATGCGCGGCGCGCAGGCGCTCGACGCCCGGGCGCGCGGCAATGATGCAGGCGCAGGTCAGTCGCGGAATGCCTTCGCTCTTCAGCCGGTCCGC
>JBGSSV010000040.1:0-39193 GCA_041736875.1 Chthoniobacterales bacterium | reverse complement strand
CTGCGGTGACGACGCTCGACACGCCGGCGGGGGAGGCGGTGTGGGCGGCGCTGGATTTTGAGAGCACGGGATTGGCCTCGGGGCTCACGGACGAGCCGGTGCAGGTGGGGATGGCGGTCTGGCGGGGAGGGGAGGAAGGGCCGTCGGATTTGTTTCGCAGCTACGTGCGTTCCTCCGCCCGGATCACGCGCTCGGCGAGGGCGGTTCATCACATCGCCGATGAAGATGTCGCCACTGCCCCGCCCATGGCTGCCCTCTGGCCGGAGTTCAAGTCCCGGTTGGCTGGAGCCGTGGTGGTGGCGCACGGGGCCGGGACGGAGAAGCGCTTCTTGCGTGCCTTCCCCCTGCACGGTTTCGGCCCGTGGCTGGACACCTTGGCGCTCAGCCGTGCCGTCCTGCCGGATCTGCCGGACCACGCCCTCGGCGCTGTCGTGTCCGCGCTCGGTCTGGAGGATGCGGTCAACACCTCCTGCCCCGGTCTGGGATGGCACGATGCGCTCTTCGATGCCGTGGCGTGTCTGCTGGTCTTGCGTTACTTTGTGGTCGAACTGGACTTGGTGGCGGCGAATGTCGGCCAATTGATCGCGCTCGACCGGGGAGCTTACGACCGGCGGCGGGCGCTTCTCCGCACGGCCCGAACGGCCGGGTGGGACTCGTCCGGCCCTCCGGCCGCCTGAGTTTTTGAAGTTTGCCCGGCTGCGGCGGAGAGGCTTATGCTGCGCCTTCAGCTACTCCCCCTTATGAACAACCTGGTTTACTTGTTGCCGGCTGCCGGCGTCCTCGCCCTCGTCTTCACTTTCATCCGCGCCCGTTGGATTGCGCGTCAGCCCGCGGGGACGGAGTTGATGGAACGCATTGGCGGCTTCATCGCGGATGGCGCGATGGCTTTTCTCAAGGCCGAGTATCGCGTGCTGGCTATCTTTGTCGTGATCGTCGCGGCCCTCCTCGCCTGGCAGGGCGCGTCGGAAGTCGAATCGAGCCCGCTTGTTGCGCTCTCCTTCGTTGGTGGCGCATTTTGCTCCGCCCTGGCCGGCTTCATCGGCATGCGCGTGGCGACCAAGGCGAATGTGCGCACGACCAATGCCGCACGGACCGGCCTCAACGAGGCTCTACGGGTGGCCTTCAACGGCGGCTCGGTCATGGGCATGGGCGTCGTCGGTCTCGGCCTGCTCGGCTTGAGCGGCCTGTTCCTCGTCTACGCGCAGATTTTCGGGAGCACGACACCGACCGAGGTGTCGAAGTTGCTCACCGTGCTGACCGGGTTTTCCTTCGGTGCCTCCTCCATCGCCCTCTTCGCCCGGGTCGGCGGGGGCATCTACACGAAGGCCGCGGATGTGGGGGCCGATCTGGTCGGCAAGGTCGAAGCCGGGATTCCGGAGGATCACCCGCTGAATCCCGCGACCATCGCGGACAATGTGGGCGACAACGTGGGCGATGTGGCCGGCATGGGAGCGGATCTTTTTGAATCCTACGTCGGGGCCATTGTCGGCACGATGATCATCGCGGTCGGGCTGGTTGCGTTGCCCGAGTTTGCCGCCACGCCGTTCGGCACGCTCACGCCCGTCATCCTGCCCATGCTCATCGCGGCGGCCGGGATTGTTGTCTCCATCATCGGAACTTTCTTTGTCCGCGTGCGCGAGGGGGGCAACCCGCAGGCGGCGCTCAACCTCGGCCAATTTGTCGCTGCGGGTCTTTTGCTCGTGGCCAGTTGGTTTCTCATCACCGGCTTGTTGCCCGCCCAGTGGACCATCGGAGGCGCGACTTACACGGCGGCGGGTGTTTTCTGGGCGACCATCGCGGGATTGGTCGCCGGCGTGGCCATCGGTCTGGTCACCGAATATTACACCGGCTTTGGCAAGCCGCCGGTGCAGGACATCGTGCGGCAATCCCTGACCGGCACAGCGACCAACATCATCGCCGGTCTCGGTGTGGGTATGCGCTCGACGGCCGTCCCGATCCTCATTCTCGCTGCGGCCATCATCGTCGCCTTTCAAATGGCCGGCCTCTACGGCATTGCCATTGCCGCGGTCGGCATGTTGGCCAATACCGGGATTCAGTTGGCCGTCGATGCCTACGGTCCGATCGCGGACAACGCCGGCGGCGTGGCCGAAATGTCGCGTCTGCCCAAGGAGGTGCGGGGGCGCACGGACAAACTCGACGCCGTGGGCAACACAACCGCCGCCATCGGCAAGGGCTTCGCCATCGCCTCTGCTGCCCTGACCGCCCTTGCCTTGTTCAGCGCCTTCATGTCGGTCACCGGCCTGCAAGCCATCGACATCTCGCGGGCCAATGTCATGGCCATGCTCTTCGTCGGAGCCATGCTGCCGTTCCTTTTTTCTTCCATGGCCTTGGGTGCCGTTGGGCACGCCGCCATGGCCATGATTCAGGAGGTGCGCCGCCAGTTTGCCGATATCAAAGAACTGCGCGCGGCACTTGATGTCATGCGCAAGAACGACGGCATCGAGCACGAGAATTGGAGCAAGGAAGACCAGGCCGTCTTCGAGGACGCCCACGGCAAGGCCGAATACAGCCTCTGCGTGGAAATTTCAACCAAGGCCGCCATCCGCCAGATGATCCTGCCAGGTTTGCTCGCCGTGCTCGCGCCGGTCGTGGTCGGGTTCGCCTTCAAATGGTTCACCGGCAGTGGTTCCGAGGCCCTCGGCGGTCTGCTGGCCGGCGTGACTGTTTCCGGCGTGCTCCTCGCCATCTTTCAGGCCAACTCGGGCGGTGCCTGGGACAACGCGAAGAAAATGTTCGAGGACGGGGTGGAGATCCAAGGCCAGAAATACTTCAAGGGCTCCGATCCGCACAAAGCCGCGGTGGTCGGCGACACGGTGGGTGATCCGTTCAAGGACACCGCCGGCCCCTCGATCAATATTCTGCTCAAATTGATCTCCGTTGTCGCCCTCGTCATCGCCCCGCTCATCCGCTGAGCCGCCTCCATCCTGCGCGACTCCGACGGACGAATCGCCGCACCTTTGGGGACGATTATTGAACAGGCAAAGGGTTGGTGTGGTCAGTTGATCCATGGAAAAGGCTGTTGCGGTGGTTTCCTCTCGTTCCGGTTTGAATGTCCGTCTGGCCACGCGTCTCGCCGAGGCTGTCATGCACACCCGTTCTGTTGTTCTCCTGCGTCTCGGGAATCGTGTGGCCGATGCGCGCAATATCCTCAGTGTGGTCGCCCTTTGCGCGGCCATCGGTTCGCCCATCGACATCGGGGCCTTCGGCGAGGATGAGCGTGATGCGGCCGAAGCCGTGGAGCAGATTCTGTCCGAATGGAGTGGCTGCGTGGAGAGCGGGCGCGCGACAAAAGTGGTTTCGTGCGGGTGAAACTTTGAACGCTTGCCGTCACGCGAGAGTCTAAACTTGGGCAATGAGAGATCTTCTGGCCATATCCTTCGCCCTGCTCTCCTTCTCGGCTCTGGTTGTCGCAACATTCGCCGGCGTCTGCGCCGGTTGGGTCGGCGCAAAGGGGATCAAGGGCGCGAAAGCCGGTGCCGCCCCGCGCCTCTGACTCGGGGCGTCCGACGTCAGCAGGTTGGCCGCAGCGAGGGAATGATTGCCAGCCGACCGCCCCGCCGCTAACCAGTGTGGCGTGCAAGATCCCTACATCAAATCCGTGATCCAAGGTCTCATCGTTTCCGGCCTCGTTCTTTCGATTGCCGGCGGTGCTGGCCTGACTTTGTTCGTGATCATTGCCGTGACCCAGGCCGGATGGCTGATCGCCGTGGTCCCGGTGGTCTTCATCGCGATTTTCACGCTTATCACGATGGTGTTGCTGAAGCGAGACGCGCTCGCTCGCAAGCGCGGCGAATCACCTGCCGCTTGATTGGTCGGGGGCCGTTAAGAAACGCCCGTCAGTCGGGCTACTCGAGCAAGACCGCCATGTCCGCTCCGTAGTAGCTCCCGATCATTTTCTCAACCTCGCGGCGCGCTGCCCCGTCCTCCCGGTGGGCGAAAAGATCGAACAGTGGATGCGAGATGGTCAGAAAGACCTCGAGAAGGCGCTGGTCGAAATGAGTTCCACTGCCGAAGCGGAGGGTGGCGATTGCTTCTTCATAAGAAAAAGCCTTCTTGTAGGGGCGCTCTGAGGTGAGAGCGTCGAAGACGTCGGCAAGCGCAAAAATCCTGGCCAGCAGCGGAATCTCGTCGCCTTTCAGTCCCGCCGGATATCCGCTGCCGTCCAATTTCTCGTGATGGCACGCGACCACGGGCTTCGCTTCGTTCATCCAGTGCGAACGAGAGATGATGTCCACGCCGTGCGCCACATGGAGCTTCATCTCCCCGAACTCGGCCGGTTCTAGTTTTCCAGGCTTGAGCAAGATGGCGTCCCTGATTCCGATCTTGCCCACGTCATGCAGAAATGCCCCCTTGATCAGCAAACGAATCTGGTGGTCATCGAGCTTGAGCGCTTCGGCCAGGCGGACCGAATACACCGTCACGCGGAAGTTGTGCTCGTCGGTGTCACTGTCCCGCTTGGCTATCGTGCTGCCCAGCACCTGAAGCGCCTCAAGATTCGCCTCCAACATGCGGCGGTAAAGCCGGGTGACTCGGCCCAGCAGTCGAAGCATGATCGGATAGAGCAGCAGCGAGGCGATCAGCACGGTGAGGAAGGCCGTAGTGAAGGCCCTCGCCAGGTTGCCGCCCAGGGCGTTCTCCTCTGGCCCGATGATATCGTAGAAGCCCTGCACATCGTAGGCGATGGCTCCGCCGGCATCCCTGAGGGGATGGTTGACCTGCAGGTAGGGGATCCATCCTAACCAAGTCAATGCGGCATCGGGCAATTCGTCCTCGTGATCCGCGACGAACGAAGCACTCTGTTTCAGCTCGCCAATCCAGCGATAGTCGGTGTCGGACGTCTCCGCCACCATCTTGCCGCTGGGATCAAATAGGCGCAGCAGGACGAAGTGGCCGGTGATTAAATCGGAGCCCTCGTCCTCATCTTCGCAGCTGACGACCTTGAGTATTTGTTGCAGGTCCGGTGACGTGGCCGTTCCGGGGGGGCGGGGCTGCAACAAGAGTTTCTGCAAGATGCCTGTGCTGACCAGCGCGCGGTCCGTGGCCACATTTTGGACGCGTCGAAATTCGAGGTAGACGGCGAGCAGGGATAGCACCAGGGCGATGACTACGGACACCAAGGCCATTCGTTTGGCGATGAGGAGCTTCAGCGACTGGGGTTTTTTCATCGAGGTTTCGCGGCCAGGTGCGCCTGCTTGGATTGCTTCGGTCGGAATCCGGTCCTAGCTGAGCATTCCCGCCGCCGCCAAGTCCAGACGCATTGCCGGCCCTCCCACGGCTGGTGCAGGCCGCAGGGTTGCCAAGGTCGGTCCGGCTGGCGCAGGATCGCGCCATGAGATTGCTGCTCTGGGTGGTGCTGGGGTCCATACTCGCAATCATGCCCGCTTCAGGCTCGACCGCCTCGGCCGTGGATGCAGCCAATACCTGCCTCGGCCGCGGGGTCAATTTAGGCAACGCCCTCGAGGCGCCGAAGGAGGGTGAGTGGGGGATGACTTTGCAGCCGGAGTATTTCCGGCTGATCAAGGAAGCGGGCTTCGATACCGTGCGTCTGCCGGTGAGATGGTCCGCCCATGCGCAGACCGAAGCACCCTACACCATCGATCCGGCGTTCGCCGCCCGCGTGGATTGGGCCATCGACCAGGCCACGGCCAACGGGCTCAACATCGTGGTCAACGTCCATCACTACAACGAACTGGACAAGGATCCGGCCGGTCACCTTGACCGGATGACCGCGCTCTGGACGCAGATCGCCGAACGCTACCGCGACCGTCCGGACTCGGTTTACTTCGAACTCTACAACGAACCACATGACAAGTTCGACGCTGCGGCGTGGAACGCTGCGATTCCGCAGTTGCTTGCCGCGGTGCGAAAATCAAACCCCACAAGGCCGGTGATCGTCGGTCCCGTCTCGTGGAACAACATCCGTGCGCTGGAACATCTGAAACTTCCCGAGTCCGACCGCAATCTCATCGCCACGGTGCATTACTACGAGCCCTTCGAGTTTACCCATCAGGGTGCCGAATGGGCCGAGGGCTCCAACGCCTGGCTGGGACGTCCATGGACGGGGAGTGACGAGGAGAAGGAGGCGGTTCGTGCGTCCTTCGAGAGTGCAGCGCGGTGGGGGAAGGAGAACGGCCGGCCGATTTTTCTCGGTGAGTTTGGCGCTTACTCAAAAGCGGACATGGAATCGCGGCTGCGCTGGACCAGCTTTGTCGAGGCCGAGGCCCGGCGTCTGGGGTTCAGTCGGGCCTACTGGGAGTTCGGTGCAGGCTTCGGCGTGTATGACCGGGATGCGGGGGCGTGGAGGCAGCCGCTCAAAGAAGCACTGCTCGGTGGGCCGGTCTGGTAGGTTCAGGCTGGGGCGGCCGAAGGCTGCCTCCGCCGCGGCAGACGGACCGGGATCCGCGGCTTGTCTGTGTGCAACTTTGCGCCTTTCGTAGCGCGGGAAAAATCCTCCAAATCGAGGGGGCGAAAACGTTCCATGACCCAGAAGACCTCGCGGTTGTGGCCGATTCGGCCGGGAATCTCGACCAAGCTCAGCCCGGGGCCGATCTTTCCGGTCACCGCGTGGCGGTTGTTGGCCATGTCCCGCCGGATCGTATAAATGCTTCCTTCCAGCGGAACCTCGTTGACCCACTCCCAGACGGTGGGATGGAAATCGCCGTCGATGCAGACGACCCGCTGGCCGGGGAAAAAGGCCGTCATGGAATGATCACTCCTCTTGGTTGAACCACGCGGCCCACGTCTCTTGGAACGCAAAAGGCACAGCCTCCTGTCGGCAGACCCGAATGGTGTGACCGGTGCCGCCGGCCTCGGGGTCGGCTGGGTCCACGTAGAACAGCGCGCAGACCGGCCGGGGGAAGTTCTCCGCGTGGCCCATGACCTTCATGGTATCCCGGATGAGGTAGGCGGCTTTGGCCGCAAGGCGCCCGGGGGTATTGCGTCGGGCAATGAGGTCTTTGTTGCGCGGGGTCGCGGCGATGGTCGAGGCCACCACG
Organism: Chthoniobacterales bacterium; assembly: GCA_041736875.1. Lineage (GTDB taxonomy): Bacteria > Verrucomicrobiota > Verrucomicrobiia > Chthoniobacterales > JACTMZ01 > JACTMZ01. Next base: position 32,177 of record JBGSSV010000040.1, on the reverse strand, counting down.
GCATCCTCTTGGACTTTCGAAAGCGACTCCGGGGAATCGTAGGCTGCATCGTCGTAGCGGACCTTTTTGCGGTGGGTTGCATAGGGCGCCACGACTTGCAGACGCGAGGGATCCACCCCGGCCACGCCGGCAGAAAATGCCTCGTCGCTCCCCTCGGCGTTGCCGGAGCGGAAAACCAGATGGGGAAACTCGCGGGCCAGCCGCGCGGCGAAGCCTTGCACCCTGCGTGCGTCGTCCGGTGGGATGGCCCGGCGCCCCTCAAGAAGAACCACGGGCCGGGGTGAGGACGCCGCCAGGGTGCGAAATTCGGCCAAGGTCATGATCCCGTCATTTTCACCCTCCCCGACAACGACGCAATCCCCGTCCGTGTCATAGGTTGAGTCCGTGATCCTCGGAGGGCGAAACCGGGTCGGACGACCCCGCGGGGGCGCGGGGCAACCGTGCCACGATGCCGGGCACGGCGGCCATGAGCAGATCCCGGCGCTGGCGGGCGACAGCACGATCGCGGGTGCGCAGCGAGACGCGCAGGCGCTCGGCTGTATGGTCCTCGCGGTGGACGGTGTAATGGCACCACCAAGTGCCGTTGTTGTTCCAGATGTTGTGGTCCGGGTTGAGGGCGGCCGGTGCTGCCGCGTGGGTGACGATGTTTTTCATGCCTCCATCCCAACACCGGGGGTCGGACATCCGCTGTCTCAGGCAGGAAAGTTTTCCCGCCGTCCGGCCGGGGGCCACGACTTGCGCGGACTGGAGGTGGGAGCTATCTTGCAGAAAATGAAGGCGGTTTTCATCGCACTCTTCGCGGCGACAGTCAGCCTGCAGGCGCAAGACCGCCCGGTCCCCCCGGTCATCATTCCGAACGTTCAAGGCAACGCGACCACGACAAAATTCGGGAGCGGTTACATCACCCGCACGTCGGATGGCCAGACTTACACGACGACCAAGTTCGGCAATGGCTGGGTCACTCGCGGGTCGGACGGACAGTCTTCCACCACGACCAAGTTCGGCAACGGGGCGATCACACGAAGCTCAAGCGGCCAGACGGTGACAACAACAAGGTCGGGAAGCAGCACGATCAGCCGGACCTCGGACGGAGTGACGACCACGACCACGCGCTTTGGGAATGGCACAATCAGCCGCAGCAGTTCCGGGACCACGACCACGACGAGCCAGTTCGGGAGCGGCTACATTTCCCGTCAAGGTGGAAGCACGACGAACCGGAGTCAGGGAACCGTCCGTATTATCCCCGCCCCGAGGCCTCGCTGACGTCGCCGCGGGCGAGCGTGCCGGGCTTGGTCGGGTGACAGCCGGCTCAAAAAATGGTCTGCGCCGGGCAGGAGTGTCTTCTTCCTCTACGGATCCCGCAGGCTGGCGTTGAAGTGGCCGCGGGCCGCCCGGAAGAGCAGGAGGAGCACGGGCACCGCGATGGCACCCAAGCAGACAAGAAACATCTCATGTTCCCATCGCCCGTGAATTTGGTGGTCCAAGCCGAGGGCGGCCACTCCGATCAGGCCAGCCAAGCCAATGATCCAGGCCACCGGCATGATGGTCTGGCAGGTGTGGCTTTCGCGCTGGCGGTCCAGCCTTTTGGAACGGTGCGAGAATCGACCCATGGGAGAGGATGATGCGCGGCTTTAGGGGGCGGGGGCTTCGGCCGGTGGTGGAGCGGCGCTGTCGGCGCCCAGCGATTCGCGCAGACGCGCCACCCAGCGGGCCCAATCGGGGTGAAGCGGATAGTCCCGCACGAGCTGCAGGGTCTCGCGTTGGGCGGTGTTCTGCTGGCCGAGCAACGCCTGGTCCCCGGCTCGCGCAAAAATCAGCCGCGGCCCCTCGATGGTCTTGAGTTTCTCGATCTCCGCCGCCGATCTGCCCGGGGCGGCCACCGCTTCGTCGTGCCGGGCCAGTTGGAGATCCCAGGTGGCGATGAGTTCGGGAGCCTTGGTCTTGCGCCAATGGGTGCGGACGTTTTTCTCCAGGATCCCGCCGAGGTCCCCGGCGGATGGTTCCCAGTCGCCGGCCTTTGGCAGTTGCTCGCCGAGGTTGAGCCAAGCGGCAAAGACCCCCTCCGCCGCGGGTTTCCTCAGCAGTTCCTTGGCCTCCTTGGGCAGGGCCTCGAATTGGTCGTCGGCCAGCAGTGCCGCGAGATCACGGGCGTAGGCCAGGGAGGGCGCGGCGAGGGTGGCCGGATCGACGCGCTCATCGGACCGCTGCAAGCCGAGTAGCAGGTAGCGCAGATGAAGCTGCACGCATTTTTGCATCTCGGGTGAGCGCAAAAGGTCGCCGTTCTTCTTGTTCCAGTCTTGCAGCGCTTTGGCGTTGGCGCCCTCGCCGGGGAAGCGGGTGTTCTTGATCGCTTCCTCATAAAGCCGAGAAGCGGCCGGTCCGCCTGCTGCCCCTTCCTTTAGCACGGCGGCGCGCTGGTTTCGGTCGTTGGCCGCAGCTTCCAACTGTTTTTTTTCCGCAGCGGCCAACTCCTGCAAGACCTGCGGGGCGTTGAGCGGCGGAGCGTCGCTCTGGGCCTGCACCGCGAGGATCGGGGTGGCCCACGCGAGAAGGATCAGACGGTTCAGGCGGTGCATGGGGGAATGCAAATTGTGACCTCGCCTGCCGCCCAAAGCAAGGAGCCGTTGCCGGATGCAGCAGCCCAACCCTTTACCCGACCGGACATTTGGTGCGGGGGCTTAGTCGAGGTCTCGCTCGGTCAAGGCGTCCTCGTCCAGTCCGAGGTAGTGGCCCAACTCGTGCAGGTAGGTGCGCCGAACCTCCTCCTCGAAGGTCGTTCCCGCATCTTCGCACTCGTCGAGAATGTTCTCGAGGTAGAGCAGAATCTGCGGCGGTGGACCCGGGTCATTATCGTGCTCATGTCTTGGCTGCCCGACAAACAAGCCGAGAATGTCGTCCGGTAGCCCATCGGCCACGAGAGCTTCATCGGGCCAATCTTCCAGGCAGACGGGCACCTCGCGGGCGGCTGAACGCAACTCGGACGGCAGATTTCGCAGCGTTTGGGCGACCACGCGGCGGGCGGTGGTGGCGGGGTTCACTCGGGTCGGTCTTGGGCCATGCGCTGGCTCACACGCTCGCGCAGGCGGGCACCACCGGCGGCTCCGGCGGGCTGTTTGCGGAGGGCCCCGAGCGCGAAGGCGCTCCACGCCTCGGCCAGGTTGCCGGGGGTCATTCCTTCGGTCCGCAGGTAGCGCTTGAAGTTGCCCGCAAGGTAGCCGCGCAGGTGGGCACAATGCGGGGCATGGAAGGCGAGATAGGAAAGATTCTGCAAGAGGGCGAGAAACTTGAGGCGGTGGCCGGTTCTGGCGTCGGCCGCATGGGAGGGCTCGGGCGGCAGGTGCCGCACGGCAACCTGTGCGGTGAAGACGCCGCCCAGACTCGTGGCCACCCGCATGGAGAAATCAAGATCCTCTCCGAGCATCCAGAAATCCTCGCGGAAGAAGCCGCAGCGCTCAAAAGCCGCTCGGACATACAGCATGCATGCTCCCGTGGCCCAGCAGAAGTGGTGCGGAGTGAGGCCGAGACCCAGACGGCAATCAGCCTCGGTCTGCAGCCGCCGTATGACCGGCCGAAGCGCCTGCTCGGCGGGTTCGGGAAATCCCCACAGATGATCCTCCCGGTCGAAAAGGAGCGGCGCGGCGGCACCTTGACCGTCGATTGCCGCCAGCAATGTGCCGAGGGCGTCGGCCTTAAGCACGGCATCATCGTCCAGGACCAGCACATGGCTGACCGCCGGGTCGCGGAGGGCCTCGCGAATCCCGTGGTTCCAAGCTGCGCCCGGTCCGATGTTTTCCGTGCGGGGCAACCAGTGGACCTCGGACGACGAGGCTCGGCAGACCTTGCGGGTTTCTTCGGCCGCGGCGTTGTCGGCCACGAAAACGCCGCCGGTTGGACGGACTTGGCTGCGGGCGAGATTCCCGAGCAGGCGAGCGAGTTCCTCGGGCCGCCGGTAGGTGGCGATCACGGCGGCCACACGCGGAACCGGGGAGGCTGGGGTGCTCATATCTCGCGGCGGGAAGGTTGCAGCCCGGGCTGGGCTCGGTTATGCAGAGGGAATGCTAAGCCGCCTTCTTTTGCTGGCAATGCTCTTCGCCTCGGTTGCCGTGGCGCAGCAGCAGGAGCAGCGCATGATCGACCGCTTGCTCAACCCCGACCCGTCCAAGGTCAACGCCATGGGCAGCAAGTCCTTCGACACCCGCCCCTACGAGGGGGCTAAATACGAGGGAGTGCGCGAATTTAACGGCGTCAAGTCGGCCCAGACGAAGGGATTTGCCACCCGGGAGTTCCTCGGAATCCGCAATCCGTGGTTCGGCAAAAAGGTCTTCGCTACCGAGGCGGCCCGCGATTTGCATCGCTACGTTCTGGCCGACAAAGTCTACGACACCAAGGCGGTCGAGTCGCAGGCGGCGAGGGAGGACGGGCGGACGGCGGTGCTGCCCGTTCGCACCGAGGCCGACGCGACCAGGCCCTTCCTTGGCAAGGGAAAGTCTCAGGCGCAACTTGACGTCGCCTACCCGCAGGGCCAGCCGCTATCGATCGACGAAGTGCGCGATCTGCTCAACCGTCCCCGTTGAGCCCATGAGTCCCGCCGAATCGATCGAGTTCCTCACCCGTGGCTGCGCCGAGGTGATCAGCCGTGCCGAACTGCAGAAGAAACTGTCCGCCGGCCGCCCTCTCCGCGTGAAACTCGGGGTCGATCCGACCGCGCCGGATATCCACCTCGGCCACACCGTCGGCCTGCAGAAGTTGCGCCAATTCCAGGATCTGGGCCACGAGGCTATTCTCATCATTGGAGATTTCACCGCCATGATCGGCGATCCTAGCGGGCGCTCGGCCACACGTCCGCAGCTGACCCACGACGAAGTCATGGCCAACGCCCGGACCTATCAAGAGCAGGCCTTCAAGGTTCTCGCCCCGGAGCGCACGCAGGTGGTCTTCAACGGCGGATGGTTCGCCAAGATGACCTTCACCGACGTGATCCGCCTGAACAGCCGGGTGACTCTGCAGCAGATGTTGCAGCGCGAGGACTTTCGCGAACGCATGGAGAAATCGCATCCGATCCGCGCCCACGAGGTCCAATACCCCATCATGCAAGGATGGGATTCGGTCATGATCCGGGCCGACGTCGAACTCGGCGGCACCGACCAACTTTTCAACATCATGGTCGGACGCGACCTGCAGAAAGAGGAGGGTCAGGAGGCGCAGGTCGCCATGATGCTGCCCATCCTCGAGGGCCTCGATGGTGTGCAGAAAATGAGCAAGAGCCTGGGCAACTCGATCGGGGTCAACGAGCCGGCCGGCGAGATGTTCGGGAAAATCATGAGCGTGTCGGACGACCTGATGGCCCGCTACTACCTGCTGTTGCTCGGGCATGAACTGCCTTCGGCCGAACATCCCATGGCGGCGAAAAAGCAATTGGCCCGGTCGGTCGTGGCGCGCTTCCACAGCGCGGCGGAGGCAACCCGGGCGCTGGAGGAATTCGAGAAGCGTTTCAGCGGGCGAGATCTCGACAACGCCGAACTTCCGTCGTTCGTGCCCGACGCCCCTCAGCTCGACGTCATCACCGCGGGCGTCGCCGCCTACGGCCAGTGCTTCGGGCAGGAGAAATCCCGCGGCGACGTGCGCCGCCTCGCCCAGCAGGGCAGCCTACAGTGGCGGGGAAAGAAAGTGACTGATCCCAAGGCGATGCTGGACTTATCCGCGGGAGGGATTTTGCGTCTGGACAAGACGAGGGCGGTGCGGGTCGGGGTGTAGCGCCGCTACAAGGCGGACGCAATGGCGGCGGGCAGGGCGCGAGCGCCGTCGCCACCGAGTTGCTCGTCGATTTGCTCGAGGCGGCGGATGAGGTCGATGACCTCGCGCCGAGCATATGGTCCGCCTGCAGCGGCGCAGAAATGGGTGCGGCAGCCGAAGGGGCGTTCCTCGTAGATGAGGCAGCGCGAGGTCGTCGGATCAAGCAGTGGGCAGGCCCCGTCGTCGCGCTTTGGCAGGGCTTTTCGTCCGCTCGCCCGGAGGGCGCGGGCCGCCACGAGGGCCTCACCGCGGGTCAGATAGGGTGTTTTGCCCGTCAGCTTGAAGTGGCAGCATTCGGTGCGTAGCACGCATTGCCGCTCGATCGGGCGCTCCGCCAGCTCGCGGTAGATGCCCAGAACCTCCGCGGCGACCGACGGCGTCCGGGCTCCCGAGGCTGGCCGCATTTCAATGGCAGCCGCAGCCGCCCTGCCCGCAGCAATCGTCCTCCGCGGACGCGTGGTGGACATGGCCATGGGCGATTTCCTCCGCCGTGGCCGGGCGCACCTCGCGCACGGTGACATCGAAAGTCAGGGTTTCGCCGGCCAGGGGATGGTTGGCATCCACCGTGACCGTTTCCGGGGAAACTGCGATGACGACGACATTGTCCGTGCCGTCCTCCCGCTGCGCACGGAAGCGCATGCCGGGGGCAATCTCCGCCCCGGGAGGAAAGACCGAGCGGGGCACCTCAGCCAACCTCTTCTTGTCACGCAGTCCGTAGGCCTCGACCGGCGGGACGACGACGTTGAGTTCGTCGCCAGCCTGCTTGCCTTCGAGGGCTTTTTCCAGGCCCGGGACGATGCTGGCGTAGCCGTGGACATAAGCCATCGGGCCGGTTTCCTTGGAATCATCAAGTGTCTCGGCCCGGCTGTTGCGGACCTCATAATCGAACAAAACAACGTGGTCTTTGGTTACTTTCATGGGGAATTTTTCAGTTTTCAGTAGATGGTGAGTTTAGGACGCATATAGTAAATGCTGCCGGCGGTCCGCTGAAAACTGTAAACTGAAGACTGAAAACTCTGCCGCGCCTCGTGCGGCAGTCATTTTCGCAGCGGGTCGAAGGCGTGGTCGGCACCCTGGCGCTTGGCTTCGAGAACGATTTGCAGGAGACGGCCGAGGTCTCCCTCGGGCCAACCCTTCTGCTCGAACCAGCAGAGGTATTCCGCGGGAAGGTCATAAAGTTGCCGTCCCTTGAACTTGCCGAACGGCATTGCCCACTTGCGCAATTTTTCCCAATCCTCCGCTGCGTTGGAATCCACGCGGGATTCTGTGCTTGGACAGCCCGTCGCGCCAAGTCTTGCGCTGGCCAGCGCCGGCGAATCGTCCTAGTTTTTTCTCCATGCCCGACTTTGCCGACGACCCCTCGAACGGACCTCACGACGATCTGCATTACCGTGAATACAAGATCATCCTGCGGCCCGAACCCTTCACCACACCGAAGGCCTTCAAGGATTTCTGGCATGTGGTCAAACGCGTGGCCGAACAGTTCGACGTGGGGATCGAGGAGGCGGACGACGCCTTTGCCAACAACGTCCGCGAGGTCCTCTTCTTCGACACGCCGGGTTTCGATCTTTATCGCCATCATTTCATCGTGCGCTTGCGCACGCCCTACCACGACGGCTGGCCGTCAGGGACGCCGGAGCTGACGGTGAAATTTCGTCATTCTGATTTCGACGAAGCGGCACGCGTCGACATCCGGCCGACCCTCGCGGGGGACACGCGGATCAAATTCAAGGAGGAGCTGCTGCCGCAGCCGGACAAACTCGGGGAGATTCGTTCCATTTTTTCGCACAACGCGGTCCTGGCCCTGCCCCGCGAATCCATGAACCTGGCCCTGAGCAACATCACCCGCGCGTTTCCGGCCTTCCGGCCGATCGAGGAGGAGGGCGATGCGCCCATCGAGTTGGTCAATGACATGGCGGTCGAGGAGGTGCAGGTCAACGTGGGGCTCATGCACTTCGGTCACCATTACACCGGCAAGACGAGCATTTCGGTCTGGCGCAGTCGCAAACTCGAGCAGCCCGTCTGCGGCGAATTCGCCTTCCAGTGCAAGTTCCGCAAGTCCGACGAGGTTCATGCCATGACGCTGGAAAAAGCCTCGGCCTTCCATCGCAACCTGCAGTTGGTCGCGTCGGACTGGGTTATGCTGGGGACGACCAAGACCGCGCTGGTTTACGGCTTGGGGGCGAAGACAGTGGTGGGCCATGAGTGAACCGGTCCCGCGCGTCTCGCTGGCGCAGCTTTTCGGCGCTTTCGCGCTCATCGGCGTGACCAGCTTCGGCGGCGGCATCGTGGCTTACCTGCGCCATGCGCTGGTCGAGCGGCGCCGCTGGCTCGACGAGGAAGAGTTCATGGCCGCGTTGGAGATCAGCCAGACGTTGCCGGGGCTCAACTCGACCAACATGAGTGTGATTGTCGGCCGCAAGCTGCGAGGGCCGCTCGGAGCCGTGGCTGCGGTCCTCGGCATGGTGCTGCCTGGGGCCGCCATCGTCATGGTTCTCGGCTTTGCCTACGTCCGCTTCCGCCACAACCCGGATGTCGCAATCATCTTGGCCGGAGTGGCGGCTGCTGCGGTGGGACTGCTTCTGCAGGTCACGCTGAAAATCGGCTGGAGGCAGTTGATCAAGCCGCGCGACCTCGCCTTTGTTGTCGTGGTTTTTTTCCTCGTCGGAGTCCTCCACGTCTCGCTCGTCGTCACGCTGGCCTGTGTGGCCCCGCTGGCCATCTGGCTCAATCGTCCTTCCGCTGACGCGGGGAAGGAGGCGGAATGACCAAGATCGTCGGGCTGGTCAACGTCTTCGCCCTCCTCTCGTTACTGGCCGTCGGTGGCGGCACGGCGGTTCTGCCTCAGATGAAGCACGACACGGCGGACATCCACCACTGGGTGACCGACACGCAATTCGCCGAGATTTACAGCCTCGGTCAGTTGGCTCCCGGGCCGAACATGACCTGCGTTATCCTCATTGGCTACGAGGTCTCCGGCTGGGTTGGCGCGGCGGCGGTGCTGTTCGCTTTCTTTTTTCCCTCCTCGCTTCTCTGCTACGTGGTCAGCAGCGCCTGGGATTCCGCCCGCGGGTCGCCTTGGCGGGACGCCGTGCAACGGGGCATGGCTCCGATCGTGATCGGCCTGATGCTCGCCGGTGTCTATGCCGTGGGGAAAACATCGAGCTTCAACCTCGAACGCGGATGGGAGTTCAACGCCATCACCCTCGCGATCGGCGCCGCGGTTGTCGCGGTCCTGACCTGGACGAAACTCAATCCGACGCTGGCCATCCTCGCCGGCGGAGCCGCGGGTTTTTTCCTCCTGCGCTGAGGAACCTCAGGTCCTCGCTTCGGCGGGTCTTGCCTGCTATGGAAATCCCATGCGTTGGCTTCCCCCAGCCATTCTTCTCCTCACCCTTGTCTCCGCACCCGCTGCGGGGTGGGAAACCTTGACCGCGTGCCGGCTGGCCACCGCCGGATACCACGATGGTGATTCGTTCCATGTCCGCAGCGGAGGGCGGGACAAAATTTTCCGTCTTTATGCCGTTGATACGCCGGAGACGAGCGATGAATTCCCGGAGCGGGTCAGGGAACAGTGCAAATATTTCGGCGCCAAAAAAGCCGATCTCCTCGCTGCCGCGGCGCAGGCCGAACGTCTCACGTTTCAGTTGCTGGCGCAGCCGTTTACGGTCGAGACCCGGTGGGTCGATGCGAAGGGCAACAGTCGCCAGCCCCGCTACTTTGCCCGCATCACGCTTTCGGACGGATCCGATTTGGGCGCGCGGTTGATCGAGGCCGGCTTGGCGCGCAGCTACGGCCTGCGCGAAGGCCTGCCGCCGTCCTACCTGACCCAACTTGACCGGGCGGAGCAGACGGCCAGGCGGCTGCGGGCCGGAATCTGGGGCGGGAAGGCCGGGCCGGTGGAGAAGGAGATCGTTCCGGCCGAAACGGCCCCGGCGGGTCCTCCCGCAGAAACACTCGAACAGGAAAGCCAGGGGATTTTCGACCGGCTGCAGCAGGAGGGCCGCACGGGAGTCGAGTGAACTCCTACTCGTAGCGGAGCGCCTTGACCGGGTCCATGCGGGCGGCGAACCATGCGGGAATGATCGCGGCGACCGTGCAGATGACAAAGGCGCTGGCACAGATGATGGCGATGTCGGAGGGCACGATCTCGGCCGGAATCTCGGAAAACTGGTAGATCGACTTGGGGAAAATCTCGATGCCCGTGACGAGAGAGAGTGCGTGGCTGACCTGATTGCGGTATTGCACGAGCCAGATGCCCAAGCTCAGGCCGAGGAGCGTGCCGAAGATGCCGACGACGATCCCCTGGCCGACGAAGACGCCGATGATCTGTCCGGTGCGTGCGCCCAGAGCCTTGAGAATGCCGATCTCGCGCGTCTTCTGCACGGTCACGGTGATGAGCGTGTTCATGATGCCGAAGGCCGCAACAATGACGATGAAGAGGAGGATGAAGAACATGACATTGCGCTCCATGTGGATGGCCTCGAACAGGTCGCGGTTCATGTCCATCCAGGTCGAGACCGGAAGGTTCGGATCGACCACCAGGTAGATCGCCTCGCGGATCGCCGCGGCCTGGTAGGGATGGACCGTCTTGATGGTCAGGCCATGCACCCCGGCGCCGAGGCCGTAAAGCTCCTGGCCGATGTGCAGGGGAACGAGGAGGAACTCCGAGTCGTAGAGATAGCGTCCGGATTCGAAGATGCCGGTGACCTTGAGTTCGAGCGGCAGGATCATCTCGCGGAGGTTGGCCGCGTCCGTCTTCTCCGCGGGATTCTCCTCCAGCCGGTTGATCTCCTCGACAATCTCCTCGAGGTTTCCCGGGGAATAAATTGTGATCGTGTCGCCCACGCCGACGCCGAGGATGTTGGCGAGGGCCGAGCCAATGACGGTGTCATTGCCCTCGAGCTGCAGCGATCCGGCGACGATGAAATCCTGCAGCGTGGTGACGGTTTTCTCCGCCTCGGGATCAATCGCGCGAATCTTCGGTGCCATGCGACGCCCCATGAACTCAGCCAGCACCGGCCCCTGGACGAAGGGGGCTACGCCGGTCACGTCCTTGACCCCGCGGATGCGGTCCGCCTGGTCAGCCCAATCTTCGATGACGCTTTCCCCGCCGGCCACCAGGTGGGCATCAAATCCGAGCACCTTGCGACGCAATTCCTGCTCGAAGCCGGTCATGACCGAGATGACGAGGATCAGCACCATGATTCCCAGCGTGACCCCGAGGATCGAAATGACCGTGATCAGGCTGACAAAAGTCCGCTTCGGCTTGAGGTAGCGCAGGGCGAGGAAAAGACTGAACGATTTGGTCATGGCAGAGTGTTCAGTTTTGAAGATTTGATGAGTTTTGCACGGATCGGGATCGCGGGAGTCTTTCGCAGTTGGCGGGTTGGTGCAACGGATTTACGGTATGCCGCGCGCGCCGAAGGCACAGAGCCATTCAATGGCTGTGGGAACAAATGCAGGCGTATTCCGCGAGCCTGCACCCCGGGCAGGGGGATAGATTCAGGTTGAATTTCTCCACCACGGCCTTGGCTTCCGGAGTGTGCTTGATTTGCACGACAGTCGGAAAGTCGTTGCCCTCGGGCAGGGGTTGCTCGGAGACGAGAGCTTCGCCGGATTTGATGAAAGTCAACTTGGTCGGGGCAGAGCGCTCGCCGGCCGTAACCGTGACGGTTTGCGCCGCGGGTGCGATGGCTTTGCCGTCTTCGCCGAGGAAGGTGATCTGGACCTTGCGGTCGGCGGTCACGAAGAACTCGGCGTGAGGTTGAATGACCGTCAAGACGCGGCCGCCGTTGGGACCGGCTTCTTTTTGCTCGTGGGTGTGGTCATCGGCGGCCAGGGCTGGGAGGGCGAGGGCCATTGCGGTCATGTAGGTGAGGATGGATGTTTTCATGTTGGTTGGTTTGGGTTGTCAGGTCTGTGAGTCATTGCGCCGCAGCGGCGTTGCGGGCGAGGGCGCGGATGGCGGCGTTGCGTCCAAAGCTATGGAAAACCAGCGGGGTGATGAGGAAGTCGAGGAAGGTGGATGAGACGAGTCCGCCGACGATGACGACGGCGACGGGGTGAAGGATCTCCTTGCCGGGTTGGTCGCCCGCGAGGACAAACGGAATCAAGGCGATGCCGGCGGCGAGGGCGGTCATGAGCACGGGAACCATGCGCTCCAAGGTGCCGCGCTCCACCATCTGGCGGGTAAACCCTTCGCCCTCCTGCTTCATGAGGTGAAGGTAGTGGGAGAGCATCATAATGCCATTGCGTGCGGCGATGCCGCCGACGGCGATGAAACCAACGAGGGTCGCGATGCTGATGTTGTCAATCAGCAGCCAGGTGAGGACGAGTCCGCCGACAAGAGCTAGGGGGATGTTAAGCAGCACTTGCAAGGCGAGCGAAAGACTCTGGAAGTAGCCGTAGAGCAGGAAGACGATGATGAGGAAAACGGCGGCGCTGAGGATGAGGATGCGCTGGGTGGCTTCCTGTTGGGCGCGGAACTCCCCTTCGTAAGTCACGAAGTAGCCCTCGGAGAGTTTCACCTGTTCGCCCACCATTGCTTCGAGTTCGGCAACGCGGGCCCCCACGTCGCGGACGGTGGGTTTGATGGCGATGGTGAAGCGGCGCTGGCCGTTTTCGCGGAAAATGACGTTGGGGCCTTTGGCTTCGCGCACCTCGGCGATAGCGTGAAGGGGGAGGAATCGCCCGCCGTCGGTTTCGATGGGCAGTTGGGCGATTTTTTCGGGGGAGTCGCGCCAGGCCACGGGCAGGCGCAGGACGAGGGCGATGGAGCGCTGGCCCTCGCGGAGTTCAGCCACAGATTTTCCGCCGACGAGGGTGCTGAGCTTCTCGTTGAGACTACCAGGGGTGAAGCCGTAGGCGGCGGCGCGGTCGCGGTCTGCTTCGATGCGGAGTTGGGAGATGGAGGATTGCTGGTCGAGTTTGGCATCGGCGAGGCCAGGGATGGTCTTGGCAATGCCTTGGATTTCGGCACCGATGCGGCGAAGGGTGTCAAGGTCGGGACCAAAGACCTTGATGGCGACGGGGGCGGATACGCCGCTCAGCAGGTGACCAATTCGGTCAGCCAGCGGGCCGCTGACAACGGCGAAGACGCCGGGGATGGACTGGATACGGGCTTTGAGATCGGCGAGGACTTCGGCGCGGGAACGGCCCTTGGCCTCCTCGCCCTGACGGAAGTCCACGTCGAATTCGGCGGTGGAGACGGGCACGACATGGTCGCCGCGTTCGGCGCGGCCGAGGCGGCGGCCGACTTTGGCAACCTCGGGCACGGCGAGGATCTGTTCCTCGATCGCGTCTGAGGTCTGGTTCATTTGCTCGAGCGAGGTGCCGGGAGCGGAGGTGGCGGCGATGAGGGCGGTTTCCTCCCTGAACGTGGGCAGGAAATCCTTGCCCATGCTGGCATAGAGGGAGAAGGCGGCCAGCACGCCGACGAAGACGACGGCCAGCACGGGATAGGGCAGGTCAAAGGCGAGTCGCAAGGCGGTGTGGCGGAGCAGGTGCTTCATCGTGCGCACGAGCCAGTTGTCGGGGTGTTCGTGCCCGGGCTTGGGGTTGAGCAGGAAGGAGCAAAGGACGGGGATGAGCGTGAGGGAGACGAAAAAGGAAGCGATCATGCTGATGATCGTCGCGATGGCGATGGGGGTGAAAAGCTTGCCTTCGATACCTGTGAGCCCGAGGAGCGGGATGAAGACGAGCACGATCAGCACGGTGGCGTAGAGGATGGAACTGCGGACTTCGCCGGAGGCCTTGGCGATGACGGCGAGTCGCGGCAGGGGAACCAGACGGGAGGCGTTCTCCCGCAGACGGCGGAAAACGTTCTCCACATCCACAATGGCATCGTCCACAACCATGCCAATGGCGACAGCGAGACCGCCGAGAGTCATGGAATTCACCGAGACGCCGAGCCATTGAAAGCTTAGCAGAGTGATGGCGAAGCTCATGGGCATGGCCATGAGGGTGATGAACGTGGTGCGGAAATTGAGCAAGAAGATGAAGAGAACGACGGTGACCATGACGGCCGCCTCGATGATGGCGCTCTTGAGATTTCCTATGGCGTTGTCGATGAAATCCTTTTGCTGAAAGAGCACGACGGTTTCGACGCCCTTGGGCAGGCTGGGTGCGAGTTCCTCGAGGGCTTCCTTGATCTGCCGGGTGAGCGAGCGGGTGTCGAAGCCGGGGGATTTGGTCACGGACATAATGACGCCGTAGGTCGGCGTTTTTTCCGGGGCCTGGCTGACGGTGGCATCGCCGCGCATTGGTTCGATCCCCCAGGCCACGTTGGCCACGTCGGTGAGGAGGATGGAGCGGTCGCCGACCATTTTGATCACGGTGCGCCCGAGGGCGGCAAGATCAGTTGTCATGGCGAGATTGCGGATCATGATCTCGGTGGAGCCGGTGTCGAGAAAGCCGCCAGTGGTGGTGCTGGCGGCGGCAGCGGCGGCGGCGGAAAGTTCGTCGAAGCTCACGCCGTGGGCCTGCATGCGGTAGGGGTCGGGCTGGATTTCGATTTGCTTGATGCCGCCGCCCATGTTGAGGACCTCGGCAATGCCGGGGATGCTTTGGAGGCGGCGCTTGATGGTCCAGTCGGCGATGGAGCGAACTTCGCTGGGCGGAATGTAGCCGAGTTGACCTTCCTTGATGGTGGAGCGCAGGCCGACGAGGAGGATCTCACCCATGAGCGAGGCGACTGGGGTGAGGAAAGGCTGAACGCCTTCGGGCAGTTGCTCGCGGGCGGTCTGTAATCGCTCCTGCACGAGGAGGCGGTTCCTGTAAATGTCGGTGCCCCAGTCGAATTCGGCATAGACGAGGGAGAGGGAGACATCGGAGTTCGAACGCAGGCGGGTGAGGCCGGCTACGCCCATGAGGGCGCTCTCGAGTGGTTGGGTGACGCGGACTTCGACCTCCTCCGGGGCGAGGCCGGGAGCCTCGGTAAGGATGACAACGGTAGGCTTGGTCAGGTCGGGCAAGACTTCGACCGGAAGCCGCAGGGCCGTAGTAACGCCGAGGGCGAGAAGGATGAAGGCCAGCCCGACGACGAGAGGTCGGTTGGCCAGCGACCATTGAATGAGGCGATTAAGCATGCGGGGCGCCCTTCTTGCGGAAGATTGTGACGAGCCATGCGACGAACAGGATCAGGCTGGTGATCATCCAGAAGGGGCTGTGACCGGGCTGCCTCGCGGTTGCCGGAGTGTCCGTTCTTTTGGCATCGGAAAGCTCCGATCCATCTTCCGCATGTTCGTGGCCATGGGCGGCGTCGAGGGCTTCTTTGAGGGAAATGCTTTCCCCCCCGGCGAAGGCGAGCGAATAGGCCCCGCGGGTGACGACTTCATCGGCGGGGAGCAGGCCGCTGATGATTTCGACGGTGCGGTCGTTGATCTCCCCGACGACGACAGGGCTTCTCACGAAGGCATTCGGCAGGTCAAAGTCCTTCACATAGACGAAACGGTTGGCCGCATCACCCTGCAGCGCGGAGCGAGGGATGCTCATCACTCCGGCGCGCTTTTTGAGGACAATGGAAAATTCCGCGCGCATGCCGGGCCGCAGGATGAGGTCGGGATTATCGACGTGGAAGGCGGCTTCGACCGTGCCGCTGACGGCATCGACGGTGGCACCAAGGTGTTCGAGATCGGTTTCGAAGATCTGATTCCCGGCCGCGGGCACCGTGATACGCGCCTTGAGCCCCGGTTTGAGCTGGCCGGCCAGATATTCCGGCACACGGGCGAGCGCATAAACTTCGGAGAGATCGAGAATTTCGGCCAGCATCTTCTCCGGTTCGATCGGCTCCCCCGGAATGATGTGAGTGGCGCTGACCAGCCCGGAAATCGGCGCGACAACGTCCACGCGTGGTGGCGGGTTGCCGGGCTGGCGGCTCTCAACGATCAGGGCGACCTCGCCTTTTTGAATCGAGTGGTCGTGTTTGACAAAAACCTCCAGAGCGCGACCGGGAATACGGCTGCTGATAGCGGCGCGGCGGCCGGGATAAACGGCAATGCGTCCGAGAGCGAAGACGGATTCCTCAAAATCCGCCTCCTCCACCATGACGGTTTCGATGCGGAGATTTTTCACTCCGGTCTCGTTGAGTAAGACGGTCTGGGCGCTGCCGGCCGTGGCGCGCTCCTCCGCGGCGAAGAGCGGGAGAGCGAGAGCAAGAAGAAATGGGATGGCGATTTTCATGGTTGGTTGGCTTCGAGCTCGCCCACGGCGGCGAGCCATTCGGAGTGAGCGAGGTGGAATTTTTTGCGGGCTTGGAGGGCGGAAGTTTCAAATGCGGCCAGGCGTTCCCTGGCGAGGAAGAGGGCTTGCATATCGAGTTCACCGCGTTGGTAGGCGGACTCGGTTTCGGCCACCTGTTTGCGGGCGGCGGGCAGGACCATCGTGTCCGCCGCGCTGGCGGCCCGGTATTGGGCGGACATGGCCCGGTGGGCGGCCAGCGCCTGATTGAGCGCGGAGAGGCGCAGGGATTCCAGGAGCTGCTTCTGGCGTTCCGCTGCGGCTTGTTTTTCCGCCACTTTGCCAGAGCCGTTTTGCCAAAGGGGCAGAGGTATGCTGAGACGGACTCCGACGAGCGCTTCGGGCTCGATGCCATCGGGTTCGTCCCGGAATCGTTCTCCCTCCACGAATAGCCCGATTCCGACATCTTCCCATCGCGAGGCCTCGGCGAGGGAAACATCGGCTGCGCCCGATTGCACCGCCACTTCCGCCAGCTTCAAATCGGGGCGAAAACCGATGGAACGATTCGCGGGCAGCGTTCTCGGCAGAGCAAGCGAGTCCTTGATCGAAAATGTGGTATCCGCCGACCGGCCCAACAAGGTCGCAAGGCGCCCCGCGGCGAGGGCCTCCTCTGCGCGGAGCGCCTCCTGAGCGGCGGCAAAACCTTCTCCCGCCAAGGCAGCCTGTCCGGCATCGAGACTGGAGGTGAACCCCTCGGTCGCGCTGTTTGTGAGGGACTCCGCAATCTTTTTGGCCGCTTCAACCTGTCTCCCCGCGAGCGAGAGGGCTTCGCGGATGCTGGCGAGTTCGTAAAACGCATCCCTGGCCGCCATGGCCAGTTGCAGCTCTTTTTGCCGCACTTCCAGTCGGGCGCGTTCAATGTCCAGAGCGGAGAGATTCCGCTCCAGCCGCAGGCGTGCAGTGAGAGGGAAACGCTGGGTCAGCCCAGCGGACGCCCGGCCTTCGGAGTGCTGTCCTCCAGCCACCTCCAGATCCACTTCCGGATTCCGCAGACGCCCCGTGCCGCGGGCACGGCTCTCGACCTCCGCAACGAGCGCTCGCGCGGCCAGCAGTTCGGGGTTTTGTTCGCGGGCCAGTCGCGCGGCGGAATCAGCCGTGAGGACCAGCTCGGCGCTGGCATTTGCCGTGGAGAGGACCAGCAGGATGGCGATGTTTATCGGATGGAGCCGCATCTGGCCTTTGGGTGGGCCTTCCCGTGAAAAGTCAGGCCGATCCTCGCCGCCGCGCTTTTTGGCAGCCAAGGGGAGGGCGAAAAATTTCGAAAGTAACTTCATGTTTGTCCTGATGTGGATTGTCGCCACACTACGTAGGCGAGATGAGAGCGAGGGGCACGCGTGGCCCGGAATCGGAGATTTACCCCGAACTAAGATTGAGTCGCGGGCACTAAATGCCCTTGATTCCTCAGGACAACTGAGGGGGGTGGTCGATCTCCCGAACCGGCGGGTCGGGGATGGCATGAGTCATCACGCTGGCCTCTCCGCAAACCGGTGGCGGAATGAATGTGGCGTGAGAATCCAAGTTGACCAGACTGGCGGGAGAATGTGCATGGCAGCAATGGTGTGGTTCTGCCTCGGCGTGGCGGGACTCGCAGCCGACGTCCGAGTGATCCTCCAACGCGTGGCTCAACTGGGCACCGACCACCAGCATGGCGGCGGCAGCCCAGAAGACTCTCAAGTAGCGACGGAGCATCAGCACAGCGCAGAAGCTGCGTGCGGTCATTGCGCTTGTCAACCCCGGGTGGCTTGCGTCGCCTCGCCCCATGGCGAATCGAGTCGCGTCCGAAAATCAAGCCATAGCTGGTCTAATGAATTGCCCTCGCGAGGTCCCCTGGTGTTTCATCGCAGTCGCATGAGCAAGAAATTCGAAGGGCAGACAGCAATTGTGACCGGGGCGGGACGCGGGATTGGCGAGGCCATCGCGCGAAAATTCGCCGACGAGGGGGCGAAGGTGGCGGTGGTCAGCCGCACCGAGGCGAACGCGGCCAAAACGGAGGACGAGATCAACGCCGCCCACCCGGGAGCGGCCAAGGCCTACGCGGTCGACGTGGCGGATTTCAACGCTGTGGCGGAGTTGGCCGACACGATTTTACGGGATTTCGGCAAAGTCGACATCCTGGTCAACAATGCCGGGGTGACGCGCGACGGCCTGAGCATGCGCATGAGTTCGGACGACTGGGACGTGGTGGTGGACACCAATCTCAAGGGGGCTTTCAATTTCATCCGCGCCATCCAGCGTCCGATGGCCAAGCAGCGCAGCGGCCGGATCATTAACATCAGCTCGGTCAGTGGGATCATGGGCAATGCCGGACAGGCCAACTACGCGGCGAGCAAGGCGGGGCTGATCGGGCTGACCAAGACGATCGCGCGCGAGTTGTCCGGCCGCGGGGTCACGGTCAATGCGGTGGCGCCCGGATTCATCGAGACAGATATGACCAATGTTTTGCCGGAGAACATCCGCACGGCAGTGGTCGAGCGCATCCCGCTCGGCCGCTTCGGGGCACCGGGGGACATTGCTGCCGCGGTCGCCTTCCTCGCCGGGAGCGAGGCGGCTTATATCACGGGCCAGACGCTCGTGGTGGACGGCGGCATGGTCATGTAGCGTGCGCCAAGCCCGCCATCTCGATGCTGCTTTATTTGCTCCGCCACGCCGAGGCCGGGGAGTCGGTGACCGGCGACCACGCGCGGGTCTTGACCTCCAAGGGCCACGATCAGGCCGGGCGGGTGGGGAAGTTTTGCCGGCGCGAGGGATTGGTGCCGGAGGTGATGTTTTCCAGTCCGGTGATCCGGGCGCGGCAGACGGCCGACCTCGTGGCAGGGAGCTTTCCGGGGGTGGAGGTGATCAATGTCCCCTGGGCGTCCTGCGGGATGGATCCACGGGAAGCGCTGGTGGAACTTGCTTCCGCCCCCTTCGAATCCCTCATGCTCGTCGGTCATCAGCCCGACCTCGGGGCGCTGGCCGCGTTGGTTCTCGGGATGGCCAATGCGGATTCCCTTCATGTGCGCAAGAGCCTGCTGCTGGGACTCGATCTGGGGGCGGGCTGCGCGGCCGGGCGCGGCGTGCTGCAATTTTTTCTGCCGGTCAAATTGATGTGAGCGCGCCGACACCGGGCGGACTCAACCTGCGGGCCACGCTCGATTGCGGTCAGGTCTTCCACTGGCGCGAACGGACGGACGGCGCATGGGAGGGACTGGTCGGGTCGGAGTTGGCCGTCGTGCGCGAAGCCGGCGGGCGACTTGAGATTCTGCACGGAGACGCCGGGCGCCTCGCACGTTATTTCGCGCTTGATCATGATCTGCCCGCGATCTGCTCCGGGTTTCCGAGTGATGAAACCATGCAGGCGGCTGCGGAATTCTGCCGCGGGCTGCGCATCGTCCGCCAGCCGGCCTGGGAATGCCTCGCGACTTTCATCACCTCATCGATGAAACAGGTGGCGCACATCCGGCAGATGTCGCTGGCGTTGCGGAAGCGTTTCGGTCATGCGGTGGCCGGCACGGATCTGAGATCGTATCCGGAGCCGGCGGCTCTGGCCGCCGCCCGCGAAGAAGAGTTGCGGGCTTGCGGCCTCGGCTACCGGGCCAAGCATTTGCGGGCCACGGCTGAGCTGGTCGCATCTGGCCGGGCCGATCTTTCGTCGTGGGCGTCGCTCGATGATGAGGCCTTGCGCGAGGCGCTGTGCAGCCTGCCCGGCGTGGGGCGCAAGGTGGCGAATTGTGTGATGCTTTTCGGCTTCGAACGCCTGGCCGCGTTTCCCGTCGACACGTGGATCGGGAGAATTTTACAGCGCAACTACTGGCGTGGCCGAGCCAAAGCCACCCCCCTCATTCTGGAGCGCCGGCTGGCCGGGCGGTTCGGTCCGCACGCAGGCTACGCCCAGCAATACCTTTTTCATCATGCTCGCGCCACGCAGGGGAGGGGACGGCCATGATTGCAGTGCGCAAGGCGGAGCGACGGGCGGTGCGGCGACGCACGTGGTGGGCCCTGCTCTTTTCGCTGTTGGCCCATCTGACCGCCATCGTGGGCATCACCTGGATTTACCTCTCACAGCCCGAGGCTCCGCCACCAGAACCGGTGGAGGAAATCGAGATCACCATGATCGAGCCGCCGGCGGCGGAGAAGCCCAAGTTCATCGACACCAACGCACCCGAGTCAGCCCCGCCGGAGCAGGCGGTGTTCGAGGCCGACCGCAACACCGCCGCAGCCGCCCCGGAGGCCGGGACCGACCCGGGACCGCTGCCATCGCAGGAAGGGCGCGACCAGCCGTTTGTCGAGCTGGAGGAGCAGACGCTCTCTTTGGCCAAGCCTGACGAGGCGCCGCCCGCCCCGGTCGTTCCACCCACTCAGGCCGCGCCCCCGGCTCCGCCGGAGCCGGAGAAGCCCCAGCCGGAGGCGAAGCCCGAGGAGGCAAAGCCGGTCGAACCGGAGAGAGAAGCGCTGCTCGCGGCGGCGGCTCCGGAGAAAAAGCCGGAGGAGCGCAAGGAGGTGCCCCAGCCCCCGGCCCCGCCGCCCACGCGTCCTTCCTATCAGCGCGAGGCCCGGGCCACGCGTCTGAGCGGGAGCGTGAGCAACCGCGGCAAAGCCGCCGTGGCCGCGCTGGCCACGCCGCTCGGGCGCTATCGCAAGGCCATCAGCGACGCCATCGGCTCAAGTTGGTATCACCACATCGGGTCGCGCATGGACATGTTCAGCTACGGCACCATCAAGGTGGTCTTCATCATCGACCGCAACGGCCAGGCCCGGCGCCCGAAGGTGCTGAGCAACACGTCGAACGAAAGTTTTGAAATCGTGACCTTGGAGTCTATCCTCTCGGCTGAGATCCCGCCGATCCCGCCGGACATCCTGCCCACGCTTGAGGGCGGCCAGATCGAGATCGACTACAGTTTCAGTATTATCACCAATTGACATGATGGATGTTTTTCACGGCGCGGTGGACTTTTTTGTCCGCGGGGGTTTTTTCATGGTTCTGCTCCTGATGCTCTCGGTGGCAGCCGGCACGGTCATTTTGCTTCGCGCCTGGGCGCTGCGGGAGGACACCATTGTTCCGCCCGAATTGGAGAACGCCGTCGAGGCCATCCAGCCCGGCGGCAGCTTCGAGGACTTGGCCAAGATGGCCCGGCAAACTCCGTCACCGCTGGGGCGGATCGTCCTGGTTTGCCTGACCCATCGCAACTGGCCGCGGCAGGAGAATGTCGAGGCGGTGATGGTGCGGGCGCGGCATGAGGTGGTGCGGATGGAAAACGGAATGGCCCTGCTGGAAATGGCCACCGGGGTGGCGCCCCTGCTGGGGTTGCTCGGAACGTTGTCGGGCCTCGTCGGAATCTTCGCCAATCTCGGCACCGGCACGGGCAGCGGCGATCCGGTCGCGGTGGCCCGGGGCATCTCCGAGGCGCTCAACACGACGATCGTCGGCCTGGCCATTGCCGCTCCCGCCCTCGTGGCGCACAGCCACTTCCAGCGCAAGATCGAGACCATGGCCGTGAGCATGGAAGGCATCGTGGCCGACCTGATGGCCAAGTGTTACCCCGAAAGCCGGTGAGCCGGGCATGGTCGCGATGAGATTTTACACCCGCAAGCGCCGTGCGCCGGTCGTGATCATTGTTTCGTTGATCGACATTCTCGCGATCCTCCTCATTTTTTTCATCGTCACCACGACCTTCAAAAAGAACCTGCCGCAATTGAAAATCGCCCTGCCGGAGTCGAAGTCGGCTGCGGCTGGCGAGGCCAAGGAGGAGCCGGTCATCCTCGCGGTGCAGGATGAACAGACGCTCGAGCTGGGCGGAATCCCCGTCACGCTCGATGGTTTGGCTGCGGCGCTGCGGGCCGCCCAAGAGGCGAACCCCTCGCGCGGAATCGCCCTGCAAGCCGACGAGGGAGTGCCTTTTCGGGTCATCATCCGCGTCATCGATGCCCTGCGCGAGGCGGGCATCCGCAACCTCCCGGCGTTTGCACGTCCCCCCGGAGAGGGGCAATAATTCACCCATGCTTCAAATCACCAAACTGGGCCATCCGGTCCTCCGGGCCAAAGCCGAACCGGTGGCGGCGATCGACGACGTCGTCCGGGACCTTGCCGCGGACATGCTGGAATCGATGTATGCCCACGACGGGTGCGGCCTCGCGGCCAACCAGGTCGGGGTGGCGCGGCGACTCATCGTCATCGACACGCGGGAAGCCCACAAGCGTCCGAGTGTGCTGCGCATGGGGGGCAAGTCGCGTCCGGTCCACAAGCACATGCCGATGATCCTGATCAATCCCGAGTTGGAACTGCTGCCGGCGCGGGAGACCGGGAGCGAGGCCTGTCTGAGCATTCCGGGGATTCACGGCGACGTGGACCGGGCCCAGACCGTGCGCGTGCGGGCGGTCGATCTCGAAGGTCAGGCGCTGGAGTTCGAGGCCGAGGGCCTCCTCTCCCGGGCGCTGCAGCACGAAGTCGATCATCTTGACGGGGTGCTTTTCATCGACCGGCTGGACGCGGAGGAGCGGAAACGCGTGGCCGACGAACTCCGCGAGTTGGCGGGGGGCATGATGGGATAAAGCGGAAACCTGCGGCCTGCGCTTGTCTCCGCGCGGCCGAACGTGTTTCCTCACGGGTCACCCGCTATGGCACAGAAAAAATTGCCCCCTCCCGACCGCAAGAGCGATCCGTTGTTTGTCCGCGCTGACTGGATTGTTGCCCTCATCGCCACGCTGATCAGTGGTGCGGTCTATGTTTACACCGCGCAGCCCAATGTCGGGTTGCTGGACTCGGGCGAGTTCATCGCCGCCGCGCAGCACTTCGGGGTTCCCCACCCCACGGGCTATCCGCTCTGGACGCTGTTGGCCTGGCTCTTCCAGTTGTTGCCCCTGGGTAACGCGGCCTGGGAGGTCAATATTTTCAGCGGGGTCTGCGGCGCCTTGGCCGTGGGTGTCACCACCCTGATCGGGTCCGGCATGCTCCGGTGGATGATGCCCGAGTGGAGGGGTGAGGCCGCGCCGGTTCCTCCTCTTGTGGTCGCCTTGATCGCCGGGAGCTTCGGGCTGCTCTTCGCCTTCAGCTTCTCCTTCTGGACCCAGGCCGTCATTGCCGAGGTCTACACCCTCCACGGATTGCTCATCGCGCTCTTTTTCCTCTCCCTTTTCTGGTGGGTGCGGCGTCCGGACCTCGACCGTCCGATTCTCGCGACTTTCTTCACTTTCGCGCTCTGCATGAGCAACCACCACCTGACCCTGGCTTTGGCGCCGCTGCCGCTTCTCGTGCCCCTGCTTCTGCGGCGGGAGGTTTTCTGGGAGGTCCTCGTCGCCTCGGTGGTCAGCGCGGCCCTGGTTTACCTCGGCTTCGCCTACCTCTCGAAGGACCCGACCACTTGGTCCACGGCGATGAGGTTTTTCTATTTCGCCATGCTCGGGCTGATCATCCTGCTCGTGCTCAAGTGGAAAAAAGCCGATGTGCGCATTGTCCTGCTCGTGCCGTTGGTCGTGGTCCTGGGCCTGCTGCCCTACGCCTACATGCCGATCGCCTCGTCGACCAACCCGCCGATGAATTGGGGTTACACGCGGACGCCGGAGGGATTTTTCTATTCGATCAATCGCACGCAATACGCCGGCAGCCTGTCCGACCTGATCGTCAAGACGCTGGGCAAGGGCATGGGCACCGCGCCGGAGAAGCCGCCGGAGCCGGAGGATCCCGAGCGTGTTTCGACCATCGACCTCGGACGGCAGTTTGTCGCTTTCTACCTGCACCGCTTGGTGGAGAACTTCACTCCGTGGGCGCTCGTGGCCGTCGCTGCCGCGGTGCTCGGGCTTTTTCGTCTGCCCCTGCGGCAACGGACGTTCCTCTATTTGCTGCTGATCGGGTTCCCGCTGGCCGCCTTTCTGCAGGCCATCATGGAGCGGACCGAGACAACGATCGACGCATGGTCGCTCCAGTTTCCCTACCACGGTTACGCCTACCTGATCTTCTCGCTGCTCTGCGCGGCGGGCACGGGCTACGTGGTGGCTCGACTCATGTCGGTCCGGCCGAAACTGCAATGGGCGGCTTTGCTTCTGCCGCTCATGCCGTTGTGGACGTTGATCCAGAACGAGCCGCTGTGCAGCCAGCGCGGGCATTGGTTCGGCTGGGATTACGGGCGCGACATGCTCAAGGATCTTCCCAAGGGCGCGTTTGTCTTCGGCGGCACCGACCCGGGGCGTTTCGTGCCGACCTACATGATTCTGGGCGAGAGCTTCGTCGATCCGAAGCACCGAAAGGATCCCGATTTCGACCGGCGTGACCTCGTCATCGTGACCCAGAACGCCTTGGCGGATGCATTCTATCAGCGCTACATCCACGACCACTACGCCCCGGGGCGCCCGAAAGCGAAGGGTTGGTTTGAAAAGTGGCTGGGACGCGACGAGCAATACCCGAAGGACGATACGATCATGCCGAGCGAGCAGGAGCTGATGGAAATCGTGCGCAACGTTTCCAGCAACTTGCCCCCCGGGGCCAATCCGCAGGATCCCAACATTGGCATTCTTTACCACGCAGGCATCGCCCAGTGGATTTTCGAGAAGAACAAGGACAAGCGTGAGTTCTTCATCGAGGAGAGCTTCCCCATGGAGTGGACCTATCCGTATGCCGTGCCGCACGGGTTGTCCTATCGCCTGAACAAGGAACCGCTCGAGACGCTGCCGCCCGAGGTGGTGGAGGAGGATTTCCGCTATTGGAACGCCTACGTGGGAAAATTGCTCGCCGACAAAAATTTCCACCAGGATTTCGATGCCAAGCGCTCCTTCTCCAAGCTGCGCAATTCGACGGGCAATCTCTACCGCTCCCGCAAGATGTGGCCCGAGGCCGAGCGCGCCTACCGCCAAGCCCTGCAGTTGCACCCGAACAACATGGAGTCGCTCATCGCCATGAGCGACATCCTCCGCGTGCAGAAGCGCTGGGAGGAAATGACGCAGATGTGGGATCGCGCGGTGGAGGGTGACCCGACGAACCGCGGCGTGGCCAAGGCCCGGCAGCGGGTCACGCGCCTGCGCGAAGCCGATCGTGAGATCGAAGTGCTGCGCCGTGACCTCGCGGCCAACCCGCAGAATCCCGAGGCCGTCTCCAACCTGCTGCGCCTCTACGTCGAGACCGGCCAAGCCGATCTGGCCAAGGCCCAACTGGAGCAGTCCGCGCGAGACTTCAACGACAACCCCGAGTTCCTCAAATTCGCCGTCGAATTCGCCAATGGCAACGGCTTGTGGCAAGCCGGCCTCGGCCCGGCCCGCAAACTCGCGGCTGTGGCGACGAACGACCCCGGCGTTTGGATGGCTCTCGCCCGGATCGAGTTCGCCAACCGCGACGCCAATGCCTTCCTCGAGGCGGCCCGCAAGGCCATTCAACTCGGCGGCGTGCAGGTCAAGACCGCCATGGCCAACGACCCGATGTATGCGGCGATCCGCGGAACGCCGGAATTCGGACAATTGATGCAGCAGCAGTAGCGGGGCTTGCCCGGCGGAACCTACTTGCTGCCGGGCTTGGTGGCCGGCAGCGCGGCCAGATCCGCAGGCAGCGCATCCGGCGGGAAAGTTTCCGGCGTGATCTCCACCAGCCCGTAAAACGGGAAGTCCATGGCCGGAAGCTCCCCGCCCGAGCGGTTGACCAGGCAGGCCGCGGCGGTGACCACGCCGCCATGACGGCGGACGATTTCCACCGTCTCCATGAGTCGCCCGCCGCGCGTCACCACGTCCTCGATCACGATGAAGCGTTCGCCGGGTTGGATGGTGAAACCGCGGCGGAGGACCAAGGCGCCGGCATCATCCTTCTCGACGAAAATATGGGGACGGAGGAGTTGGCGGGCCACTTCCTGGCCGACGACAAGGCCACCGAGGGCCGGGGAGACCACGGTGTCGAAGTCGAGGTCGCGCAGGCGCTCCGCGAGCATTCCGCACACACGCTCGGC
This sequence comes from Chthoniobacterales bacterium, assembly GCA_041736875.1. Classification (GTDB taxonomy): domain Bacteria; phylum Verrucomicrobiota; class Verrucomicrobiia; order Chthoniobacterales; family JACTMZ01; genus JACTMZ01. The sequence goes on along the minus strand of JBGSSV010000040.1, from coordinate 6,246 downwards.
CACGACCGTGTCGCGCAGCAGCAGGGCACATTGGAAGAAATCCCGGCTGTGCAGGCCGGAACGCAGGACGAAGTGGCCGTGAAGAAGTGCTCCGGTGGAGCGGAAGAGGTCAAGGACGTTGGTGCGGTCGGTGGTCATGATATCGGGGCGTTGACAAAGGCGAGATTCGCCTCCTGCCGTTGGAGAAATTCCTCGGCCAGCTTGCCGTAGGCCGCCGCGCCGGCCCCGTGCGGATCGTGCTCGAAGATGGTGCGGCCGAAGCTCGGGGCTTCGCTCAGCCGCACGGTGCGCGGGATGACGGTTGAAAACAGCACCTCCTGGAAATGGTCGCGCACGTCGGACACCACGGCGGCCGCGAGGTTCGTTCGCCCGTCGAACATGGTCATGAGCAGGCCGGCGAGGGTCAGCGAGGGATTCGCCCCCGACTCGCGGATTTGGCCCATGACGAACATCAGCTTGTTCAACCCTTCAAGGGCGTAATACTCGCACTGCACCGGCACGAGGAGTTGGTCGGCGGCGGCGAGGGCGTTGGTCATGAGGATGCCGAGCGACGGCGGGCAGTCGAGGATGGCGAAATCGAACGCGGACTGCTCGCGCAGCGGTTCGAGGGCGCGTCGGAGCTGGCCGAGGTGGTTGTCCATCCGGGCCACCTCGATCTCGAGCCCGGCCAGGTCGAGGTTGGCCGCGACGAGCGAAAGGTTCTCCAGCCGCGTCGGGGTCAGGCACGAAATTATCTCCGTCGCGCCGGTCATCGGGCCGTAGAGCGTCGGAGGATTCTCCATCTCCGGACCCAGCGCGCTGCTCGCGTTGCCCTGGGGATCGAGGTCGATGAGGAGAACCCGCTGCCCGCGGGCGGCGAGGCCGGCGGCCAGGTTGACCGAGGTGGTCGTCTTGCCCACGCCGCCTTTCTGGTTTGCCACCGCGAGAATCTTCATGAGGCGAAAGGATGGCGGGCGCGCGCGGGCGGGTCAATTTTTGCCGTAATGGGCGACGAGGCCGTCCACGACACCGCGCACGTATTCACGGTAGATACTCTCCCTTGGCACGCCGCCGATGTTCCGCCGCCCCTGATAGTCCCCGGCCTGCACGCGGGTGTGCACCTCGCGATTGTTCATCACGTAGGGTTCGAGATAAACCACGGGGCACTCGAAGAGGCGGTTGGCCAGCAGGTTGCGCGCCCAAATGTAGGGAGAACCACCGACGTTGATCGCCGCGGTCGAGCCGTAGGTGTAGGGCGGGAGACCGGTGGCGCGGGCCATGGATGCCGCGACGGCGCGGGAGACGGCGACCTCTTCGGCATACGAGCGGTTGAGCAGCTTGATCATGAGGTCGAGGCGCTGGTCCTCGTAGGCGAGTTCTTCGGCGCTGTAGCAGCCGCTGACGAGCAAGTGCAGGTGGTTGGCCTCGACAAGGGTGGGCCGCGCCGGGTTGCCCCAGGATTCGGCGTTGAAGTGCAGGGCGAGAACGAGATCCGGCTTGATGTTGTGGTTGACTTTTTTCGCCCGTGCCCGGATTTCGGCGGTCCGGTAGAAAAGGCGTTCGCTCTCGGCTTTCAAGCTGGCCGGGTTGAGCGGGCGGCCTTGGTCGCGGAGCGAGGCGGCGGCGGCCCCGCGCAGTTTGGCCGGGCGAAGGCTCGTGGCGGGCTTGCTGCTCTCGCGGGTCAGAACCACGCGGGCCCCGCGATGCTCGAGTTCTCTTTTCAGCAGGCGGGCCACGTGCAGAGTCATGTCGCCTTCGACCACCGGCTTGCTCTCGCCGATTTGGAACCATCGCTCCTCCATCCGCGCCCACTCGCCGCCGAGGTGTCCGGGGTCGAGTGCGATGGTCAGGCCGCGCAGGCTGGGCCCCGCCTGCCAGTAGCGCGGCACCGGCTGGGCCAAAGCGCTCTCGGATGCGAATTCAAGGCGGAAGGGCTTCCGCCCGGGCGAGGTCTCGACCTCGACATGGTCGTCGCGCAGAACAAAGAAGCGTTCGGCCGCGCCCCGCGGAGCGTAGACTTGGGTGAGCAGGCGGATGAATTCTTCGCGTGTGATCGTTCGCTGGAACTTCTCCAAGACGGACCAATCCGGCGGCGGCGCGAGCGGGGTCAGCTTTTGTCCCCACGTGGGCGCAGGCACGAGGAGGAGAAGAAAAAGGGCGGCGCGGAAAAATTGCATGGTGGCGAAAGGGGCGAATCTCTATGCCTTTGGTTCCAAAATCAATGATACGGATACTTTTCTTGGGCGACGTGGTCGGAGAACCGGGGCGCCACGCTTTGACCAAACGCCTCCGGGGCCTTCAGGATGAATTGCAGGCGGACTTCACCATCGTCAACGGCGAGAACGCCGCGGGCGGGCGCGGGATCAGCAGCAAGCAATGCATCGATCTGCTGCGCGCCGGAGCAACCGTGATCACCACGGGCGACCACGTCTGGGACCAGAAAGACCTGCCCTCCTACATCGACTCGGAGCCGCGCTTGCTCCGGCCCTGCAATTATCCCCCCGGCACCCCGGGCTCCGGTTCGGTCGTGCTGGAGACGTCCAAGGGGCCGGTCGCCGTGCTCAACGTCCGTGGCCTGACCTACCTCAATCCACCGCTCGAAGATCCGTTCCGTTCCGCCGCCGCTGAAGTCGCGGCCCTGCGGGTGCTCACGCCGGTCATTTTCGTCGACTTTCACGCCGAAACCACGAGCGAAAAAATCGCGTTGGGACATCATCTCGACGGTCAAGTCTCCGCCGTGGTCGGCACGCACACCCACGTGCAGACCGCGGATGAGCAGATCTTTTCGGGCGGCACGGCCTTTCTTTGCGACGCGGGGATGTGCGGGGCGGCCGACTCGATTCTCGGGCGGACCAAGGAGTCCATTCTTCGCCGTTTCCTCACCGGCATGCCCACAACACTGCCGGTCGCAGTCGGTCGGGTCAGGCTGTGCGGCGTTTTTGTCGATGTCGACGAGGTCACCGGACGGGCGACCCGCATCCAGCGGGTCCAGGAGTTGGTCGATCTGTAAGACGGGGCAGTGGGGCGTTCTCGGAAAAAAATGCGGTTTGCCCGCCCCCGGCCAAAAAACCTTTTTGACAGCAGGGCGACTCAGAGGCATAAAGGTCGGACGCTGCGAACAAGTCGGGCAGTCCGCAGGCCGCTATTTGACTTAGGTCAGGTTGACGGTCACGGGCTGTGTCGCCTTTTTTGACGCCGCGAAACAACAGCACAACAACCCAATAACAAACTTTGCGGAGATCGCCCATGTAGCTCAGTTGGTAGAGCACGTCCTTGGTAAGGACGAGGTCACCGGTTCAATCCCGGTCATGGGCTCCAGCCGCGCGCGGCGCTAATTCGCAACCACCAACCAAACAACCAAGCACTATGGCTAAGGATACGTTCAAACGAGACAAACCCCACGTGAACATCGGCACGATCGGTCACGTGGATCACGGCAAAACCACCCTCACCGCGGCGATCACCACCGTGCTCGCCAAGGGCGGCAAGGCTCAGGCCCGCGCTTACGCGGACATTGACGCGGCCCCCGAGGAAAAAGAGCGCGGCATTACGATCAACACCGCGCACGTGGAATACGAGAGCGACAAGCGCCACTACGCGCACGTCGATTGTCCCGGCCACGCGGACTACATCAAGAACATGATCACCGGCGCAGCCCAAATGGACGGTGCCATCCTTGTGGTCAGCGCGGCCGACGGCCCGATGCCGCAGACCCGTGAGCACATCCTCCTGGCCCGCCAGGTCGGCGTGCCCTCGGTTGTCGTGTTCATGAACAAAGTGGACATGGTGGACGATCCGGAGTTGCTCGACCTCGTCGAGATGGAGATCCGCGATCTGCTCAGCAAATACGAATTCCCCGGCGACGACATTCCGATCGTCAAGGGTTCCGCCCTCAAGGCCCTCAACGGCGACGCGGCGGCCGAGAAGCAGATCGATGAACTCATCGCGGCGGTGGACAGCTACATCCCCGAGCCACAGCGTCCGCTCGACCTGCCCTTCCTCATGCCGATCGAAGACGTCTTCAACATTGAAGGTCGCGGCACCGTCTGCACCGGTCGTGTTGAGCGCGGCAAGCTCAAGAAGATGGAGGAAGTCGAGATCGTGGGCATCAAGCCGACGGCCAAGACGACCGTGACCGACATCGAAATGTTCCGCAAGCTGCTGGACGACGCGATGGCCGGCGACAATATCGGCGCGCTGCTCCGCGGCATCAAGAAAGAGGACGTCGAGCGCGGTCAGGTCCTGGCCAAGCCGGGTTCGATCACCCCGCACAAAAAGTTCAAGGCCGAGGTTTACATCCTCAGCAAGGACGAAGGCGGGCGTCACACCCCGTTCTTCTCGAACTATCGCCCGCAGTTCTACTTTCGCACGACGGACGTGACTGGCACGGTCAAGCTGCCGGACGGCGTCGAAATGGTCATGCCCGGGGACAACATCTCGATGGAAGTCGAGCTGATTACCCCGATCGCCATGGAGAAAACCATCCGTTTCGCCATCCGTGAAGGTGGCCGCACCGTTGGTGCGGGTCGCGTGGCGGAAATTCTGGACTAATCTTAGGAGGATACGCACAGGCCAGTAGCTCAATTGGTAGAGTAGCGGTCTCCAAAACCGTCGGTTGGGGGTTCGAGTCCCTCCTGGCCTGCTCTCCACTCTGCTCCGGCCTCCGCCATCCCAGGTATGTTCCGCAAAATCAAAACATTCATCGCCGAAGTTCGCACCGAACTGGCCAAGGCCACCTGGCCGTGGGACCCGAAGGAAAAAGGGTTCCGCCGCTACAAGGAACTGGCCGACTCTACGGTTGTGGTCATCGTCGCGATGCTGATTGTGGGCGGATACATTGCCTTCTTCGACCTCATGCTCGTCAACGCGGTTGGCTGGCTCACCCATCCCTGATCGCCTCATGACCACCGCCCTTCGCATCCCCGCCCCGCGTGACCAATGGTTCGTGGTTCAAGTCCTCTCCGGCCAGGAGAAGAAAGTTTACGACAGTGTGATCAAGCGGTTGAAGACCGAGGAGATGGGCGACCTGATCTTCAACGTGCTCATTCCTACGGAGCGCGTGCAGGAGATCAAGCAGGGCAAAAAGAGCGAGACGACGAGGAAGTTCTTCCCCGGCTACATCATCGTCAACATGCACCTTCTGACCGAGGAGGGCGGGTTAATGGACCGCACGTGGTATTTCATCAAGGACACGCCCGGCGTGATCGGCTTCGCCGGCACAAAGGACCGTCCCACGCCGATGCGCCCTCGCGAAGTTGAAAGCATGCTGGCCCAGATCCAGGAACGCGAGGACACGGTCAAGCCCAAGGTTTCCTTCCAGGTCGGCGAAAAAGTCAAAGTGGCCGACGGGCCGTTTCAGAACCAGACCGGGGTGGTGGAGGAGGTCGATCCGGACCGCGGCAAGCTGCGCGTCTCGGTCACGATTTTCGGCCGCGAAACGCCGGTTGAACTGGAATACTGGCAGGTTGACCGCGAGGAATAAGGAGAAAAATTTATGGCCAAAGAAATTGTCGGAACCATCAAACTGCAGATCCCTGCTGGGCAGGCCAATCCCGCGCCGCCGGTCGGTCCGGCGCTCGGACAAAAGGGCGTCAACATCATGGCGTTCTGCAAGGAGTTCAACGCCGCCACGCAGAAGCAAGCCGGCGACGTGCTCCCGGTGGTCATCACCGTTTACAAGGACAAGTCGTTCACCTTCGTCACCAAGTCGCCGCCCGCCTCGCTCTTGCTTAAGAAAGCAGCCAGCATCGCGGCCGGTTCCAAGGAGCCGAACAAAACGAAGGTCGGCAAGGTGACGAAAAAGCAACTTCTCGACATCGCGAAAACCAAGATGAAGGATTTGAATGCCCGTGACGATGAGGCCGCGATGAAAATTATCGCCGGCACCGCGCGTCAGATGGGCATCGAGATCGAAGCATAAAAACCCGCGTCCCGCTCCGGCGGGTCGCCCAACCGCAGGAGAGCCGCAAGGTTCGTTTGCACTGCAAAACACCATGGCAAAAAAAAGAAGCAAGCGCTACCAGGCCGCCAAAAAGGCGGTCGATTCCTCGCTCAAGTATGAACTGACCGAGGCCCTCAAAGTGCTCAAGGGCATGCCTCCGGCCAAATACGATCAAACCGTCACCCTCTCGATGCACTTGGGGGTGGACCCGAAGCAGTCCGACCAGATGGTGCGCGGAACCTGTCCGTTGCCCCATGGCAGCGGCAAAACCGTGCGCGTGCTCGTCTTCGCCACCGGCGCTGCCGCCGAGGCCGCCCGTGCGGCGG
>JBGSSV010000039.1:0-34799 GCA_041736875.1 Chthoniobacterales bacterium | reverse complement strand
TGGGAACATGGACGCGAAGCGTGACTGGGGTTACGCGCCGGAGTATGTGGAGGGGATGTGGCGGATGCTGCAGGTGGAGGAGCCGGAGGATTATGTTCTGGCGACGAACGAGACGCACACGGTCAAAGAGTTTGTCGAGGTGGCCTTCGGGCACGTGGGGCTGGATTGGCAGGAGTATGTGAAATACGACGCGCGGTATGAACGGCCGGCGGAAGTGGACCTTTTGATCGGCGATCCGGCCAAGGCGAAGGAGAAACTGGGCTGGGAGCCGAAGGTGCGTTTCGAGGAGCTGGTTCACATCATGGTCGATGCGGATCTCGCCAGCCTGCAGGGCCAACCAGTGCCCGATCCGCTGACCCCAGCCTACCAAGCCTGATGGCAAGGCGCACACAGCGGGCGCTGATCATCGGTGTCTCGGGACAAGACGGGGCTTATCTCGCCCGTTTTCTTTTGTCGAAGGGCTACAAAGTCCACGGGACCTCCCGCGACCACGAGGTCTCGACTTTCGCCAACCTGCAAACGCTCGGCATCAAGGACTCCGTCACGCCGCACTCAATGGTCACCTCGGATTTTCGCAGCGTCCTGACGGTGTTGCAGGAGGCCAGTGCCGATGAGATCTACAACCTCGCCGGCCAGACCTCGGTCGGTATGTCGTTTTCCTACCCGGTCGAGACCTTCGACAGCATTCTGATCGGCACGATGAATTTGCTCGAATGCATCCGTCTGCTTAAAAAGCCGGTCAAGTTCTACAATGCCGGCTCCAGCGAGGTCTTCGGCAACACCCTGAAACCGGCGACCGAGCAAACCCCGTTTCATCCGCGCAGCCCTTACGCCACGGCCAAGGCTGCGGCGCACTACGCCGTGAGCAATTATCGCGAGGCCTATGGATTGTTTGCCAGCACTGGCGTCCTCTTCAACCACGAGTCACCCCTGCGCCCCCAGCGCTTCGTCACGAGCAAGATCGTTGCCACGGCGGTGCGCATCGCGCGCGGCTCGAAGGAAAAGCTCGTTCTGGGCAATATGGAGATCTACCGCGACTGGGGCTGGGCGCCGGATTACGTCGAGGCTATGTGGATCATTCTGCAACAGGGTGAACCCGACGACTACGTCATCGCGACCGGACGGGAGCATTCCCTGCGGGATTTTGTTCGCGAGGTTTTCGGGCGCCTCGGCCTGGATTGGGAGGAACACGTGGTGACCGACCCCTCATTTTTCCGCCCCTCCGATATCACGCGCAGCTGCGGCAACGCGGCCAAGGCCCGCAAAATGCTCGGCTGGCGTGCTCGCCATGCCTTTCCGCAGGTGGTCAAACTCCTGGTCGAGGCGGAGTTGGCGGGAAAATGAGAATCCGCCCTGTCCGCAAGGCTGGCCATTGATCAATCCCTCAGCTTAAACTACACCTCGTCTCGCGCTCCAACCATGAAGAAACCCTACACTGAAATTGACCGCTGCCGTGTCGGCGGCGACCCGCATCTTGTTTCCATTCTTGATCTTGGCCATCAGGCCCTGACCGGAATCTTTCCCTCCTCGGCCGACGTCGAGGTGACCAGCGGGCCGCTGGAAATGGTCTGGTGCCCGTCGAGCGGGCTCGTCCAATTGAAGCATTCTTACGATCCGGACGAAATGTATGGGGAAAACTACGGATACCGCTCGGGCCTGAACCAGTCGATGGTCGAGCATCTGACCAACAAGGTCGGATACTTGGAGCGTTTGGCCGGCGTGAAGGCCGGCGACACGGTCCTGGATATCGGGAGCAACGACTCGACCACCCTGCGGGCTTACCAGACCCCCGGCCTCAAGCGCATCGGCATTGATCCCACCGGAGCTAAGTTTGCCCGTTATTATCCGGATGACATCAAGCTCGTGCCGGATTTCTTTTCCGCCGCGGCCTTCCGCAAGGTTTCCTCCGAGTCGGCCAAAGTGGTCAGCTCGATCGCGATGTTTTACGATCTGGAGGACCCGGTGGCGTTCGCCCGCCAGATCCGCGAGGTGCTCGCGGATGACGGGGTCTGGCATTTCGAGCAGAGCTACATGCCGTCGATGCTGCGGACCAACTCCTACGACACGATCTGCCACGAGCATCTGGAGTATTATTCGCTCGGTGTTGTGGCCAAGATCCTCGAGGCCGCGGACCTCCGGTTGATCGATGTGGTCATGAACAATGTCAACGGTGGCAGTTTTGCCGTCACGGCCGCGCCGAAGGCCAACACCACGCTGAAGAGCAACGCGCCAGTCATCGACTGGCTGCTCGAGCAGGAGGAGCGCATGGGGCTCTCCACCCCCAAGCCGTTCCGAGATTTCGAGGAACGCGTCTTCCGTCACCGCGATGACCTGACGCGTTTGGTCAAATCCCTGGTAGCCGACGGCAAGACCATTGTCGGCTACGGCGCCTCGACCAAGGGCAACGTGATGCTGCAATTCTGCGGCTTCACCCCGAAGGACATCCCGTTCATCGCCGAGGTCAACGAGGAGAAATTCGGGCGGGTCACGCCCGGTTCGAAAATCCCGATCATCTCCGAGAAGGAGGCCGCGGCGATGAAGCCCGATTACTACCTCGTGCTGCCCTGGCATTTCCGCGGCGGCATCGTGCAGCGGGAAAAGCAATACCTGGCCAACGGGGGCCGGATGATTTTCCCCTTCCCCGAGATCGAGATTGTCTAGGCGCCGCTTCATGCTGCAGAAGATCAAGAACTATGTGGCGCACATGTCGGCGCTGCTGGTCGGCACGGCCAACGCCGCCAGCACTTCGGTCCACAGCATCCGGCAACTCGACGACAAACTGGACCGTCTCGCCCTCCTCTCCGGGCGCATCGCCGCCGATCAGGTCCGGCAAAAAGACCAGATCGACACGCTGGCCGATGTCGAGTTCCAGGTCTTTTCGCAATTCGGCGAGGACGGCATCATCGAATGGCTTGTGGCCAAGCTGGGCTTGGAAAACAAAACTTTCGTCGAATTCGGGGTGGAGAACTACGTGGAGGCCAACACGCGCTTTCTCCTCCTCAACCGCAACTGGACCGGCCTGGTCCTGGACGGAAGCGGACCGAACATCGACCACCTGCGGTCAACCGCGACCTACTGGCGCAACGACATCCAGGCCGACACCGCTTTCATCACGGCGGAGAACATCAAGGAGCTGCTGGCCCGCAACGGATTCTACGGGCCGCTGGGCATCCTGAGCATTGACCTGGATGGCAATGATTACTGGATCCTCAAGGAGCTGGGTGAATTGCGGCCGGACCTGTTGATTCTCGAGTGCAATCCGGTCTTCGGCGATCGTCACGCCGTCACCGTGGCCTATGACCCGGCCTTTGATCGCCTGCGGGCGCACCACTGCGGCCTACTTTTCGGTGCCTCCATTGCCGCCCTCCGCGAGTTGGCCGAGAGCCGGGGCTACGAATTTCTCGGCACCTGCCGCAACGGCCTCAACGCGTTTTTTGTCCGCAACGACCTCGCCCCCCGCCTCGCCGGCAAAATCAAGCGCCGCGCGGCCTGGCCATCCGTCCACCGTGATTCACACGATTCCGCGGGGAACTTGAGCTTCACCCGCGGCAAAGACCGCTTTGATCTGATCGCCGACTGCGAGGTCCACTGTTGCCGGTCGAACCGCATGGTCCGGCTGCGTGATCTCGGTGCGCCTTACAGCGAAGAATGGCTGCGCGTCATGGCCCTGCCGCGGGATCACGCGGTGCTGACCGCGGCAAACTGACCGACTCAACATGGATAACCACACCGTTCTGGCCCCCGTCTCCCTGGGAGAATTGCTCGATAAAATTGTCATCCTCGAAATCAAGGAGGAGCGGATTTCCGACGAGGCCAAGCTGGCCAACGTCCGCACGGAGCTGCAGAGCCTGCGGGCCATCCGCCTGGCGTCACTGCAGGGCAGCCCCGAGATCGAGATGTGGGAAAAGGCGCTGCGTGAGGCCAACGAGGAGCTTTGGGATCTGGAGGACCGCATTCGCGACAAGGAGCGGGCGGACGATTTTGGTCCGGAATTCGTCGAAGTCGCACGGCTCATATACCGCACCAACGACAAGCGCGCGAACGCGAAGAAGATGATCAACACTATCTGCGGCTCGACCATCGTCGAAGAAAAGTCCTACCAGCCCTATTGAGGCGGTGACGGCCGAAGATTTGCTGTGAAGGCGGCCCTCGTCCAGTTGGATGCCAATGGCGACTGCCTCTACGCGACGACCATCGCCCGGCAGATCAAGCAGGATTACCCCGGGTGCCACCTCACGTGGTGGATCTCCTCCCGCTGCCGCGGTCTCCTCTCCGCCAATCCCCACGTGGATGAGGTGGTCGCCCTCGATTTGGCCGACTGGGCCAACACCAGCCGCGACCTGACCTGGGCGCTGGCCAAGACAGAGATTGTCCGCCGCCAGGCTGGGCCGGATCCCTATGACCGCGTGTGGATGCCGCAGGTCTACCCGGACAACTTCCGCTACTTCGACGGCACGGTGCGCCCGAGTCAGTTTCGCGGCTACGACCGTCCGATCACCGTGCCGGTTGATCCGGTCATTTACCTGACCGACGACGAAAGGGCCAACGTGGCCCGCTACGTGGCGGAGCACCATCTGGCCGGGCGCGAACGGGTTGTCCTCTTCGAGTGTTCCTCCAACAGCACCCAGTCCCACGTGACCCCCGAGTTCGCCAAGGAGGTGGCGGCGCTGGCGGCGCAGGGCGGGCTGGAGGCCACCTTCCTGCTTTCCACCATGATGCCGCTCGGCAACGACCTTCCGGCCAACGCGATTTCGGCCGGCGGGTTGACTATGCGGGAAAATCTGGCCCTGCTTGACCACTGCAGCCACTACATCGGCTGCGGCAGCGGGCTCACCGTCGTCGCCACTTGCGACCAAGCCAACAAGCTGCCCAACCTCCAGATCCTCGACCGCAAGACATCCGTGCTGGCGTCCTTCTTCCACGACTTCAAGCACTGGAACAAACCAGCCGACCGATTCATCGAGATGCCCGATGCCTCCCCCGCCCGCACCGTCGATTGCCTGCGCCGCGGCTTCACCGCGGGCCACGCGGAGGCGGTGGATGAGTTTCACCGCCCCAGCGAGGTCACCTTTGAGTTTCTTTATTCCATCAGCACCTACCTGATCGAACGCGGACAGTATCTCGACGCCGCCGAGTCTCTGGCGCACACGTGCAAGCGCTATCCGGACCGCGGCGACGTGCGGCGCTTTGCCCGTCGCAATGTCCTGCCGCTTTGTCCACTGGACAAAAGCTTCCGTCTCCCGGGCGGACGTGCGCAGTGGGACTTCGTGCAGGAGACAATCGGGTGAATCGCCCCATGGAGACCGCGAAGAAAAATAGAACGGCACCACACGGCCTCGTCCGCTACGCGGGTGGCCAGGAGCTCGAGGTGCGGGTGGAGCAAGCATACGGTCTCCGGGCGTGTCTCGAGATTCTCGAGCAGGACGGCCGGGTGCTTGATGCGTTGGCCCGCGAGGCCGGCCTGCCCGAATCATCCTACAGCCAAGCCGCGGCCGAGCGCGTGGTTCCGAGCGTGACGAGGACCGAGGTCGAGATCCCCATGGCTGGCTCCGTGGCTTGGGAGAAGCGCTACGAGGCTGCATCGCCCGATCTGGCGGACGATCCGCCGCTGCCCACCCTACCGCAGCGCGCGTTCCGCAAGCTACGCCGCATCCTTGGCCGCGCGCGGCCGGCCGAAACATCGGCAGCGGCTCCCGAGTCGCCGCTGGAAAAGTATGCGTGCCTGTTTCTCGCCAACGACGCGCCGTGGCCGCGCGGCTTGCGTGCTGATTTTGCCGGTGGTCCGCCGGTGCATGCCTTGACCATCGGGGAACCTCCCCCCGGCCTACGGGTGCCGATGTTCTCCGGTTATGCCTCGCCGGCGGAGGAGCATCCATCCGCCGTGATTCTCCGCGGCTCTGCGGACCAGCCCGAAGTGCGCGATGCCCTCTTCAAAATTGGGGTCGATGATGTGGCTTTGGTCGATGCTCACGGCGCGGTGACCGCAATTCAGCCGAAGGACACCAAGACGGAGCCTCGTGCGCCGGAGGTTTCGGTCAGCGAATGGCCGCGTATTTCTGTCATCACCGTCAGCTACAATCAGGCGAAATACCTGCCTGAGTGCCTCGCCTCCGTCCTCGGCCAGGGCTATCCGCATCTCGACTTTGTCGTCATTGACGGCGGATCGACCGACGGCAGCCGCGAGATCCTCGAGCGCCATCGGGAAAAACTCTCCGCGCTCGTCATCGAGCCCGACCGCGGCCAGTCCCACGCTTTGAACAAGGGGTTCGCCCTCGCCAAAGGGGAGATGCTCACGTGGCTGTGCAGCGACGACCGCCTGGAGCCCGGAGCCCTCGGGGCGGTGGCCGAGTCTCACCGGCGGACCTCCTGCGACTTGGTGGTGGGCGGATGCCGGGTGATCGACGGCGAAGGACGGACCAAGACCGTGCACCACTCAGCGTTTGTCACCGAGACGGTCAGCCCGCTGAGTTTCGGCGACTTGGCCAGCTTCACTGCGACCTGGCAAAGAGCGCTTTACTTTTACCAACCGGAGGTCTTTTTCACCCACGATCTTTGGCAACGCTCGGGCGCACACGTGAAGGAGCACCTGCACTACGCGATGGACTACGATCTCTTTCTGCGCTTCGCCCTCGCCGGGGCGGATGTTTTTGCCACCCGGCAAATCCTCGGGTGTTCCCGGCAGCACAGCGAGCAGAAGACCCGGCATGAGACGCCACTTTATTTGCCCACCGTGAGCCGCATCCTGCGCGACTTTCACCACGATCTGGCGGCGCTCCAACCGGACGACGCGGCCTGAATGTTTTTCGTATGAAGAAATCCCTCGTCATGGGTGCCGGCGGGCAGGACGGCAGCATTCTGTCCGAGGAGTTGGCGACTGCCGGCCGGGAAGTGTTGGGCTTGGGCCGCAAGGAATCCTATCCCTATGAGCCGCCTTCGGCAGGCTTCCGCTATGCGCCGCTCGATCTGACGGACACCGACGCGCTCGTGCGCTGCTTGGAAGAGTTCCAGCCGGATGAAATTTACCACGTGGCTGCCGTCCACGGCTCGGCCGGCTTCGCGTATGAGCAAGTCTGGGGCCAGGCCCTCGACGTCAACGTCAAGTCGCTCCACACCGCGCTGGAATACGCCCGCCGTCGCCCCGACGTGCGCCTGTTCTACGCGAGTTCGGCCAAAATTTTCGGTCATGCGCGGCGCGGACCAATCAGCCTCGCCGCGCCGCGGGTTGGCGAGTGCCTCTATTCGATTACGAAAAAGGCGGCCGGGCGACTCGCCGACCATTACCGGCGGAACCACGGGGTGGCGACAGCGGTGGGGATCCTGTTCAACCATGAGTCGGAGCGCCGAGCGCCGGGATATTTCATTCCGAGGCTGTGCCGCATTCTGCGGAACGCGTTGGACGATCCCTCGCACCGCGAGAAGGTGCAGACGCTTTCGTTCCATTGCGACTGGAGTTCGGCCCGCGATTTCATGCGCATGGCCATGGCCGCTGTTGAGCAACCGGTCAGCGGAGAGTTGATTTTCGCCAGCGGCGTGACCTGGTCTGGGCGGGATTTTGCCCGCGAGTTGTTCGGGCGTTACGGACTCGACTACGCGCGCCACGTCGAGGCCGTCGAGGAACCGGAGGGGGCGCCGTTCTCGGTGGATCTTGCGGAAACCAGGCAGGCCATGGACTTTGTCCTGCGCGAAGACATTTTCGACGTCTGCGCCTCCCTCATCGGCCGGCCCCGGCCCTCGCGCGCTGATCCTGTAAAGACTCATGATTGATCTCCGTTCCAAGTTTGCCGGCGCATGGGCTCGCCTGAAGGTGGCGCTTCTCGTGCTGAAAGGCGTCGTTCCGGCCCGCCTCAACCCGGGCGATGCTTTGCACGCGCTGCAGGCGGAGTTGGCCTCCGCACGAGCCGAGACAGGGCGGCTGGCGGCTGAACTGGCCGAGGCCCGCCGGCATCCGGATGTGCGGCGGGAGGAGCTTCTCGAAGCAAAGGCGGAAATAGAGAAGTTGGGTTCGGAACTGCTGGTCGCGCAGGCCGAGGCCTCCCAATCAGCCAGGGCACTGGCCCGGCAGACGGGAAGGTTTTACGCCACCACGCGGATCAACGAAGCCCTCCATGTCTTCATGCCGGAAACTGTGCTGCAAGCCGCCCGCGAGGAGGATTTCAAGGTGGTCGACGTCGGGGCGCAGATGCTCGAGTCCGCAGACCACATCTACACACAACTCGTCGTCGCCCTGTCTGGACAGATCATCGGGTTCGAGCCGCTGGGCGATGAAAGGCAGAAGCGGGTGGAAAAGGAGACCGCCGTGACGATGCTGCCTCATGCCATCGGCAGCGGACAGTCGGCGGTGCTGCGGGTGACCAAGTTCAGCCCGGCCTCGTCGCTGCTCGTGCCGGACGGCGGGAAGTTGGCCGATTTTCTCGCCCTGCCGGAGATGCTTGAAGTCATTGAAGAAACACCGCTGGAGACCAGGCGTTTGGACGACATTCCCGAGGCGGATGGGTGTCGTTTGCTCAAGATCGACGTCCAAGGCGGGGAGTTGGATGTGCTGAAAGGAGCAGTGAATTCTTTGCAGAGTGTTCTTGCTGTCTTTGTCGAAGTTGAGTTTCTCGACATCTACCAATCCCAGCCCTTGTTCCCCTCGGTCCATGCGCTGCTTGAGCAGCATGGATTCGAACTCCTTGATCTTCTCGAGCCGGGCTACGGGTCCTACCGTGCCGCCAACAACGGGCGTCTGCAATCCCGCCTGCTCTGGGCGGACGGTCTCTACGTGAGGAAACTTGGGCTTGGCCGCGTGCTGACCATACCCCAGTTGCTCCAACTGGCCTGCGCGGGGCATTTCCTCGCCAAGAAATTCGATTATGCCGCCCACGTCCTGGCTTTCTGTGACCGCGAGCACGGGACCGCCTTCGCCCGTGACTACAGTGGGAAACTTAAGGAAGCCGAGCAGCGCCTTGAGGCGCAGGGCGGGTCGCTTCCGGACACCAAACCCGGGTTTCGCTGAGCGCGGCGCGGGTCGGAAGAATCGTGGCTGTCCACACCCCAGACGAACTGTCCGGAACAGGATCAAGCGGGTCATCCGATCCGTTCTACCTCCTGTATCGCACCGGATTGGGGCCGACCAACGGAACGTCGATCTACCTGGCCAAGTTGTTCGATGGCGCTCCACGCCCGTTTGTTCATGTGATGTGGGATTCGGTCGAAGGCGGAATGGATTCCTCGGGGGCCACTTTGGTGGCCGATGATCTGGCCCCGTGGGGCTTTCTTCCCTTCCGCCGCCCGGCGCATCTGGTCGCCGGGCTCTGCCGCCATCTCGGCTTTCGCTGGTGGGACGGAGCGCGTCTGAACCGGCCCAGAATGCAACGCGCCCTCGGGCGCCTGCCTTTGCGGCCCGAGACCGCATGGATCGTCTGTATGATGGAGTCGGACGCGGAGAAAATCGTCCCGCTGTGGGAAGCTCTGGGGCGACCCCCTTTTGTCCTGCATGTGATGGACATTTTTCATGACCGCATTTCTGAGGAGGCCACGCCGCATTTTGTCGATTTGATCCGGCGGGCCCGCCATGTCCTTTGCATCAGCGAGGAAATCGCGCACGAGGTGCGCCGATTGGGCGCCCGCTCGGTCAGCCTAGTGCTCTGCGCGTCATCATTTTCCACCGCCCGCCGCCCCACCCAGTTCGCCCGCCCCCTGCGGGTGGTTTTGTCCGGCGCACTGTGGAACATCTGCTACAGCCGCAACGCGGCCGTCGAGCACCTGGCGGCGGCTTGGCCTTTCGTCAAGGCGCGCTGGAGCGATGCGGAATTGCACTACACGGGTTCAAGCGGTGGCGACTTTCCCGAGGCTCTTCGCCGTGACCTGCATGACCACGGCTTGCTCGGAACAGGGGATTACGAGCAGCTGCTTAACACCTGTGATCTCGCCTATCTGCCGGTTTCGCATCCCGGGGACTCCTTCGCCCGCTTCTCTCTCCCCTCGCGCCTGGCCGATTATCTGGCCTGCGGTCTGCCCATCCTCGCCGCCACCGAGCCGGGGACGGCCGTGCACTCGTTCCTCCAATCTCTTCCGGACGGATGTGCGACCAATGTGCGGAGCGCCGAAGATGTGGTGGGCGCGATCAGCGGCTTCGTCACTGCCCCGGAGAGGTGGGAAAAAGCCTCGCTCGCGGCCGCCGCCTTCGCGCGGGAGAATCTCGCAGTCGATGCAGTCCGGTCGCAGGCTTTTCACGCTCTCCACGAGCACTGCGGCGCGGAAGCGCAGTTGAACCCCTGACGCCCCTTCGTGCGCTTCAGCATCATCATTCCGGCGCACAACCGCGCGCGCAAACTGGACCTGACCATCGGCACCTTGGTAGGGCAGGATTATCCGTCCGCTGACTACGAACTGATCGTGGCCGACAACCGGTCAACGGACGACACGCGCCAAGTTGTCGAGGGCTGGCAGGGTCGGTCGCCGGTGTCGATCGTCTACTATTTCGAAGAACGGCCGGGCGTTCACTACGCCCGCAACGCCGCAGCCACGATGAGCAGATCAGATGTGCTCTACTTTACCGACGACGATATGAAGGCCGACCCGGGCGTTCTGGCCGCGTTTCACTCCCTGCTTGATCGTCATCCGGGTGTGGCCGTGGCGACCGGACGCGTGCTCCCTCAATGGGAAGCCCAGCCCCCGCCGTGGGTTCTGCACTCCTTCAACAACGGCAACCTCAGCCTGCAGTATCGCGACGACGAACCTTTCGTCTCAGCGGTGGATCCCGGGGTTTGGAGTTGTCATGAAGTCATCCGAAAAGAAGTCTTGCTCTCCTGCGGCGGCTTTCGCCCGGAGAACACCGCCGGGGCTTGGGTCGGCGATGGCGAAACCGGCCTTCATCTCGAAGTGGAGGCGCAGGGTCATCAATTCGGCTTCACCAACCGGGCGGTGACCCATCACCTCATTCCGGCCGAGCGGCTAACCCAGACCTACTTTAATCGGCGGCTGGGCAACCAAGGTGCAGCGGACAGCTTCACGCATTTCAACCGAGGTGATGGACAGAGCGAGTCCCTCCGCCGGCAGTTGCCTCTCAAGCTTCTCCGGTCCGCGATCGAATGGGCCCGCATGCTCCGCTGTCGCCTGACTTTTGATCCCGCGTGGCACCTGCACCGGTCCAATATCGAATACTGGCTGGCGCGGCATCGGTTTGATCGACGCCTCTGCGCGGACGCGGACTTTCGGACTTTTGTGCGGACCCAGTCGTGGTTAGACCGACCGCAGAAGCCGTCCCCCGACCATGCTTAAGGCCGCACTAAAATCAGCACTCGGCTCCGTTGGCCTGACCCTAAGCCGGTCCTCGGCCGATCCGGCCTGCGAGGGGTTTGACATTTACCTCCGCCGCGCCACGGAAAAGGGAATGGATCTCAACGACTGGCTGGAATCCGAGTGCGGCTGGGAGAGTGCGGAGGAATTACTCGGCCAGGAGGCACTTTTTCCCCAGATGCCGGAGGACGCGCGCATGCTCGAAATCGGCAGCGGCACGGGCCGGCATGCCCGGCATCTAGCCGCCCGCATCCCGCAGGGCCGGCTGATCTGCGTCGATCACTCGCCGTGGTGCCGTCGTTTTCTCGGCGACTACTTCCGCAACCAGCCCCAGATCGAGGTCCGGCTGATGGACGGTCGGCGACTTCCCGCCGGAGACGCCGAGTTGGATCTGGTTTTTTCCAACGGCACCTTCATCGAACTCAAGCTCGGCACCATCCACCGCTTCGCCCTCGAAATCAGCCGCACCTTGAAGGTCGGAGGTCGCGCCGTCTTCGACTATCTCGACATTGAAAGGGAGGAGGCTTGGCGCTTTCTCCGTGAATCCTCACCGGAACTCGACAACTGCTTCACCTACCACTGCGGGACGACCATCGACAGGGTCTTCGGCGATCTCGGTTTCGATGTTGTCGCCCGGCATCAAGTAGGCAAGAACACCTACGTGGCATTTCGCAAGTCAGGAGGCTCCGCGTGACGGTGGCCCGCACCGCGCGCGCGGCCGTCCGCCGCGCCGCCATCGCCCTCGGATTGCACACGCCACGCAGCGGCGCCGGTGAAGTCTGTCGCGGCTACATTGATGCGCGCGCGATGGTCAAGGGAGCGGGTGCCGCCGGCCTGGATGTGAACGAGTTCATTCAGGAGAAGCAGGGATGGCCCCGCTTTTTGCGGCAGGCCGAGGAGTATGCGGACCGCTTGGTTGCGTCCGGGGCTTTGTCCGCCGCAACCGGATGCGTGGTGGAAATCGGCGCCGGTTCGGGCCGTCATGCCCGCGTGATCAAGCAGAGGTTTCCCGGGTTGCGCTATGTCGCCTACGAGGCCGACCCGGTATGGCGGGCCGCTTTGCGGAAAAACTACGGGTTGGAGACGGAGGCGTTTCACGGCGAGTTGCTGCCGGGCGCACCGGACGGTTCGGTCGACCTCATGCACGCCGTCCTGACGTTCGTTTATCTGCCCTTCCTCAGCGTGGTTTCCTACCTCAACGAGGCGGCCCGCGTAGTCAAGAGCCGCGGCTTTCTCCATTTCGACGTCTACGTCGAAGATTCTTTTCCCTCCGAGGCGATTGCGAAATGGCTTTCCACCACGGACCGGTATCCAACGATATTTCCGCGCGACTTCCTGATTCAGATCCTCCATGAACGCGGATTTTCGCTCGTCCATCAGGCTCTTGAGCCCGATCATGGGACGTTTGAATTCCTCTTCCGCAAAAACTGAAGCCGTGAACATGAAGGAAGAAATCACGATCAACGGAAAGCTGTGCGCGGTCATTCTTCGCAGCACGTTCGACCAACCGGGGATTCACTTCTTCACCCCCGACGACTACTCGCAGCAACTGGCCTCAATGTCCTATCCGCCGGGCAAGGTGATTCCGGCCCACACGCACAATCCCGTCCATCGCGAGGTGTTCCATACTCAGGAGACGCTGTTCGTCCGCAAGGGCAGGGTGCGGGTCGATTTCTTCGCGGAGGACCGGCAGTATTTCACCAGCCGTATTCTCGGGGCGGGCGATGTTATTCTTCTCATTTCCGGCGGGCACGGTTTCGAGGTGCTGGAGGAACTTAACATGATCGAGGTCAAACAGGGCCCGTTCGCCGGGGACGGCGACAAGACGAGATTTGTTCCGGATCTTCCGGACGGCCTGCGCTACGACTGATCCTCTGCGTTCCGTATGATTCCCGTCAACCAGCCGGTGCTCTCGGGCAACGAGAAGCGATATCTTTGCGAGTGCATCGACACCGAGTGGATTTCCTCGGAGGGCCCCTTCGTCAAGCGCCTGGAGTCCGGGATGGCTGCGTTGGCCGGACGGGAGCACGGTATTGCGGTCTGCAACGGCAGCGTGGCCCTCGATGTGGCCCTGGCCGCGTTGCGCATCGGGCCGGGGGACGAGGTCATCCTTCCTGCTTTCACCATCATTTCCTGCGGCGCCGCCGTTGCCCGCGCCGGGGCGACCCCGGTGGTGGTCGATGCGGAGGCCCAGAGATGGAATCTGGATGTCTCGTTGGTCGAAAAGCTCCTCACGCCGCGGACCAAGGCCATCATGGCCGTGCACATCTACGGCCTGCCCGTGGACATGGACCCGCTCCTCGATCTGGCCCGGCGGCGCGGCCTCAAGGTGATCGAGGACGCTGCCGAGGTGATCGGTCAAACTTACCGCGGACGACCCTGCGGCGGACTGGGCGACGTGAGCACGGTGAGTTTTTACCCGAACAAGCACATTACCACCGGCGAGGGCGGGATGGTCTTGGTCAACGATGCGGCGCTGGCTGACCGCTGCCGCTCGCTGCGCAATCTGTGCTTCGACAAAGAGCGGCGGTTCATGCACGAGGAGCTCGGATGGAATTTCCGCATGAGCAACATGCAGGCGGCTGTCGGGGTGGCGCAGTTGGAGCGCATCGAGGAAACCGTAAAGAAAAAGCGGCTCATCGGTGGCTGGTATAATGATCTCCTGTGCGACCTGCCCGGAATCGAGTTGCCGCTCGCCGCGACGGATTACGCGGAGAACATCTATTGGGTTTACGGAGTGGTTTTGGGTGATGGGGTGAATTTCGATGCAAGGGAGGCGATCAAGCGGATGCGCGCGAAGGGTGTGGATTGCCGCCACTTTTTCTGGCCGATGCACCGCCAGCCCGTCTTCGAACGCATGGGCCTTTTCGCTGGGGTCTCCTGCCCGGTGGCCGAGAGGTTGGCCCACCGCGGATTTTATCTGCCCAGCGGTCTCGCCCTCACGCGCGAGCAGGCCGGATTGAGCGCGCAAGCCTTAGGGGAAATTCTGGCATAGAAAGAAGACTGACATGTCCTCCTTTTCCGATTACGCCGCCTATTACGATCTCTTCTACCGCGAGAAGGACTATGGGGAAGAGGCGGGCTTTGTCCGGCGGGTCTTGCAGGAGCGGAACCCGGCGGTCCGACGGATTCTTGAGTTGGGCTGTGGCACCGGAGGCCACGCCCTGCACCTAGTTGAGGCCGGTTGTTCCGTCACTGGCCTGGATCTGAGCGAGCGCATGGTGCAAAAGGCGCTGACCCGTTTTGCCGCGCTTCCGCCGGAGGTGCGGGATCGGTTTCGTGCCAGTCGGGGCGATGCGGCAAATTTCACCTTGGCGGAGAAACATGATGCCGTGGTTTCGCTCTTTCACGTGGCCAGCTACCAGGCGAGCAACCAGGCGCTGCTCGGCTATTTCCGTTCGGCCCGCGGAGCCCTCGGTTCGGGCGGGCTTTTTCTTTTCGATTTTTGGCACGGACCCGGGGTGCTCTCGGATCGTCCGCATGCCCGCGAGCGGATCGAGACGGCGGGCGACGTGACTGTGACGCGCACGACGCGTCCGCAGTTGCTGGTCAACGAGAACGTGGTCGAGGTCAATTACACCTTCTCCGTGATGGAGGGTGGAGTCTCCGCCACGCCCGACTTCGCGGAACTTCACCGCATGCGCTATTTGTTCGTCCCGGAAATCGGACTGTTGGCCGCGCAGACGGGGTTCCGTCTGCTCGAAACCGGAAAATGGATGGACCGGTCGCCACTGACAGATTCCGACTGGTATGGATACGCGGTTTTGCAGGCCGAGGGACCCGGGGCGTAGGACGGTTCGGCGCAGGCGAGAAAGAAAAACTCATGACCCCCAAAGGTGTCATCATTGTTTTCCCTTGGGAGCATTGGGACTCGCATCCCACGATGCATCAACTGGGGCAGGAGTTGCTCCGGTCTTTTGGTCGTTTGCTCGTCATTTCTCCGGACGGCTTCAAAGTCATCCCGCGGGAGGCGGCGGGGAGTCCTCCAGCCGCGCGAAAGGCCGGAAAACTCCGGGCGCTGGCCATTCTGGCGTGGCAGCGTCTGCCGGCCACCGGCCTGCGCGGGCGTCTGGTTCGGTGGGGGGCGTGGTTGCTACGTCTGCCCATCCGTCAGCGCTATGCCGCGGTCCTCGGGGTTGATCCCCTCGGCCTGGTCTTCGCCGCCGAGTTGAGCCGGGCGTGGAACCTGCCCCTGGCCTACGCCTCGTTTGAAATTCTTTTTCGCAACGAGCTGTCGGCCCGCTGGGAGGAGCAGTTGAAGCAGGCGGAACTCGGCGCCGCGGCTCTCGTGCGTTTGGCCTTGGTGCAGGATCCGCTGCGCGGAAAGATCTTGTGCGCAGAAAACAATATCACCGCCGAACGGCTCGTCTTCGTGCCGGTGGCCCCGCTGCCGGTGGTCGCCGGGCGGCGGAATCTGCTGCGGGAGAAAATGGGGGTGTCGGCCGACCAGCGCATTCTCCTCATGGCCGGGAGCCTTGATGCCTTCTGTTCCCGCGACCTGCTCGCCAGCATTGCGGATCTCCTGCCGGAAAATTTCCAACTCGTCATTCACGCGCGCTCCACCAGCGGTTCCCGGCGCGGACTTTTCCTCGACCAACTGGCCCGCCATCCGCGGATTTCGGTCAGCCGTGATTTCCTGCCGCTCGAGAATCTGCCCGAGCTTTACGCCTCGGCGGATTTTGCCCTCGTGTCCTACTCGCCCAACCCCGAGGGGTGGACGACGTATCAGAACATTTTCAACATCGGGTCGGCCTCGGGCAAAGCCGCCTATGCCGCGATGTGCGGCCTGCCCCTCGTCACGAGCAACCTCCCGACGTATCGCGACGTTTTCAAGACGTATCGCTGCGGCGCGGTTTATGAAACGTTGCAGGATATCCCGGGGATTCTGGCCGCTCTTGACGCCGATTACGCCCGTCACTCCGGCGAGGCCCGCCGCTACTACGACGAGCAGCTTGACCCGCGCGAGGGGTTGCGGAATTTCCGCATTGCCCTCGTCAAGGTCTGCGGTTTGGGGGACGAATGACCGCCTCATGGATCCCGGGGTTCCTCCGGCCGAAAATCGGGCGGCTGCACCAATACCCGCCGAGGCCGCTGACCGTGCCAGCCGCGGGCGACGCGGCCGCTGACTTTGATCTTCCCTCGGTCTCAGTTGTCACTCCGTCCCTCGGTCAAGGACGCTTCCTTGAACGCGCCATCCTCAGCGTGCTGGCCCAGGACTATCCGGCGCTTGAATACTTCGTGCAGGATGGCGGTTCGGACGATGAAACCGCGGATGTGCTCAAGCGGCACGAGAGAAGTCTGGCTGGCTGGGCCATGGAAAGCGACTCCGGCCAGTCCCAGGCGATCAATCGCGCCTTTGCCCGCACCCGGGGCGAGATCATGGCGTGGCTCAACTCGGATGACCTGCTTCTGCCCGGAGCGGTGCGGTCGGTCGTGCGTTTTTTCCATGAGCATCCCGAGGTGGACGTGGTTTACGGCGACCGGCTCTTGATTGACGAGCAGGACCGCGAGATCGGGCGATGGGTTTTGCCCGGCCACGACAGCGCGCTGCTTTCGTGGCTGGACTGCATTCCGCAGGAGACCGTTTTCTGGCGCCGCCGCGTCTGGGACCGGACAGGCGCGCGGGTGGACGAATCATTCCGCTTCGCCATGGATTGGGAATTGTTGCTGCGGTTCCGTGAAGCCGGTGCCGTGTTCGCCCATCTCCCCCGCTTTCTCGGTGCGTTCCGGGTGCATGATGCCCAGAAAACAAACGCGACCATTGCGGCCGTCGGCCTGGAAGAAATGAACGTCCTTAGGCAGCGGGCGCTCGGACGTGTTCCGGGTCGGCTCGAGTTTCTCCGTGCCATTGCGCCTTACGTTGGCCGCCATATGATCGCCGACTGGAAATACGCCGCCAGCCGGCGATCCGGCGCCCATCCTTCGCATGCCTGATCCCCTGGTCACCGTGGTGGTTCCGTCCTTCAACCAGGGCTCGTTCCTGGAGGAAGCGCTAGCCTCCGTCTTTGCGCAGGATGTTCCGGTCGAGGTTTTCGTGCTCGATGGCGGCTCGACGGACAACTCACCCGCCATCATCGAACGCTACGCCCCGCGTCTGGCCGGGTGGCGCAGTCAGGCCGACGACGGCCAGGCGGCGGCGATCAACGAAGGCATCAGCGG
This sequence comes from Chthoniobacterales bacterium, assembly GCA_041736875.1. Classification (GTDB taxonomy): domain Bacteria; phylum Verrucomicrobiota; class Verrucomicrobiia; order Chthoniobacterales; family JACTMZ01; genus JACTMZ01. Next base: position 17,360 of record JBGSSV010000039.1, on the reverse strand, counting down.
CGGCACCGCGCCCTATGTCTGCTGGCTCAACAGCGATGATTGGTTTTTGCCCGGAGGCCTGTCGACCTTGGTGGACAATCTGGAGAAACATCCCGCCGCCCCGGCGGTTTACGGACGCGTCTGGAATTTTTTCCAGGACTCGGGCAGTCGCAAACCGGTGTGGGTTCAACAATTCACTGAGCGCAACCTGTCCATTCGCTGCGTGGTCTCGCAACCCGGAACCTTGATCCGGCGCTCGGCGTGGGAGGAGGTCGGCGGGGTGGACACCAGCCTGCACATGGCGATGGATTACGACCTGTGGTGGCGGCTGTTCAAAAAGATCGGCCCGCTTCTCCTGGTCGATGATTTCGTGGCCGTCAACCGCGAGCACAGCGAAACCAAGACGCGCCGTCTGCGGCGCGAGCATTACCGCGAGGCCATGGCCATCGTGCGCAAGTATCACGGCCGCATTCCTGCCAAATGGTGGCTGATTTATCCCTATGCCGTCTGGTGGAAATCCTGGCGATGAGCGCGGCGGAAGACAGAAAGCTCTCCGTCCTCTGCTACGGCCGGTTTTTTGACGAAATTCCGGGCGGTATCCAGACGCATACGCTGCACCTCATGCGGGCGCTGGCCAGCGAGGTTGATTTCGTCCACCTCGTTACCAGCCGCAACAGGTCGGGCGCCGTTCTTCGCGCCGGCCCGCGGATTCCGGTCATGCGCACGGCCAGTTGGAACGTGGATGGCAGCCTGGCGCTCTCACCCGCCATGATCTCGCAGTCGCGGCGGCTGCACCGAAAGCGGCACTTCGATTTGGTGCACCTGCATTTTCCCGATCCCATGGCCCACCTCGCCTCGATGGCATTGCCCGCGCACATTCCGCGGGTCATCAGCTGGCATGCCGACATTCTGCGGCACCGGGCCCTGCGCTTGTTTTATGGGCCGGTCATGAAGCGGGCGGTGCAATCCGCCGCCGCCATCATCGTGGCCACGCCTGCGCACGCCACCTCATCGGCCGTGCTGGCTCCGCTGCGGCACGATCCCAAGGTGCATGTCATTCCCTACGGATTTGATCTCAGCCGGTTTCTCGCGCCGGCCGCGGGTGCCGCGGAAATCTCCCGCCGGTATCCGAGCCGGCTCATCTTCGCCGCCGGACGGCATGTCAGCTACAAAGGTTTTCATGTGCTGGTCGAGGCGATGGCCGGGCTGCCGCCGGAGGTGCAACTTCTGCTCGGCGGCGATGGTCCGCTGACCCCCGGCCTCAAGCAGCTGGCCCGCGATCTGAACATCGCCGAGCGCGTGCACTTTCTCGGCTTTGTGCCGGATGCCGACCTGCCGGCCCACTACCAGGCGGCGGAAATTTTCTGTCTGCCTTCCGTCACGCAGGCCGAGGCCTTCGGCATCGTGCAGGTCGAGGCGATGGCCTGCGGCAAACCCGTGGTGAGCACGCGACTCAACAACGGCGTTGATTTTGTCAACGAGGACGGGAAGACCGGACTGACCGTAACCCCGGGCGATCCAGCGGCTTTGCGGGACGCGCTCCTGCGGTTGCTCGGCGACCCGGAGCTGGCCGGGCGGCTCGGTGGCTACGGCCGGCATAAGGCGCTCGACCAGTATTCGCTCGGGTCCTTGCGGACAAAAATACTCGGGGTTTACCGCTCGGTTCTCCCCTCCGGGCCGGCTTGACCCGATCCAACCTCCGTGCGCGTTCTTGTCACAGGTGCCTCCGGATTTGTCGGCGGCCATTTGCTCCCCGCACTCTCGGCGGCCTGTCATGAGGTGATCGCCACCGGTCGTTCCGCCTCCGGCGTGAAAAACGGGCAATGGCTGTTGTCGCCCGAGTTAGGGCCGGGGGCGGATTGGGAGCCGCTGCTCCGCGGAGTCGAAGTCGTTGTGCATCTGGCCGGGCGGGCGCATGTCCCGTCTGAAACCACCGGCACGGACGTTGAGCAACTTTATCACCGGATCAACGCGGAGGGCTCACGCGCGCTCGCCCGTCAAGCTGCCGCCGCTGGGGTGGCGAGGTTCATTCTCTTGAGTTCATGTCATGCCGTAGCCGCGGAGGCCGACCAACAGCTCACGGAGGAGACCGTGCCAAGTCCCGTGACCGCCTACGGGCGCTCCAAGCTGGCCGCGGAGGCGGGGGTGCGTCGCGAATTGTCCGGCACCGGTTGCGCTTGGACCATCTTGCGCCCACCGCTGGCTTACGGGCGCGGAAACAAGGCGAACTTCGACCGCCTCGCGAAGCTGGTGCGAACCGGCATGCCGTTGCCGCTCGGCGGCGTGCGCAACCGTCGCAGCTTCATCTACGTGGAAAACCTTGCGAGTGTGATCGTGGCCGCAATCAACGCCCCCGCCGCCCGAGGACGCACTTACTTTCCCGGCGATGGGCAGGACGTCTCAACGCCTGAATTGATCAAGTTGCTGGCGGAGGCGGCCGGAACCCAAGCCCGGCTGTTTTCACTTGCTCCACCGTTGCTGCGAGTGCTGTCCGCGTTGCCCGGGGGAGGCGCGCTGGGCAAATTGACCGCATCGCTTTTCGTGGACAGCGGTCCGGTCTGGCGCGAATTGGAGTGGACACCGCCGTTCACCATGCCTCAGGGGCTGACCAAGCTGGGACTTTGAAGCAGTGAAAAGGATCTTCGATGTTCTGCTCACGGCGCCGCTGGCGATTCTGCTCGCCCCGGTCTTTCTCGTCGTGGCTCTGGCTGTGCGGGTGAGTTCGCCGGGCCCCGCACTTTTTCGCACCGAGCGGGTGGGGCGAAACAACCGGCTCTTCACCATGTATAAGTTCCGCACCATGCGGGCGGACACGCCGCAACTGGCGACACATCTGTTGGAAAACCCCGCGCGATTTCTCAGCCCGGTAGGCGGTTTTCTTCGGCGCACCAGTCTTGATGAGCTGCCGCAGGTCTTCAACGTGCTGCGTGGCGACATGTCATTGGTCGGTCCGCGCCCGGCGCTTTTCAACCAGCACGACCTCGTGGCCCTGCGCACCGAGTGCGGCATCCATGAGCTGGTTCCCGGTATCACCGGATGGGCTCAGGTCAACGGGCGGGATGAACTGGCCATCCCGGAGAAAGTCGCGCTCGACGAGGAATACCTGCGACGCCGGAGTTTTCTTTTCGACCTGCGCATTCTCGGTCTGACCGCTTGGAAAGCGTTGCACGGCTCGGGGGTTTCCCATTGAGGTGGCGCGGGCGGCGGTTCGCAGCTTGGATTGTTGTCCCGATGTGTGTAACTGACCCTTGGCGGGCCGTGCGGTCCGCGGTTTTCCTGTCTTGAGTAATAGAATTCAAAACCGGCTGGCTGCCCTCGGGCGACTCGGCGTGCTCTTGGTGGCTTATGCCGCCGTCATTCTGATCTCCTTGTTCCTGGCCTTCGCCCTGCGCTTCGATTTTCAGGTTCCCAGTTATTATTGGTGGCGGCTGACCGGTTCTGCATGGTGGATTCTCCCGCTAAAGTTGGGCCTGCTCGCCATCTTCGGTCAGTTTCGAACCCTTCTGACCTACTTCAGCCTGCCGGATGCCAAGCGCATCGGCGGGGCCATGGCCATCGCCGCCGCGGTTGAGTTGATCGTGTGGTTCGCCGTCCAAGGTTACGGGATCATTCCTCGCGGAGTGATTGTCTCGGACATGGTCATCTCGTTTCTCGCCCTCGCCGGGTTGCGCACGTCGCTGCGGCTTTACCGGGAGCGCATGTCCGCCGCGGACGCCACCCTGGCCGGAGGCGGCAAGCGCCGCCGCACCGCCATCCTCGGGGCCGGCAGTTCGGGGGCGGCTTTGTTGCGCGATATCCAGAGCCGGCAGGGACTGGGTCTGTCGGTCGTGTGCTTCATCGACGATGACCGCGCCAAGATCGGCAGCACCCTGCACGGCAAGCCCGTGGTCGGGCCTCATCGCCGGCTCGATTCCATCGCGCAGGAGTTCGAACTGCAGAAGGTTGTCATCGCCATGCCGAACGCCAAGCCGCCCGTGGTCCGGCAGCTCGTGGCGAGGATCAACGCGCTCGGGTTGGATCACGACATCCTGCCTTCCGTCCCGCAACTGCTCCACCGGCAAGTCACCGTGAGCCACCTTCGACGGGTCGATCCCGAGGATCTGCTCGGGCGCGAGCCGGTTTCGCTCGACGAGGAGGGCATCACCCGTTTGGTGCGCGGGGCCGTGGTCATGATCACCGGAGCAGGCGGCAGCATCGGGAGCGAGCTGTGCCGCCAGATCGTCGCACAAAATCCATCCAAACTGATCCTCGTCGAACGCAGCGAACCCGCCCTCTTCGCCATCGAGCAGGAACTCCGCCAGTCCCATCAGCACGTCGAGCTCGTGCCCTGCGCGTTCAACGTTTGCGATGAGGACCAGATGGAACGCCTGTTTGCCGCCACGCGTCCGGCCCTGGTCTTCCACGCCGCCGCGCACAAGCACGTCCCACTGATGGAGCACCAGCCCGGCGAGGCGCTGCGCAACAACGTGGTCGGCACCGAAGTGGTCGCGCGATTGGCCGCGCGGTCGGGCGCGAAAAAGTTCGTCCTCATTTCCACCGACAAAGCCGTCAACCCGACAAGCGTGATGGGTGCGACCAAGCGGGTGGCCGAAATGGTCGTCGAGGAATACCAACGCGAACCGGGCAACACCTGCGCCTTCACCGCGGTGCGCTTCGGCAATGTCCTCGGCTCCTCCGGGAGCGTCGTGCCGATTTTCCGCCGGCAAATTGCCGCGGGCGGGCCCCTGACCGTGACCCATCCGGACGTGACCCGCTTTTTCATGAGCATCCCCGAGGCCGTGGGCCTCATCCTCCAGAGTGCGCTGCAAGCCAGGGGCGGCGAGATCTTCGTGCTCGATATGGGCGACCCGGTCAAAATTGCCGACCTCGCGCGACAGATGATAGAACTGTCGGGATTTGTGCCCGATGAAGACGTGAAGATCACCTACACGGGGCTGCGTCCGGGAGAGAAGCTCTACGAGGAACCCATCCATGCGATGGAGAATGTCGAACCGACGATTCATCCGAAGGTCCGCTTGTTGCGCAACAACCGCGGTCAGGCTCCCGGCGGTCTCGTGGCCGAGTTGGTCTTGACCCATGGCGAATTGACCGCCGACGCCGCTCGGGTGCGGGCCTGGTTGTCGGAGAAGATTCCGGAATACCAGCGCGGTGGAGCGGCGTGACGCGCGGGGCCCAAATGCTGCGGAATACTGTCGTCGCCTTGCTGACCGAACGTGCTTGGCGGGAGGAGAGAGTCGCTGCCTATGCTTCGGCCGGGATTCTCTTTTTTCTCACCTCGTTTTTCTGGGGCTACACCCGGGACTTCATGCAGGGAGTCTATGCGGTATCGTTCTTCGTCCCCGTGCTGCTGGTTCTGCTTCTGCGCCCGTTCAAGCTGCACGAGTATGGCGGATGGTTCACCGGGCTCGGACTCCTCTACGCGGGCTATGCGGCAGCCAGCACGCTGTGGTCCGCCACGCCCAAGCCATTCTTCTTCGGCCTTCACGTTCTTTACCTCGCGGTTTGGCTGGCTGGCACGGCCTGGCTGGCCGGGCGAGGGCGGCTGGATGTGCCGCGCATTTGCCGGGTGATGGTCCTTGTCGGGGCCGCCGCCGCCGCGGTTTGCCTCGTGGTCTACGCGTTCACCTTGCCGCCGGGCGCACGGCTCGAGTTGCGGGGTTACGGCGTCGGCCGCAACCCCAACACGCTGGGGATGTTTTTCGGCGCGGTCAGCCTGCTGGCCTACGTCCGCTGGCTCGAGGCTCGTGGCTGGCGGGACGGGTCGGTCGCCTTCGGGCTTCTCCTCCTGAATCTTCTGCCGGTGCTCCTCACCCAGAGCCGTGGTCCCATTCTCGCCCTCGCTTTTGCGCTGCCTCTCGGTTTCGCACTTTATCGCGGACCGTCCCGCAAATTTTCCCTCCACCTCGCCGCCGCCTTGATTCTGGCCGCGGGACTTTTCGTCGCGCTGCAGCAGGAGTCCTTGGTCCAGAGCTTGCGGGAGCGCTGGGAGGAGCCGGGTGACCGGCCATTGATCTGGCACACGCTGGTCGAGCGGAGCACCCGCGACCACCTGTTCTTCGGGGAGGGTTTGGAAAAAACCAGCCGCATCTCCATGCCGGGTCTGCAGGGACCATCCGCCGACGTCCCAGACGGCCGCGGACCGGCGGTGCACCACGCGCATAGCTCTTACGTCGACGCCTTCTACCGCACGGGATTGGTCGGCTTGAGCCTGATGTGTGCCCACCTGCTTTTTGTCCTCTGGCACTGGGCGCGCGTGCCGCTCCTGTTGCCCATTTATCTCTGGTTCGTTTTCGGTTGCGTGACGAGCCTCGTGGATAACCCCGGCTTCTTTTGGTATCTCGACTCTCTCTGGTTCATCTACTGGCTGCCGGCAGGACTGATTGGCGCCGCAGTCATGGCCGCCCGGTCTCGACCAATGGGGGCGACGACAACCTGATCAACCGGTCACTTTAATCTTCGCCAACGGGGCCTCGCCCCGTCTTTTTGTGCAACCTGGCTGCCATGCTGGCATCGTCTGACTGCTGCGTAACGGCCCAGATAGGAAAGGTGATGTTCCCGCCGCCAAGTGGTTCCTTTGTCGACAGGCGATGCAGGGGCTTGAACTTGTCGCGAAGTCAATTTGATGGATTGTTCGCTTGGGTCTCGGGTCGGAATGGAGTGAAGTAACGGGCTGATTTTTCGCTTATGTCTTTGAGGATTCTATATCTCGTTCGCGCCTTTGCTCCCGTTGGTGGAATGGAGCGTTACGTTTTTGACACCGCGCGTGAAATGGTGGCACGGGGACACCAGGTCTCGGCCCTGGCCCGCACGACGGACCAGGCGCTGGCGGAAAGGAGCGGGGTGCGGGTTTTTCTGACTGATCCTGCAGCTTCGCGGCGCGGGTGGCGCGACCGCTATCTTTTCCGCGACGAGGTGACCAAATTTCTGGCCGACCCAGCGCGGCGGGATGTTTTCGACATCATCCATTCGCACGAGAACACGGTGGAGCAGGATGTGTCGACCGAACACGGGCCCTGCACATCCTACGGACTGCGGCGAGCCCCGTGGAAACAGCTCGATTTCAGCGCGCGAAAGAACCTTGCGCTGGAGAAGCAGAAGTTCACCGGTCCGCATCTAGCAGCCCTCATCTCGTGCGCCCGCCGCGTCCAAGACATTGCGCTGCGTGAGTATCCCTCCTTGGAGGAGAAAATCACCGGGGTCATCACCCCCGCTTACTCTTACCTCAAGTCACCGGTGCGGGCACAGGGGCGAGCGGGGCGGACGCTGGGTTTCATGGGCCGCGACTGGAAACGCAAGGGCCTGCCCAAGGCCCTTGAAATTTTCCGACGACTGCGGAATGAGGACCCCACGTGGAATTTCCTCATTGCCGGCTGTCCCGACGGTGACCCGTCGGAGGAATTCCGGAAGCGCGCGCCCGAGGGAACGTCCTTCGTTGGACGAGCCGATCCGCGGGAGTTCTTCGGGCGCATCGATGTGCTGGTCCATCCGGCGCGGGACGAGCCGTTCGGCATGGTTGTCTCGGAGGCTCTGACCTGCGGTGTTCCGGCGGTGATTTCCGATCAGTGCGGATGCGCGGATCACCTGACGGGGGATGGTTTGCGCGTGCTGCCCGTCGGGGCGCCGAAGGACGTCTGGGCTGACGCTTGTCGGGAGTTGGCCGGGCGGAGTTTCTCGCCCATCGCACCGCGGACTTGGGCCGATGTCGCCGCCGATCATGAGCGTCTTTACGATCGCATCCTGAAAATGCGCGAGGACGCCTGGGCGGGGAAACCGTTGCGGCAGGTTGACATTCGTGTGCCGCATCCGATCATGCTGCGGCATGGCCGAACCGTTGCCGCTCAGCGTCTCGATGACCGCGCGCAACGAGGCGCGTAATCTCCCCCGCAGTCTGGGCAGCGTGGCCGGATGGGTCGGCGAGATCGTCGTGGTCGTCAATGATTGCACCGACGGCACCGAGGAAGTGGCGCAAAGCTTCGGTGCACGGGTCATCCCGCATCCATGGGAGGGCTACCGCGACCAGAAGCGTTTCGCCCTGGCCCAGGTCACATCGCCTTGGGTGCTGGCGCTGGACGCGGACGAGGAGGTGTCGGACGCGCTGCGGGAGGATATTTTTGCCTTCTTCCGCGGCGACCACGAGCGCTTCGCTGGGGCCATGTTTCCGCGCAAGGTTTGGTTTCTCGGCCGGTGGATCACGCATGGTGACTGGTATCCCGATTGGAGCCTGCGCCTGCTGCGCGCGGGGCGGGGACAATGGTCCGGCTCGCCGGAGCATGACAAGATCGAGCTCGATGGCCCGGCGGCACGGTTGCGCGGCGATCTCCACCATTACTCGCATCCGACAATCGGAAGCTACACGGACAAGATCTCGATCTTCAGCGACTACTTCCTCCAGCGGCAGTTGGATAAGGGCAAGAAGTGGTCGCTGGCCGACTGTGTTTTTCGTCCGTGGTGGCGGTTCTTCCGCGCCTACGTCCTCCGGCGCGGGTTCCTCGACGGCTACCCGGGATACTACATCGCCAAGGCCACCGCTTTCAGCACGATGGTGCGTTACAGTCGGCTTTATGAGCATGAGCACGCTGAGCACGCCGCCGGGCCCGGCGGCGGCGCGGACTAGCGGGCGAGGAGCCCGGCGATTTCCTCGTCGGAAAATCCGGCCACGGCGCGGGTGCGCCTCTCCGCCAAAGCCGAAGCCAGATAGGTTCGGTTCTCCGCGAGGGTGACGCGGCTTTCCTCCTTGTGCCACAAATGTAGAACGGGCGCGGCGCAGCGCAAGCTCTTGACCCGGACGCCTGCGTTGATCAGGCGCACGGCGAGATCCGAGTCATCGGGCCCCCAGCCATAAAGATTTTCCTCAAAGCCTCCGGCCCGCCAGACATGGTCGGTCGCGACGGAAAAGTTGCAGCCCCGCACAAGTTCCCACTTGTGCGGTTTTTTTTTGCGCCAGTCACCATCGGGCAGGCGGACGAGGGGAAGCAGGCGGTTGATTTGCCCGCTCGCCCGCTGCCGCAGCCACCAGGTCCAACTCCGGTCGAAACACGACTCGGTGCGTTGCTCAAGCGATTCCGTGAGGGGCGCTGCCGCCAGGATGCGCGGGCCGGCCAGAACATGGCCCGGTTCGAAGAACCGCACGTGGTCGGCCACAAAGCTGGGCAGGGGAACGCAATCTCCGTCGGTAAAAACGCAAACCGGTGCCGTCACGCGACGCAGGGTCTGGTTCATGATGACGCTTTTGCGGTAGCCCCGGTCTTCATGCCAGCAATGCTCGACGGGCAGTCCCCGCGCGTGCCAGGCCGCCAGGACGACGCGGGTCGCTTCGCCGGAGCCATCGTCGCCGACCAGGATCTGGCGCGGCCGCACGCGTTGGCGGGAGAAGCCCTCGAGCACGAGGTCGAGCGCCTTCGGCCGGTTATAGGTGGAAATGATCACCGCGACGTCGGCCGTCCCGCCGCTGTTCAGGCTTTCCATGTTTGGCTCCACTCTGCTTGTGTCGTTGTCGCCCCGGGCTTTCCTGTCGCCTGCGGTTGCGCTCAAAGTATAAGCAATGCCGGTGTCACCCAAGCGAACGAAAACAGCCGGATTCTATGCCGCCACGCGCGGAGCCCGGCGGGTCATGCTGCTCGACCTGGGCTTTCTCGGTGACTCGATTCATCTGCTGCCCGCGCTCTGGACCCTGCGACAGGCCTATTCGGACGCAGAGCTTCATGTCATGGTCTCCGAGCACGTCACCCGGATCATGGAGGTGGCGCCGTGGGTCGATCGCGTCTGGGGCTACCCGCGATTCCCGCGGGGGCCGAAGTGGTATCAGGATTTCGGGCGTATGAAGCGGTTGCGGGCGGCGAAGTTCGACGTGGTCATCAATCTCAATGGCTCGGATCGCTCGAGCATCCTCACGCGGGTCAGCGGGGCGCACTGGCGGCTCGGCCGGCGCCCGGAGGACGGCGGCCCGCCGCTCTGGCCGTCCATGTTCACCCATGTCGTCGAGCAGCCCTACCACACGCAGCTCATTTCCACGCAGCGCTGGGAGTGCCTGCGCCAGGCCGGATTTCCCGGCGCAGAACCGGAGGTTCATGTGGAAATTCCGACCGAGAGTAAGCGAAGCGCCGTGGACAAGGCGGGCGGGTCCGGCGGATGGATTCATCTCAGTCCGTTCACGACGGAAAATTACAAGGAACTTCCCCCGGCGCAGTTGGCAGATTTTGTCTGCCGGTTGAATCAGCGTTTTCCCGGGCGCAAAATCATCCTGACGTGCTCGGGTCATACTCGGGAGAAGGCCAAGATGCAGGCCCTGCGGGAGGCTCTCGATTTCGCACCGTGGCGCGTCTTCGACGGAACCCTCGACTTGCTTGAACTCTCCGCCGTCATCGGGGCCAGTGCGCTGCACATCGGTGGAGACTCCGGCGGACTGCATGTCGCCTGGATGACGGGCGTGCCGACGGTTACGTGGTTCCGCAACTACGACGGACTGGCCGATTGGCGTCCGGTGGGCGAGCGCCACCGGGCAGTGATCGGCGAACGCACGCCGGACGGGTTGGCGGGAATCGCCGCCGACGATTTGCTGACGGCGGTCGGGGGCTTGCTCGAGGCCTGAGGGATGGGGATCAATCTTTCTTCGTGGCCTGCGCGTATCGCTCGGCCACGTAGTCCCAGTCGACCACATTCCACCACGCGCCGATGTAGTCGGCGCGGCGGTTTTGATTTTTGAGGTAGTAGGCGTGTTCCCAGACATCAAGACCGAGGATCGGTTGACCGCCATTCATCAGCGGGCTGTCTTGGTTCGGCGTGGTTTCAATCACGAGTTCCTTGTCCGGCGTGAAACTCAGCCAGGCCCAGCCGCTGCCGAAGACCCGGCCTGCCGCCTCGTTGAACTGCTTTTGGAACTCGTCGAAACTGCCGAAGGCTTCGTCGATGGCCGCGGCCAGTTCGCCGGTCGGCTTGCCTCCGCCGCCGGGCTTCATCATCAGCCAGAAAAGCGAATGGTTGGCATGGCCGCCGGCGTTGTTGCGCAGGTTGGTGCGGATGTCCTCCGGGACCTCGTCGATGTGGGCGACCAGTTCCCACACGGTCATCTTGGAAAGGTCCGGGTGGCCGGCCAGAGCCTTGTTCGCGTTGTTGACGTAAGCCGCGTGGTGCTTGTCGTGGTGAATTTTCATCGTCTCGGTGTCGATGTGCGGCTCGAGTGCGTCGTAGGCGTAGGGCAGGGCGGGCAGCGTGAACGGACCGCTTGGCGTTGCGGCAGTCGGCGCGGTCGGTGTTCCTGGCGTTGCGCCCATCGCGGCCATCACGCGGACCACCGGCCAGGCGCAGACTCCGAGGGTGAGGGTGCGGACAAAACCGCGGCGGGAGATAATCGGGGACGGAAGGTGCATGACGGCATCATACACCCCGATGGAAGCAAGCGCGAGCGGTGAGGGGGCTACTGGATCTTGAGCCCCTGCTCATTCAGCCACCGCCCGAGTTCTTCGCTGGTCTCCGGCGAGGAGATGACAAAACATACGCCTTGCTCGCAGTGCGCGGCCACCGCTAGCCGCGGGCCGCCGCCTCCGGCCGGCAAATCATAGAGCATCCACGAGCCTTCCGGCTCGATCTTGATGTGCAGCGGCTCCGCCGCAAAGACACTCGCCTTTCTCCCGCCCTCGGACAGTTGCAGCACGGCGATGGCTGCGCCGTCTTGACCGGCCAGCGCGGCGCTCTCCACGGGCAACTTAGCCAAACCGGCCGGCACCCGGTAGCCGGCGAATCCCTTGGTCAAGAGCCAGTCGCCCACTTTCCCGGCCGGCATCCCGACCTTTTCGAAGTTGGCCGCGTCGATCTTTCGCGACGCGCGAACCGCCGCCGCCACCTCCTCGTCACCGGGAAACTCTCCCCGTCCGCCCCCGCGAAAGGCCAGCAGCAGCACGATGACCAGCACCGTGGCGGCCGCGCCGATGGCCAGCAGGGCATGGCGGGACCGCAGGGGGTTCGCTTCGGAGGTTTCTTCTGGCGGAGGAGTGCTCAAGGGGGCTGAATCCATCATCTAAACAGCCGCCCCGCTCCGCCGCAAGCCGTGGGCAGGTTGACTTGACCGGGGTCTGCACTACGCTGGCGCGGTGGCCGCTCGGCCCGCGGTTTGCCATGAAAAACATCCTCTTTGTTTGCACCGGAAACATCTGCCGCAGTCCGATGGCGGAGGGGTTGCTCCGTCACATGACGGCGAAGCGCGGTGACATCCGTGTCGCCTCAGCGGGCCTCGGCGCGATGGACGGCCAGAGGCCGAGCCTTCACGCGGTCGAGGTTCTGGCGCGGGAGGGGATCGACATCTCCGGCCACCGCAGCCAGGCGGTCAGTGCCGCGTTGCTGGAGCGGGCCGATTATGTCTTCACCATGACGCGGGACCACCGCGACATGCTCCTCCTTTTGTTTCCCGAGGCGGCGGCCAAATTCCGCCTCCTGCGCGCCGCCGAGGCAGCCAAAGGAGGGCGGCCTGACGTATATGATCCTATCGGGGGATCCTTTGCGACTTACGAGGCGTGCAAAAACGAAATCAAGCATGCCCTCGCCGCCGTTTTGGATATTATCGACCAGCCATCAGCCGACATGAACACCACACAGCACCACCAATTTGCCTTTGAAACCTCGGACCTTCCCGCCCTCGAAGCAGTTGATCCGGCCATCGCCACCGCCATCCACGATGAGGAGCGCCGGCAGTTCCACAACATCGAACTGATCGCCTCGGAGAACTTCACCAGCCGCGCCGTGCGCGAGGCCCAGGGGTCGGCCCTGACGAACAAATATGCCGAAGGTTATCCCGGGCGCCGTTGGTATGGCGGCTGCGAGCACGTCGACGTGGTCGAGGCTCTCGCGATCGACCGGGCGAAGGAACTCTTCGGCGCCGAACACTCCAACGTCCAGCCGCACAGCGGCAGCCAGGCCAACACGGCCGTGTATTTCGCCGCGATCAACATCGGCGACCGCATCCTCACGATGGACCTCGCCCACGGCGGACACCTGACCCACGGGCACAAGGCGAATTTCTCCGGAAAACTTTACGATGTCGTCCACTACGGCGTGAGTCCCGAGACCGAGATGATCGACTACGATGCGCTGGCCAAATTGGCCGACGAGTCCCGCCCGAAAATGATCACAGCCGGAGCCTCGGCCTATCCGCGCATCATTGATTTCCCCCGCCTGCGAGCCATCGCGGATTCCGTCGGCGCCTTGCTCTTCGTCGACATGGCCCATATCGCCGGACTGGTTGCGGGCGGGGTGCATCCGAATCCCGTGCCTTTTGCCGATTACGTCACCAGCACGACGCACAAGAGCCTGCGCGGGCCACGCTCCGGCGTCATTCTGTGCAAGGCGGACCGGGCCAAGGCGATCGATGCGCAGGTTTTCCCCGGCGTGCAAGGCGGACCGCTCATGCACGTCATCGCGGCCAAAGCCGTCTGCTTCCACGAGGCCCTGCAGCCCTCCTTCAAGGCCTACGCCGCCCAGGTGGTCTCCAACGCCAAGGCGCTGGCCGCCCGCCTCTCCATGCTCGGCTACCGCATTGTTTCCGGCGGCACCGACAACCACGTCTTGCTCGTCGATCTCCGCCCCAAGGGCCTTAATGGCAAGCAGGCGCAGGAGACCCTCGACCTCGCCGGCATCACGGTGAACAAGAACGCCATTCCCTTCGACACGGAATCGATCATGAAGACCGGCGGCATCCGCATCGGCACCCCCGCCATGACCACCCGCGGGATGAAGGAGGAGGAAATGATGGAAATCGCCGACCTGATCCACGCGGCCTTGGAAAAGTCGGGCGACCCCGCCGCACTCACCCGCATCCAATCCCAAGTCCACGCCTTCACCGCGCGCTTCCCGCTGCCGTGAAGTAAGGCAGCGGCCCTGCCGCCAGCTGTCATCCCCGCTGTATCGCTTGCTATCGCCCTGCATTGAGACTAAATCTCAATAGCAGCCCTTATGCCTTCGACCAGAGTCTTCAGCCTCGAGAAAAGCCCCCGCCGGCAGAGCACGCGGGTCGTTTCGGTCGATGACGCCAGTGAATGGGCGCCGCATTTGCGCCGCATCGGATTTCATGAGGGCGTGGAAGTGGAGATCTTGTCCGGCCGGGATCCCGTCATGGTCCGCTGCCAGAACGGCTGCGTGGCCCTGCGCCGCTGCATGCTCGGCTGTGTTCAAGTCTGCGCCCTGCAGGTGGCGCAGACCCGCGTCGCGCCGGCGGCCCGATGAACACCGGCTTTTGTCCGCTGGCTGCCCTGCGCGCCGGCGAACGGGGACGCGTCCAACCCTCGTCGGACGATCATCCCGCGCACCAACATCTCTGGGCCTTGGGCCTCCTGCCCGGGACGGAAGTGAAAGTCGTGCAAGTCGCCCCGCTCGGCGATCCGATGGAATTGGAGTTCAATGGCATGCACCTGAGCCTGCGCAAGGCGGACGCCTCCTCGCTGCAAGTCGAACGCCTCGCCTGAACCGACCGCATGCCCGCGCCCCGAGAGCTTCGCGTCGCCTTGGTCGGCAATCCCAACACGGGCAAGACCACGCTCTTCAACCGCCTGACCGGCTCACGGCAGAAAATCGGCAACTACCCCGGGGTCACCGTGGAAAAAAAATACGGCACTTGGGAATGCGGCGGTCGCACGGTGACGTTGGTCGATCTGCCCGGCACTTACAGCCTCGCCGCCTCGTCGCCCGACGAGCGGGTGGCGCTGGATTTCCTCACCGGACACCTGGCCGGCGAGCCCAAGCCCGATGCGGTCATTTGCGTGGTCAACACGTCGAACGTTGTCCGCAATCTCTTCCTCGCCTCGCAGGTTGCCGACCTCGGCCTTCCCCTCGTCATCGCGCTCAACATGGCCGACGCCGCCGAAAAAGCCGACATCCATGTCGATGCCGCGTTGCTCTCGCGTCGTCTGGGCGTTCCGGTCGTCCGCACCGTCGCGACCAAGGGAGAAGGCATGGTCGCCCTCGAGGCCGCGGTCAACGAGGCCGTGGACGAACGCGCCCTCATGGCACAAGTGCCGTGGCCCGAGGCGGTCGACCACGCGGTGCAGCATCTCGGGGAGGGATTGGCCGCCGCCGGGGCGCAGGATCTGGCTCCGGGCGAAGTGCGCCGCGTCCTTTTCGACCGCGAGAGCGCCGTGCTCGAACGCAGCGGCTGGCCCCGCGGGGCCGATTCCGCCCCGCTCCTCTCCGCCGCGCGCGATATCCTGTCGTCCGCCGGCCTCCATCCCGCCTCGGCCGAAGCCCTTCTCCGCTATGAGCATCTAGGGCACGTCACGGCGAACGCCGTAAGTTTTCCGGAGCGCCGCCGGCGGACCTGGACCGAGACAATCGACGCCGTGCTGACCCACCGGGTCTGGGGGCTGGCCATTTTCCTCGGCATGATGCTCGTGGTCTTCCAATCGATTTACACGTGGGCCGCGCCCTTCATGGCCGCGATCGAGATGGCCGTGGCGGCGGTGCAGGAGTTCGTTGCGCCGCACTTCGCTGCTTGGCCGGCCCTGCAGAGTCTCGTGGTCGATGGCGTGGTCGGCGGCGCCGGGGGCGTGGTCATTTTTCTCCCGCAGATTCTCATCTTGTTCTTCTTCATCGCCCTGCTCGAGGACACCGGTTACATGGCCCGCGGCGCGTTCCTCATGGACAAGATGTTCGGCTGGTGCGGGCTGAACGGGAAAAGTTTCGTCCCCATGCTTTCGAGTTACGCCTGCGCCATTCCCGGACTGCTGGCCACCCGCACGATCGAGGACCCGCGGGCGCGTTTGACCACCATCCTCATCGCCCCGCTCATGAGTTGCTCCGCGCGGCTGCCGGTTTACACCCTCATGATCGGCGCGTTCATCGAGCCGACCTATGGGGCCATGATCGCCGGGCTGACCCTCTTTGCCGTCCACCTGGTCGGACTCGCCGTGGCCGTCCCCGTGGCCTGGGGCATGAACAAATTCGTCCTGCGCACCCGACCCCTTCCGTTTCTCCTCGAGATGCCGCCCTACCGCCGCCCGCGGCTCCGCGACATCCTCTGGCGTATGTGGGAGCGCGCGCGGGAATTTCTCGTCCGCGCCGGAACGGTCATCGTCGCCATGACCATCATCATCTGGGCGCTGGTCTATTTTCCCCGCCCTGCGTCCGTCCGCGAAGGCATCGAAGCCGAGGCATCCGGGTTGTTCGAGCCCGCCGATCTCGAGCGCAAAATCGACGCGGCCTACATCGAGCAAAGTTACCTCGCGCGGGCCGGCCGCGCGGTGCAGCCGGTCTTCGCTCCGGCGGGATTCGACTGGAAAATCACCGTCGGCGTGCTGGCCAGTTTCCCCGCCCGCGAGGTCATCATCGCCACCCTCGGCACCATTTACGGCGTCGGCTCCGAGGTGGACGAGGAGTCCCAAGACCTGCGCTCGATGCTCGGCCGGGATCGGTGGGCCGACGGACCGCGGGCCGGTCAGCCTGTCTTCAACGTCCCGGTCGCCCTCGCCCTCATGGTCTTTTTCGCCCTCTGCCTGCAATGCGGTGCAACCGTCGCCGTCATGGCCAAGGAATCGAACTGGGGGTGGGCGGTCTTTGCCTTTGCCTACATGACCGCCCTTGCCTGGTTCGGTGCTGTCTTGACCTACCAACTGGGCATGCGTTGGCTGGGGGTATGAGCACGGCCGAATTTCTCCTCGTCGCCCTCGTGGTCGTCGCCGCCGTGGTCTACCTGCTGCGGGGTGCGTGGCAGCGCTTAGCCCGGGCCGCCGAAGGCTGCTGCGGTCGTTGTCCCATGGCCGGACCGAAAATCCGGCTCGCCCCGACGGCGGAGCGGGTTTCTAGTAAATCCATCACATGAAGTTGGTCTCGGCGTTTTTCTTTCTCGGGCTGGCTTCCGCCGGGGCGGATGGCCTGACCGCAAAGCAGATGGCCGCGGCGGATCGCTTTGAGGTCTTGACCGTGCCGACACCGGCCGAGCTTTTCACCGCGATCGACAAGGCGGGCAAGCCCGACTGGGCCGCACTCTACCGGCCCCCGGGCCCCACGACCTACCCGAACCGGCCGCAAACCGCCGTCAACCTCGGTGCCCTCGTGGCCGACGGATTCGTCGCCGTCGAGGCCGAGGACGGTCAGCAGGTAAAGAACACCGGCACCGACATCATCACCCTCGCGCGCGCCCTCGGCGTGGGCGACAACGTCCTCAGCCGCGGCAAAAGCATCAGTGACTTCGCCGACAAGAACGACTGGTT
Organism: Chthoniobacterales bacterium; assembly: GCA_041736875.1. Lineage (GTDB taxonomy): Bacteria > Verrucomicrobiota > Verrucomicrobiia > Chthoniobacterales > JACTMZ01 > JACTMZ01. The sequence goes on along the minus strand of JBGSSV010000039.1, from coordinate 192 downwards.
TGCCCTCCGCGAGGAATTGGAGGCCACGGCCAACGAGGTGCGTCAGGCCATGCAGAGCCAGCGCGACGAAGCCCTCTCGGCCCTCATCACCGCCGGTGCCTGGCTCCGCGCCCTCCAGGTCGGCAGTCGCGCCGCCGAGCTTTCCGGCGAGACCCGATCGGCCGAGTTGCTCGCCCAGCCCGACCTCGTCGC
>JBGSSV010000214.1:0-12349 GCA_041736875.1 Chthoniobacterales bacterium | reverse complement strand
GGTCCACAGCGCCCGTCCATCGCGGCGGGCCACAACGTGCAGCGCCCATCGCGGATTGACCTCGCCGGGATAAAGTTTGCCCGGCGCAAAAATGACGACCCCGCCGCGCAGATCGCGGGCCAGCAGGGCGCGGGCCAGCTTGCGGGCGTAGTCGAGTTTGGTCGGCCCGGTCGCCGTGTAAGACCACTCCGCGCCCTCGGGATGAACCGGCACGCACGTCGGCTCGGCGCCGAGGGTCAACGACACCCCCTTGTCCCGGAGGATTTGTTCGATCATGGACGTGGTGGATTTCATGGGCGTTCGATTTTGAGTGAAGTGGTGAGCTGGCTGGGAATGGTCCGATCTCCGAAGTAACGACCGGCCACCGGCGCAATGTCGTCCGGCCCGAGCCCCACGGCGGCGGTCAGGTAATGATGGTCCGCGAGGACGCCGTTGGATGGATCGAGGGCAAGCCATCCCGCCCCGGGCAGGTAGACCTCGGTCCAGGCATGGAGCGCGCTTTCGGCTTTGCGCTCGCCCGGATCGCTTGCGCTTTCCCACAGGTATCCACTGGCCAGACGCGCGGCGAGACCGCCGGCGCGCAAGGCCGCAGAGAGCAGGACAGCGGTGTCCCGACAAGCCCCGCGGCCGCGCCGGAGGGTTTCGTCCGGCGCGAAGGCTTCCCCTTCCTCGCGGCGCTCGTAGGCGATGTTGGCGTGGATCCATTGGTTCATGGCCAGGAGGGTTTCCAACGTGTCCGCGCCGGCGACCGGCCGCAGCGCCTCGGGAAAATCCGCCCCCGCACCGCCGAAATACGCCCCGAGCACGGCCCGCTCCCCCGGGGTGTAATCGGCCGGCCAGCGGAGGGCGCGCTCTTCGAGGAGGAAGCCGAAGGGATTGCGCTCGGCTGCGGCGATGCGCGCCTCAAGGGTGAAGACCAGCAGGGACTCGTCCTGCGGGTAGAAGCAGCGGGCCACGATGTTGTCGAATAGGTCGCGCCGCCAGGTGATGTCGGCGGAGGCATTGGTCGTGAAGCTGAATTCTTCGACCCGCGCATGGAGGGCATCGCGGGGGAAAAGGCGGACGACATGCGGCGAGAGGCTGACGGCATCCTCGTAGGCGTATTCGGCGCGGTAGGAGATGGTCAGCTTCATCGCGTTCCCTCCACGCGTTTCATGCGCACTTTGACGATCAACTTCTGGCCACCGCTGCCCTTGAACGTGCCGCGCAGGGGCGTGGCGTCGGAAAAATCACGGCCGAAAGACACGGCGACATGGCGTTCGCCGCACCACTGGTCGTTGGTCGGGTCGAGCGCAACCCATTCCATGCCCGGCATCAGGACCTCGACCCAGGCGTGCGTGGCCACGGCACCGATCAAGCGCCGGCCGCCCGGCGGTGCGTCCGTCTCGATGTAGCCGCAGACGTAGCGCGCGGGCAACCCGGCCGTGCGGAGGATGCTGAGCATGATGTGGGCAAAGTCCTGGCAAACCCCGGCGCGGGCCTTCCAGATCGTGTTGAGCGGGGTCCAATTGTCCGTCGCACCCTTGCTATACTTGAACTCGCGATGGATCGCTCCGTTGATCGCGGCCAGCGCGTCGCCCAAGGTCGCGTCGGCCCGCAAGAACCGGGCCGCCCATTTACCCGCCTCCCCGCCCACCGGCACCGCCTCGGTTCCGCGCACGTAATCGAAAACCTCAGTGGACATGGAGGAAAAAATTTGGCGCGCCTCGCCGACGCACAGGTCCATGGCCTCGGCCGGCTGGACCGGCGGGGATGTCTGCACGGTCAACTGGTTGGTCACGGTCAGTCGCTCGTGGCGTTTCACCATGGCGTAGAAGACGGTGCGGTTGCCGAAATAGTCCGTGTAGGAGGAGACCGGCGCGTCGGGGGCGAAAACAATCTGGTGCGCGAGGATGCGCTGCGACGGACGCTCCGGAGGAGTGAGCCGCGCCTCGATGTAGGCCTCGCTCGCCGCATGCTCGTAGCGGTAGTCGGTCGTATGGCTGATGTCGAAAAGCATGGGCGGTCAATGCAGCAACACCTGGTGGTTGATGAAGCCGTCGGTCAGCGTGTCATGAACCGCGAGGGTGCGCGCCATGATTTCGCCGAGCAGGACGATCAACTCGGGCATCCGCGCGGGGTCGAGCAGGACGACCGCGCCCTCGCCGCCCCCCGGGGCGGGCGCAGCGAGGTAGGCGGACCAGTCGGCCTCCTCCACTAGCTCGAGCACGGATTCCAGCGCCGCGCGCGTCCGCACCACACCGGGAGACGGATCCTCACCGGGGTCAAGCAGGCGGAGGCATTCAAGCAGGCAGCGTCGGACGGACCGCGGCATTTCCCGGTGGCCGTAAAGCAATTCGAGCACGGGCACCGGCTCGGCCCGCATCTGGTAGACCCGGCGGTAGGCATCGCGCGAGCCGAGCATGCGGAGGAAGGCGGACAACTCGATTTCGATCGCGTGTTCCGCCACGGCGACGTCGCCGCGGAGCCGCCGGGCCACCGAGCGGAAAATGGTTCCGCCGGCGTTGCCGGTGATCATGGCGCGTTCGAGCAGTTGGCCGGTCAGGCAAAAGTGCCAACCGCGATCACCGAGCATGGTGGCTTCGGCGGTGCCGAAAAACTCTGCGATGCCGGCCGTGGCTTGGGCGCAGAGCTTTTGCGTGGCCAGGGTCAGCAAGCTTTCGTCCTGCTTCGGCTGGAACCGGGCGCGGACGAAGCGGGTCTCTAGGTTGTTGAGCACGGCAAACGCCTCGACGCTCAGGCACTCCTCGATCTGCCGCGCATTCCAGCGGGCGCGCTGCAGGGTATTGACGAGCGACCCGTCCTCCTTGAGATCGAGGGCCAGACGGTAGCGGTCGGCGGCACTGGTGATGCTGCGCCGACGGCCGGATTCGGAGTTTTCCAGCGGCGGGAGCATCCGGTTCCAGACCGGGCGGTAGAGCTTCTGCTCGGCCCGGTTCAGCTCCTCGGTTTCGAGGCTTTCAACCACGCCGACCATGTAGGCCAAGCTCCGCGCCCGCTCGAGGTAGCGGCCCAGCCAGTAGAATGAATCCGCCACGCGGCTGGTCACGAGGAGCTGCGGCTCGCGGGTCTCCGGCGCACGGGACACCGCCGGCACCCGGAGGCCGGGCTCGTTCTCGCGCGCGAGCACCCACGTGTCTTTGCTCCCGCCCCCCAACTCGGAAGCGGTGAAAATACTGTCCTCCAGCGAGACGCGGGTCAGCGCACCGGGAAATACCTCGTAGGAGGCATCCGCGCCGCGGAGGGCGAACATGATGTGATCCTGCCGCCGCTCGTCCAGCCCGCCCCGCGCATCGAGGCACGCGGTCAAGGCCCCGGCTTGCCGCGGCTGCGCCACGTAGTTCTGCGGCTGCTGCGCGAGCAACTCGCGAAGTCTTTTGATATCCTCCTCCGTGCTGGCTTCGTGGTGCACGAGCACCTCCCCGTAAAGCGGCCGGATATCGAAGTCCCCGAGGCGATCAAGCACGTGATCACGCTGGTCCAGGTCGCCCAACCACCACGTGCGGAGGGTCGGGAGGAGTTCCGCCTCGCCGAGGTAGAACCTCGTGATGCTCGCCGTGAAGGGCAGCAAGGCGCGGTCATCAGCCAGGCGGCTGCCGATCGCATTGACCACGCTGACATTCCCGCGCCGCACGCACTGCACCAGGCCGGACACACCGAGGAGGGAGTCGCGGCGGAAGACCATCGAATCGAGAAACGCATCGGCTACCCGCGCGTAGAGCACGGAGATGCGCTCAAGGCCCGAAACGCTCTTGAGGTAAAGCCGGTCATCGAGGACAAGGAGATCGCCGCCCTGCACCAGCGGGATGCCCATGCGGCGGGCGAGAAAGCTGTGCTCGGAATACGCCGGGCTCCCCGCCCCGCCGGTCAGGAGCGCCACGACGGGTTCATCAACCCCCGGGGGCGCGAGGGAGCGGAAAGTTTCGAGGATGGCCACCGGCGCATCGGAAATTCCCTGCGCGTTGTGGTCGTGGAACGCCTCGGCGAAGACGCGAGAGAGAGCCCGCCGGTTTTGCATCATGTAGGAGATGCCCGAGGCGTTGCTGAAATAATGGTGCGCCACGGCCATGCGACCGTCGGGCCGTCGCGCCAACGCCGCCCCGCAGAGGTGAAGGAATGCGCCGCCGGGACGCGGCAGACCGACGGCCGGACGCTGGAAGAACGGGCTGCCGAGCACGGCTTGGGCGGGGATGACATGCTGGTGGAGAATGTCCTTCTCCCCGTGGATGTCCTGCAGAAACATCTCGAAGGCCCGCAAACGCTGACGCAGACCATCGGCCAACTGCGCCCATTCGTCCCCGCCGAACAACTCGGGCAGGGCGTCGCAGAACCACGGACGTCGCCCCCACGGACGGTCGCGGTCGATGTTGAACGTCACCCCCATCTCCCGCATGGTCGCCTCCAGCCGCTCGACGATCAGGCGCTTCTCCGCCGTGGGCATGGCAAGCACCCGGTCGAGCAGCGGGCGGTAAAGCTCCCGCGGCTCGCCGTCCGGCCCGAACATTTCGTCCCACAACGCGGGAGATTTCCCCTTCCGTTTGCCTTGCACCTCTCTGACCGTTCCCGTCCCACGGGGGCCGGTCAAGCAGATATGGAATTGCCTTTGACATCCCGGTCGATCTGCCCTTATTCTATCGGGCCAATTTTGCCATGAAGACATTTTCCGCCAAAGCCGAGGAAACCACCCACAACTGGTGGGTCGTCGATGCCGACAACCAAGTCCTCGGTCGCCTCGCCACCAAGATTGCCGACGTTCTCCGCGGCAAGAACAAGCCCGTCTACACCCCGCATTGCGACACCGGCGACTTCGTCGTGGTCGTCAACGCAGCCAAAGTTCGCGTCACGGGCAAGAAGCACACCGACAAAGTTTACACCAGTTTCTCCGGCTACGTCGGCGGCCACAAATCCGAAACCTTTGAAAAGCGCCAGGCCCGCCGCCCCGAGTTGCTCGTCGAGCGCGCCGTCCGCGGCATGATCCCGCACAACCGCCTCGGCCGCGCCCAATTCACCAAACTCAAAGTTTACGCCGGCGCCGAGCATCCGCACTCCGCCCAGCAACCCAAGGAACTCAAGATTTCCTGATTTTTTTATGGCCGATACGCACACCGCCTCCGGACGCCGCCGCACCTCAGTGGCCAGCGTCAAACTCAAAGCCGGCTCCGGCAAGATCGAAGTCAACAACCGCGAGTTCCAGGATTACTTTCCGACCAGCACCCTCCAGACCGCCGTCCTCCGCCCGCTGGAAATCAGCGGACAGACCCAGACTCTGGACATCGTGATCAAGACCGCCGGAGGCGGAGTCAACGGCCAAGCCGGGGCCTCCAGCCTCGCCATCGCCCGCGCCCTGCTCAAACTCGACGCCAACCTGCGGCCCGAGTTGAAGAAGAACGGTCTGCTGACCCGCGATCCGCGGATGAAAGAGCGCAAAAAGCCCGGCCGTCCCGGTGCCCGCAAGCGCTTCCAGTTCTCCAAGCGTTAATCCGATGCGCTGCGCGCGCATGCTCCTCTTCGTTTGCCTCGGCTTTCTTGCGCCGGTGCAGGCGGCGGATGCCCCGGCCTTCGAAGCCGGCGGGTTCAACTTCGTCGTCCCGGACGGTTGGAAATCTGTCCAGCCATCCTCCTCGATGCGCAAGGCCGAGCTGGTCGTGCCCGGACCCGAGGGGACCGCAGACGCTGGCCAAGCCACCATCACCGTTTTCCATTTCGGCCCGGGCCAAGGCGGCACGGTGGCCCAGAATGTCGACCGCTGGTTCGGCCAGTTCGGTGGTAACCCTGAGGCCATCGGCGCAGCCACCGCGACAGAAACCATCGGCACCGTCCCCGTGACCTTCGCCCGCGCCCGCGGCACCTTCGCGAGCGGCATGCCCGGCGGACCGACCACGCCGCTCGAGGGCCAGGCCCTCCTCGGCGCCATCCTCGAAAGCCCGACCGGCGACGTTTACCTCAAGATGACCGGCCCCATCCCCACGGTCGAAAAGGCCGAACCGGCGTTTATCCAGATGATCCGCGCCGCCTGCGGGCAGTAAGCGATAACGGGAAAATCGCGGAGTGGTCCGCGTGTCACAAACGCCGGGAGGCTGACCTTCGCCGTTGCTGCCGTCCGCGGCCAAGCCCTCGGAATGAATGACGCAGGTGAACATTGTTGCCGATCTCCAAGACGCGACGCGCAATCGCCGTTTGGTAGAGCGGACGGCCATATGCTCTCAGGATTTGTGACTGGCCCCATTTCGCGCGGTTTTATTCCCGCGCAGTCCGCTTTTGGACAGCGGTGGTTTTGTCACCGCCTAGAAGCTGCGGTATCCATCGCTTCGCGTCACTTTACAGGTCACTTCGGAAAATCGCTTGAGCATATCGGGCAGCCTACGGTGCTGTGGCCTCCGCTTGCTTAATCACAAAATCGATCAGCTCCTTGTTCTCGAAGAACGACGGCGACACCATGTGGCCTTCCCCGGGGATGAGCCGCAAGGTGATCGGCCCGCCGAGGGCTTCGTAGCGTTCCTTCAGGATGGTCGCGTTTTCCTGATACGGCACGGCTTTGTCCGCGTCGCCCTGCACGACAAACATGGGCACCTTTTTCTCGGCCAACGGCTTCAGGTTATCCAACGGGTTGAACTCGGCGAGTCGGGCGCGCATCTCGCCTTCGGTCAGCTGGTAATCGGCGAGCGTCACCGGCAGGTTCTTCATGGCCCAAGTGGCCAGATTGCAGACGGGATAAATCCCCACGAAGGCCTGCAGCTTGTCGGGGTTCCGCATGCCCCAGCACAGCATCATCAGGCCGCCCCGGCTCTGGCCGATCAAAATCGGCTTGGGTGAGAAGCCGCGCTTGACCATCTCCTCGTAGAACAGCGTGAACTGCGCCGTGCTTGCGGGCGCGCCGCGCACTTCACCGAGGTCGCACCCGGCGATGCTGACCCCGGCGCGCAGGAAGCCCTCGAAGTAGGCCTTCCGCTGGGCGAGGGAAAGGCCCTTCAACGTCGGCGCAAACCAAACCCACGGCTTCCCCTTCGCTGGCGTCGGCGCGGGATAGAGGAATGCGGTATGGCCGTTGATCTCGAACTTCTCGGCGGTCTTGGGCAAGGCGTCGTCCGCGGATGCCGCTGGTGCCATGAGCGAAAGGATCAATAGGCTGATGACTCGCACGATATTCATGTTCTTCATGGGATGATTTCGTCTGGGATACGGGTAGCGACGCCTAACGCCCCAAGCTCTGCGAACAGGCACTGGGGACGCTATGATTGCAACCGCGACACTCATGCCGGGTTCGCTGCAGCGGGTTAGGCGACTTTGTCATGATAATGCGTGCGCGAAGGATACCAAAGCACCTCCGAACCAGCCAAATAGTCCGATGCTGCAAACCGTGATTCGGGTAGTCCGCTCAAAGCGCTGGAATGGCAGAGGAACAACCTGCAAGAGCACGCCGACGCCAAGAATCGCAGCGCAGCAAGGGAATAGCGTGACCGAGAACTGCTGGCAGCAGGATTGAAGATCTCGGGCCATCGCTCCGGTGAACGGGCCAGAAGCGACGCCAAAGGTAGCGGCAACTATCTGGTTCTCGCGTCGGTCAGACTCAGACCCCCCGTTGAGGGCGAAAAACGTCAGCGCCGAAAATGCGACGTAGAATCCCAAGAAGATATACAGATGGACTCTGCCGAAACTGTGGAGGAGGCGTTGCATAGTCGCCTAACTCGTTAATATACAGCTAGCCGAACAGCGTCAGTCGCATATTGACGGGAGGAACGGAGCCAGGATGCTTTGCCGTAACAGACTAGCCTTCGGGGAGTCGCGGCGACCGGGCCTGCCTTGCAGCGAAGCGGGGCCAGTCGCATATTGAAGCGCGGGGTTACTTCATCACCGCCAGCAACGTGTCAGCAATCGTGCTGGGCGTTTCGGCCACGGCGATGCCGGCGGCCCGCAAGGCGTCCTTTTTGGCCCCAGCCGTGCCCTGTCCTCCGGAGATAATGGCCCCGGCGTGGCCCATGCGACGACCGGGGGGCGCGGTGGCACCGGCGATGAAACCGGCGACAGGTTTGTCGCAGTTGTCTTTCAGCCACGCCGCGGCTTCTTCCTCGGCGGTGCCGCCGATCTCGCCGATGAGAATGATCCCGTGCGTGCCCGGGTCTGCCGCGAACAATTGCACCGCGTCCAGCGTGGTCGTGCCGATGATCGGGTCGCCGCCAATGCCAATGCAGGTGGATTGGCCGTGCCCGCGGCTGGTCAATTGCCAGACCGCCTCGTAAGTCAGGGTGCCGGAGCGCGAAACCACGCCGATGTGGCCGGGTTTGTGGATGTAGCCGGGCATGATGCCGATCTTGCATGCGCCGGGCGTGATGATGCCGGGGCAGTTCGGCCCGATGAGGCGCGAGTTGCTGCGGCGGAGCATTTCCTTCGCCCGCATCATGTCCATGACGGGAATGCCCTCGGTGATGCAAACAATCAGTTCGACCCCGGCGTCAGCCGCCTCGAGGATGGCGTCGGCCGCGAACTCGGGCGGGACAAAAATCATCGTCGCATTGCAGCCGGTCTGCTCGCGCGCCTCGTAGACCGTATCGAAGACGGGGACTTTGTCCTCGAACATCTCGCCGCCGCGGGCCGGGGTGACCCCGGCCACGACATTGGTGCCGTATTCCATGCAATTGCGCGTGTGGAACGCGCCGGATTTTCCAGTGATGCCCTGCACGCAGAGCCGGGTGTCTTTGCCAACGAGAACGGCCATAAAATTACTCCCTCGGCGCAAGCGCCACGATTTGGACCGCCGCGTCATCCAGGTCGGAGGCTGACGCGATCGGCAGGTTGGAATCGGCCAGGAGTTTGCGCCCCTGATCGACGTTGGTTCCCTCGAGGCGCACGACCAGCGGGATGTTGAGTTTCACCGCCTTGACCGCGTTGAGCACGCCCTGGGCGATGACATCACATTTCATGATGCCGCCGAAAATGTTGACCAGAATGGCCTTCACCTTCGGGTCGGAGAGAAGAATCTTGAAGGCCTCGGTCACCTGCTCCTCGCTGGCCCCGCCGCCGACGTCGAGGAAGTTGGCCGGCGAGCCGCCGTGGTGCTTGATGATGTCCATCGTGGCCATGGCCAGGCCCGCGCCGTTGACCATGCAGCCGATGTTGCCGTCGAGACCGATGTAGCTGAGGTGGTGCTTCGAGGCCGCCACCTCGCGCGGGTCCTCCTCGGCCACGTCGCGCAGGGCGACGATGCCCGGATGGCGGAAGAGCGCGTTGTCGTCGAAGGAAAACTTGGCATCGAGGGCCAGGACCTTGCCGCCCTTGGTCAGGACCAGCGGGTTGATCTCGACCATCGAACAATCGCTGTCGTGGAAGCAGCGGTAGAGAGAGGCGAAGAGTTTGCACGCCGCGCGCATCTGCGACGGGGCAAAGCCCAGTTCGCGGGCCAATTTGCGCGTCTGGTAGGGCTGCAGACCGAAGGCCGGATCCACGGCCTCACGGATGATTTTCTCCGGGCTGGTGGCCGCAACGTGCTCGATGTCCATGCCGCCCTCGCGGCTGGCCACGATGACCGGCGCGCCGGTCGCGCGGTCCATGAGGACGGCGAAATAAAATTCCTTCTCGATCTCGACCGATTCAGCCACCAGCACCTGGTTGACCAGGCGGCCATCCGGGCCCGTCTGGTGGGTGACCAAAACCTGACCCAGCATCTTGGCCGCGAGGTCACGGGCCTGTCCGGCGGTCTTGCACAAATGGACGCCACCCTGGAAGCCGTTGGTAAACGTGCCTTTGCCGCGGCCGCCGGCATGGATCTGCGCCTTGACCACGAGGGAGTTGGTCCCGAGCTCGCGGGCGACTTTTTCCGCCTCGGCGACAGAACGGGCCACGCTCCCGCGCGGCGTATCGACGCCGAAACGCTCGAGCAGTTCCTTGGCTTGGTATTCGTGAATGTTCATCAGTTGGTGTGCGGTGGGTCAGTCCCTAGCTTTTGTCCCCAGCGTCCATGGCCGCGAGGGTCGCCTCTTCCACCTCGCGATAAAGGTTCGCGTCGGCCTTGAGGGCTTCCTTGCCGGCGTCGCGCCCTTGGGCCAGTTGGTTGCCCTTGAAGCTGAGCCAGGAGCCGCGCTTTTCCAGCACGCCCTTCTCCAGCGCGACGTCGATGAGCGAGCCCACGTTCGAAATCCCCTCGTTATACATGATGTCGAACTCGGCCTCGGTGAAGGGCGGGGCGACTTTGTTTTTGACCACCTTGATGCGCGTGCGGTTACCGGTCACGACACCATCGGTCTGCTTGATCGCCCCGATGCGGCGGATGTCACAGCGGACACTGGCGTAGAATTTCAGCGCTTTGCCCCCCGGCGTGGTCTCGGGGTTGCCGAACATGACGCCGATTTTTTCGCGGATCTGGTTGGTAAAAATGCAGCACGTGCGGGCCTTGGAAATCAGCGCGGTCAACTTGCGCAACGCGGCACTCATCAGGCGGGCCTGCGTGCCCACGGTCGAGTCGCCGATCTCGCCCTCCAACTCCTGCTTGGTCACGAGGGCCGCGACCGAATCGAGGACGATGACGTCGAGGGCGTTCGAGCGGACGAGTGTTTCGCAGATGCGCAGGGCCTCCTCGCCGGAATTCGGCTGGGAGACGAGGAGGTCGTCGAGGTTGACTCCGAGACGCTGGGCGTATTTCGGATCGAGCGCGTGCTCGACGTCGATGAAGGCGGCCAGACCGCCGGCCTTCTGCGCCTGGGCAATGACCGTGAGCGTGAGGGTCGTCTTGCCGGAGGATTCCGGGCCGTAGATTTCCACCACGCGGCCGCGGGGAAAACCGCCCGTGCCGAGGGCACGGTCAATGAGGATGTTGCCGGTCGGGATGACCTCGATGTTCGAATGCGAGTGGTCGCCGAGGCGCATGATCGCGCCGTCGCCGTAGTCCTTGGCGATCTGCTGGAGGGCGAGGTCGAGGTTCTTACTGCGCTGCACCGTGGCTTTGTCCTCGGCGGCGGGGGTTTTGAGTTCTGCGGATTTGGGCGGCATGTTGTTGGTTAGATGTCGAGGTTGCGGACGTTGAGGGCGTTGTCCTCGATGAAGTGACGGCGCGGTTCGACCACGTCGCCCATGAGGACGGTGAACATTTTGTCGGCCTCGACGGCGTTGGTGTCGTCGAGTTTGACGCGGAGCAACCGGCGTTTTTCCGGATCCATCGTCGTCTGGAAAAGTTCCTTGGCGTTCATTTCCCCGAGGCCCTTGAATCGTTTGATCTGCACGCCGCGGCGGCCGATTTCCTTGACCAGATCGAGGATGCGCGGGATGGCGAAGATCTCGTGTTTGACCTCGCGCTCACCCTCACCCTCGACGAGGTGGAAAATGGGGTTGTCCGTCGCCGCGTAATGATCGAGGTCGAGACCCTTCTTGGACAACTCGTTGATCAGCTTCTCGACCGCGGCCGACTCGTGGACTTCAACCAACGTGGCCCGGCGCTTGCGTCCGGGAACCGGCGCTTCCTTGACGGCCTCCTTGGCCGGAGCAGCAGCCTCGGCGCTCTCCGCCTCGGGCATCTCGCTCTCGAATAAATTGAGGTCGCTGTTCTTCGTGGCAAAGTTCTTCAGCTCCTCCTCGTCGTGGAAATATTCCACGCTTTCCTGGTTGCCGTCGCGGATCTTGATCAGATAGGTCGGCAGCCGCCCGGTCTTGGCATCGCGCGCCTCGAGATAGGTCTCGAAATCGCCACCCAACCGCTTGATCGCGTTGCTCGTCTTGGAAAACCGCTCGAGCAGCTCGAGGATTTCCTTGAGCTGCGTCTCGCTGAAAACCTTCTTGTTCTTGAGGTGGACGAGACGGATGTCCTCGGCCCCGAGGGAAATGAGGATGCGCGTGAGCTGCGCGTCGTCGTCGACATACTCTTCGCGCTTCTTGCGCTTGATTTGGTAGAGCGGCGGCTGGGCGATGTAAACGCAGCCCCGCCGGACCAACTCGGTCATCTGCCGGTAGAAAAATGTCAGCAGCAAAGTGCGGATGTGCGAGCCGTCAACATCGGCGTCGGTCATGATGATGATCCGCCCGTAGCGCAGCTTCTCGAAATTGAACGAACCCTCCTGGTCACCGGCGCCGATGCCGGTGCCGACCGCGGTGATCATGGTCTGGATTTCCGTGTTCTGCAGGACCTTGTCCAGGCGCGCCTTCTCGACATTGATGAGCTTGCCGCGGATCGGGAGGATGGCCTGGAAACGCCGGTCACGCCCCTGCTTGGCCGAGCCGCCGGCCGAGTCGCCCTCGACGATGAAAAGTTCGGTCAGCGACGGATCGCGCTCCGAGCAATCGGCCAGCTTGCCGGGCAGACCGCCGCCGGTCAGCGCGCTCTTGCGCACCGTCTCGCGCGCCTTGCGGGCCGCCTCGCGGGCGCGGG
>JBGSSV010000194.1:0-93380 GCA_041736875.1 Chthoniobacterales bacterium | reverse complement strand
GGCGGCGAAGTCGGTGCGAAGTCCGGCGCGGGCCGCGGGGTCGTCGAGGAGACGCATCGCTTCGGCCGCGAGGGCCTCGGGCGTGGCGTCGCTTTGGATGAACTCCTTCACGATCGGTCGGCCGGCCAGCAGGTTGGCCATACCGAGATAGGGGACCTTGATGACGCAGCGGCCGGCGATGTAGGTGACCCAGGCGGTGCGATAAACCAAGGCGTAAGGCAACCCCAGCAGCGTGGCCTCAAGCGTGGCGGTGCCCGAGGCCACCAGACCGGCGGCGGCTCTTTCCATCAGCTCGCGCGCCTGGAGCAGCCCGATGTCGCAAGCGACCCCGGCTTCGGCGGCCATGACCGTCATCAGTGCGCGCAGTTTTTCCGAAGGGGCCGCCGCGGCGAAGCGCGTGGCCGGCCGGATCTGGCGGACCTGACGGGCGGCGGCCAGCAGGACCGGGAAAATTTTCCGCACCTCACGATCCCGGCTGCCGGGAAGCAGGGCGAGCAGATCGGCATCGCGCCCGGCTTCGCCCGCCGGTTCGGTGTGCAGCGCCATCGGATGCCCGACGAAACTTGTCGGCAGACCGGAAGCTTCGTAAAGCTCCTGCTCGAAGGGAAAGATGCAGAGCATGCGGTCGAGTTCGCGGGCCATGCGCGGGATGCGTCCGCGGTTCCAAGCCCAGACTTGCGGGCTGATGTAATAGACCAGCTTCACCCCGGGGCGCAGCGGTTGGAGAGCGTGGGCCAGTCGGAGGTTGAAGCCGGGGTAATCAACGAGCAGGACGCCGTCGGGCGTTTCCTCCGCGATGCGCTCGCGGGCCTCGCGGAATTTTTGCCGGAACCATCCGTAACGAAGCAGGATGTCCCACAGGCCGACCACCGCAGCCTCGTGCGTCCAATCCTCGACGGCGGGGCTCAGCGCTTGCAGCTTGGGGCCGCCCAACCCGCTGATTTGCAGGCCGGGCACGAGAGTTTGCAACTCCGCCAGCAACGCCGCGGCGTGCGTGTCGCCGCTGGTTTCGCCGGCCACGACGAAGATGCGCATGGGGTCAGGGGTCGCGGCGCGGGGCGCGCTCGGCGATTTGCCGGGTGATTTCGACGGCCAACTCGAGCGCTGCCGTGGCCTCCACGCCGCCGACCTTCGGCTCCTGCCCGGCTTGGGCGCACTCGACGAAGTGCCTCAGTTCGCGGATGAGCGGCTCTTCGCGTTCGATGGCCACGCGTTCCCTCACGATCTTCCCGCCGTCGAGGCGATACATTTTTCCGCTCTGCTTCTGGTAGTCGAGCGAGAGGTAGGCGTCCTCCTGGAAGAGGCGGATTTTGCGTGTCGTCTCGATGCTGATGCGGCTGGCCGTGACGTTGGCCACGCAGCCGTTGGCGAAATGAAGGCGCACGCTGGCGATGTCTTCGCCTTTGCTCAAGACGGCCACGCCGACCGCGTCCACGCTGGTCACGGGGGAACGGACGAGGTGGAGGATGATCTCGAGGTCGTGGATCATGACGTCGAGGACCACGCCGATTTCGAGGCTGCGACCGGGGTAGGGGGAGAGGCGGGTGACTTCGAGGAAGCGAGGGCGGTTGAGTCGTTGCTCCAGCGCAGCCAGCGCCGGGTTGAAGCGCTCGATGTGCCCGACCTGCAGGACGAGACCCTTCGCCCGGGCCAGGCTCACCAATTCGGCCGCATGCACCGGGTTGTCGCTGATCGGTTTTTCGACCAAGAGATGCCGCCCGAGCCCGAGAAGGGTCATGCCGATTTCGTGGTGGAGGTGGGTCGGAGCCGCGATGGTGACAATGTCGGTCCGGGCGGCCAGATCCTCCAACGAGACGGCCACGGCGCAGCGATACTTGCGCGCTGCGCGCTCGGCCGCCGCAGTGTCCGGGTCGTAAACGGCGGTCAGTTCCGCATTCTCCAGCAGGGAATACACGCGCGCATGGTTCAGTCCCATGCTGCCGACGCCGACCACGCCGGCCCGAAGTTTGGTTGTCATGTGGGGATCCCGAGAAGGGTGACGTTGTGTTCAAGAGCCAGGGCCCGAAGTTTGTCCGGATCGAGGAGCAGGGTGCGTCCGGCTTCGACCGCCAGAACCGCCAGTCCGGCACCAGCTGCGGCCTCGATGGTTAAAGGGCCGATGACCGGAACGTCGAAGCGGAAGTCTTGGTTGGGCTTGGAAACCTTCACCGCCACGGCCTGCCCGCGCCCGAGGGCGGCGCCCCGCTTGATGGCCTCGTTCGTCCCTTCGAACGCCTCGACCGCCAGAACGGTGCCGTGGCGGACGACGACAGTTTGTCCGATGTCGAGCCGGCTGGTTTCCTTGGCGATCCCCAAGCCGAATTCGATGTCCGCCAGCGCGCGTCGCCGCGGCTTGGGCCCGGCGAAATGCCCCGCGGGGGCGAGAAAGTCATCAAGGAAGGTGGTGGCGGGAAGAAGCTCGACCTTTTCGCCCGCCAGCGCATCGGCCACCGCGCCGAAAAGGGTCTCGGCATTGCGCTCCTTCAGCTTGGCCAGCAAAACCAGCGCGGCGAAATCGGGGCGCAGATCGAAGAGGTTCTTCGGCGCGATCTGCCCGGCCATCATGGCGTGATGCACGCCGGCCTCGCGCGCGTAGGCCAAGAGTTTGCCGATCTGACCGACCTTGAGCCAGCGCAGGTCGTCCACCACTCCGGCCAGCGCCGGATCTGTCTCCTGCTCGAACGCGGCGGCAAAGAGCCGCTTGACCCCGCGTCGGCGCGCGGCGTCGGCAAGCTGAAACGGATAATGTCCGTTGCCGGCGATAATGAGGAGCGATTCGGGTGAACTCAACGGACTAGATTCTTGCGGCCCCGCCGGGCATTGTCGAGGTCATGAAAACAGCCATTCACTGGTTCCGGCGCGATCTGCGGATCACTGACAACACGGCTCTCGCCGCGGCCGCGGCGTCGGCGGAGCAAGTGGTGCCGGTCTACGTCGCCAGCACCTGGAAGGGGTCGCATCGTTGGACCGGGGCACCGCGCCAGACGTTTTTGTGCGGAGCGCTGGCCTCGCTCGACGGCAACCTTCGCGCCCTCGGAAGCCGCCTGATCGTGCGTGACGGGGAGGCGGTCGAGGTGCTCACGCGGTTGGCCCGCGAGACGAAGGCAGACGTCGTTTTCACCAACCGCGACCCGGACCCGTTCGGGCGGGCGCAGGAGGCGTTGCTCGCGGCAGCCCTCGCGGCGGACGGGCGGGAGTTTCGGACCTTCAAGGATGCGGCCGTGCATGAGCGCGATGAGGTGCAGACAGGCGAAGGGGGGGCGTTCCGCGTCTTCACCCCGTATTCGCGGGCCTGGGCCAAGCTGGCCAAGCCGGCCCCCGGTCCGCGGCTGAAAATCCTGCGCACGCCGGACAGCATCCAGTCCGAGCCGCTGCCCGAGCCGGCCCGCTGGGGTCTCGGGATTTTTCCCGGCGGACTTGAGCCGGGGGAGAAGGCGGCCCGGGCGCGTTTGAAGGCGTTTCTGGCCGGTCCTGTCTATCATTACGGCGCACGACGCGACCTCATGGCCGCCGGCGGGACATCGTCTTTGTCTCAGGACTTGCGCCACGGGCTGCTCTCGCCGCGCGAGGTTTACCACCGGGCGCGGGAAGCGGCGGAAAGCGGCGACGCCGACGGCCGCGACAGCGTGTGGAAATTCATCAGCGAGTTGATCTGGCGCGAATTCTACTTCCAGATCCTCTGGCACTATCCGGAGGTTTTGTCGCACGAGTTCAACCCGAAATATCGCGGCATGGCCTGGGACACCGATGCGGAAAAATACGCGGCGTGGTGCGACGGGCGGACGGGTTTTCCCATCATCGACGCGGCCATGCGGCAGCTCAAGGCGACGGGCACGATGCACAACCGGGCGCGCATGATCACCGCGATGTTCCTGACCAAGGACCTGCACCTTGATTGGCGGATGGGGGAGCAATTTTTCATGCAACGCCTGCTCGACGGCGAGATCGCGAGCAACAACGGCGGCTGGCAGTGGAGTGCGGGCACGGGAGCCGATGCCGCGCCCTATTTCCGCATCCAGAACCCGTGGACCCAGTCGGCCCGCTGCGACCCGGACGGGGCCTACGTCAAGCGCTGGGTGCCCGAGTTGGCGGCTCTCCCGGCACAGAAATTTTTCAGCCCTCCCGCCGATGACCGACCGCTTGTCCCAGGGTATCCGTTGCCCATGGTGGATCATGCAACCGAGCGCGATGAGACGCTGCGCCGGTTCAAGGTCGTGGTTTGACGCGGTTCCGACGGGCGCTTTGTGCTAGGATGCATGCTGTGAGCAATGTCCTCGATCCCCGCCGCGTGCGGGCCGATTTTCCCATCCTCGACCTCGAGGTCCACGGGCGCCGGCTCGTCTACCTCGACAATGCCGCGACCACGCAGAAGCCGCGAGCCATGCTGCAGGCCATGGACGAATTCTACGCCCGACGAAATGGCAACATCCACCGTGGTGTGCACCACTTGAGCCAAGTGGCGACCGAGGCTTACGACCGGGCGCGCGAGCGGGTCGCGCGCTTCCTCGGTGCGGCCAGCCCGAGCGAGATCGTCTTTGTCCGCGGCGCGACGGAGGGCATCAACCTCGTGGCCCACGGCCTGACCGAAATGTGGCTGCGGCCGGACGATGAAATCCTCCTCACGAGGATGGAGCACCATGCCAACATTGTGCCGTGGCAGATGGCTGCGCGCCGGAGCGGGGCGCGCATCGTGGTGGCTGAGGTGACGCCCGAGGGGGCGCTGGACCTCGATGATTTCTTGGGCAAACTCTCGCCCCGCACGCGTGTGGTCGCTCTGGTCCATGCCTCCAACGCCCTGGGCACGATCAACCCGGTGGCGGAAATCATCCGGCGGGCCCACGAGGTCGGGGCTGTCGTGCTGCTTGACGGATGCCAGTCCGTGCCGCATTTCCCGGTCGATGTCTTTGCGCTCGGCTGCGACTTCTTCGTTTTTTCCGGCCACAAGCTTTGCGGTCCGACAGGCATCGGTGCCCTTTACGGCCGGAGCGAGTGGCTCGAGCGCCTGCCGCCCTACCAGACCGGCGGGGACATGATCGCCCGGGTGTCGTTCGAGGACGGCACGACGTTTCACGGGGCACCGGAGAAATTCGAGGCCGGCACCCCCGACATCGCTGGGGCCATCGGGCTGGCTGCGGCCATTGATTACCTGACTGGCCTCGGCCCTGCGGCGACTGAGGCAGCCGAAGCCGCGCTCCTCACGCATGTCACTCTGCAACTTCGGGAGATCCCCGGGCTCAAGCTTTACGGCGACGTGCCAGCCAAGGTCCCGATTGTTTCCTTCACCCTCGAAGGAGTGCATCCGCACGACATCGGCACGATCCTCGACAACGAGGGCATCGCAGTCCGTGCCGGGCATCATTGCGCGCAACCCCTGATGAAATTCTACGGCATCCCGGGGACGGCCCGCGCGTCCTTTGCGTTTTACAACACGATCGACGAGTCCGATGCGTTGGTTGCCTCGCTGCGAAAAGTCGCCAAGATGTTCGCCTGATGTCCGAGTTATCCGACCTCTACCAGGAAATCATCCTGGACCACAATAAGCATCCACGAAATTTCCGCGCGATGCCGGGCTGCTCGTGCTCGGCCGAAGGGCATAATCCCCTCTGCGGCGACGAGGTGCAGGTCTTCGTTCAAGTCGATGAGGAAAAGCTTTCCGACGTGGCGTTCGAGGGTCAGGGCTGCGCCATTTCCCGCGCTTCCGCTTCGCTCATGACCCTCAAGACCAAGGGGCAGACGGTCGAGCGGGCGCGAGAGCTGTCCGGCACGGTCCGTGACATGCTCCTCGGCGCGGAGGCCGAACCTCCGGCCTCGTTGGGCGACCTGGTGGCCCTTTCAGGCGTGCGTAAGTTTCCCGCGCGGATCAAATGCGCAATGCTTCCATGGCGCACACTCGAGGCTGCGCTCGACGGGCGCGCCGCGGTGACGACGGAATAGCCGAGTTCAGCTGGCCGTGCAGCAACTCTGACCGGAGGCGCGGTTCCACGGCATGCTGGCGATCACGTTGGTCATCGGACAGAGCCCCGTCAGCCCCGAGAAAACCAGGCCGCAGCCCATGAAGAGTGGAATCCAGACAAAATGCGGGCTCACCGTGAGGGTCAGGAGCGCTCCGAGGAAAATGAAGGTTCCTGCGGCGGCGCGCATCTGCCGGTCGAGCGGGATGACGTTGCGGCCGAGGCGTTCGACCGGCAGACCGGCCGCGACCCAAGCGTCCGTCCCGCCCTCGACTACGATCGCCCGGGTCAACCCGGCCGCCTGGAGTTTTTCCGCGGCCTGCGTCGCGCGCACACCGGATTTGCACAGAATGTAGACGGGTGTGTCCGCCGGGCTGTGGCCGGCAAGGAAGCGCGCGGGGTCGAGGTCCTGCAGCGGCGAGAGCCGGGCGCCCTTGGCGTGGACCGACTCGTATTCTCCCGCCGTGCGCACGTCGATGACCGCCAGCCTGGGATTCTGCCGCCAGAGGTCGGCCAGCGCGTCTGCTTTGATGATCCCGATTTCTGCTGTGCTCATGACTGGTCAATATAGCCGTTCCGGGTGGCTCGGGCAAATATTACTTGATGGCAATACTTCCGCCGTCTCCTTGTTTTGGCGTGGCAGGTCCGGGGATTGGTGGTAAGCGAATCAGTCCATGGATTTTCCCGCACTACTCGCCGACGCCTTTACCCTCAATTCGCTGGGAACCCTTCTGTTGCTCATCGGCCTCGAACTCGTCCTCGGGATCGACAATGTCCTTGTCATCTCGATCGTGGTTTCGCGTCTCCCTGCGGCGCAGCGTGACCAGGCACGCCTGCTCGGCCTCGGCCTCGCCTTGGTGGCCCGTCTCGGCTTTGTCGCCGGGGCCGTGTGGCTGGTTCAGCTGACCCAACCGATCGTGCCCGGTTGGCTGGTCTCGTGGCGTGATGTTGCCCTCATCGCCGGCGGATTGTTTCTCCTCTGGAAAGCCGTGCGGGAGATTCACCACGTGGTCGAACTCAAAGATGAAGGCGGAGGTGCCGTGGTCGCCTCGGCCTTCCGCGCAGCCATCGTCCAGATTGTCCTCCTCGACATGGTCTTCTCCCTTGATTCCGTCATCACCGCAGTGGGACTGACCCCGAACCTCCTGATCATCGGCTTTGCGGTCATCGTCTCCTTCCTCGTCATCCTCGCTTACGCCAAGCCGATCGGGGAATTCATCCTTGAGCGGCCGGCCCTCAAGATCCTCGCCCTGGCCTTTCTCGTCACCATCGGCGTGACCATCTTCCTCGAGGGAATGCATCAGCACGTGGCCAAGGCCTACATCTATCTGCCCATGGGTTTCGCCCTCTCCGTCGAGTTACTGCAAATGCGGCACTCCGCGAACAAGCGCCGCCGGAGCGGAATGCGCGGTGAGGGGATCGAACCCCCGACCAACTCGGTGTAAACGAGCCGCTCTACCGCTGAGCTAACCGCGCGAAATACTCTGTTAGATAGCCTGAGAAATTAATCCCTCCAAGACTCTTCAACCCGCCTGTTTGACCCGGGTCATCTTTTGCCCATGGCGAAGCCAGGAGGGGAAGACCAAGACGGGAAATTCCGCGAGGTTGCCGAGCACATTCGCCGCTAATTTGGGTCACCGGCACTTTTCTACGCCCGGTTCAGGCACAAGGGCGAGCGCATTGTCCAGCGACCGGGGACCAGTCGGTCGCCCTGCATCTCGCTGGCCGAGGGCCAGCGGCTGCTGCGTGGACTGCACAACAACCTCGGCCTGACCGAGGAGGATATCCGCGTGGGTCCCCGCGGGCGGGCGGCCGGGATCACTGCGGACGCGTGACGGGGGTGGACTTCAGCCTCGCCAGGAGATCACCGAGGCGTTGGACCTCGTCGGGTTTGTCGCCCGCGAGGTTGTTCTTCTCGCCGGGATCGTTGGAAAGATCGAAGAGTCCGGGGCGGGGTGGGACGGTGGGATCTTTCTTCGGGGATTTCCAACCTTCGGCTAGGGCCAGATCCGGGATGAACTTCCAAGGGCCGCTGCGGAGGGAGAGGTGGCCGCTGCCGCACTGGAGGACGAGGCTGTCCCGCCTTGGAGCGTTCTGCTCCCCAAGTAGGGCGGGCAGCAGGTTGTAGCTGTCGGGCAGGGAGTTTTCCGTAGGAGTGATCCCGGCCGCAGCGGTGATCGTGGCGGGGATATCGATGGTGGAGACGAGGTCCTCCGAAACGCCCGGCTGGATGCGCGCGGGCCAGCGCACAATGAAGGGGACGCGAGTGCCGCCTTCCCACGACTGGGATTTGATCCCGCGAAAGGGACCGGTCGGACGGTGGCCGTCCTCGTCGTTCACATAGGCCCCGTTGTCGCTGGTGTAGATAATGAGGGTGTCTTTCGTGAGGTTTAGGCGGTCGAGGGTTTGGAGGAGTTGACCAAGGGAGTCGTCAAACTCGAGGAGCATGTCGGCGCGTTCGCCGAGTCCGCTGGTTCCGGCGAAGCGCGGGCCGGGGATCTTGGGTGCGTGGACGTTGTGAGGGGCGTAGTAGAGAAAGAAGGGCTGGTCTTTGTTCCGTTCGATAAATTCCAGAGCTTCTTTCGTGTGGATGTCGGCGAGTTTGTTATCGTCCCACCAGGCGGACTTCCCACCTTTGCCCCAGCCGATGCGGTCGCGTCCAGCAGCCCGGGAAGAGAGGCCGAGAGCCTGCGCTTCCTTTTTGTCGTAGGTGTATGCGATGGGGTCCGCGGGATCGAGGCCGACGGCCCGGTGATTGCGCACCAGCACGGTCGGGATGCGGTCGTTCGTTGCGGGAATGCCGAGGAATTCGTCGAAGCCGACCTCCAGCGGGCCGGGGCGAAGTTCCTCGTTGAAATCGGGCTTGGTCAGCCCGAAGCCGAGATGCCACTTTCCGACGAGGCCGGTGTGGTAGCCGGCCTTCTGCAGCAGCCCGGGTGCGGTGGTCATGTCGGTGGGAATGACCAGAGGAGAAGCTCCGTTGGCGACGCCTTTGTTCACGCCATCCACATCGCGGCGAAAGCCATACTGGCCAGTCAGCAAGGAGTAGCGGGTCGGCGTGCAAACCGCGGCAGAGGCCTGGCCGTTGACGAAGCGTTGCCCCTCGGCCGCCAAGCGGTCGATGTTCGGCGTTTTGATCTGGGTCGCGCCGTAACTCCCCGCATCGCCCCATCCGATGTCGTCGGTGAGGACGACAATGATGTTTGGTTTGGTGGGTGCGGGTTCGGCTGCCGCGGCGGCGGAGAGAGACGTGGCCGCAGCAAGCATCGTGGGGAGTGCCGCCAGGGTTTTGAGTCGATGGTTCATTGGTCGAGTGATCCTGCGTCAGTTGGTGTTCGCTTGTGGGCAAAAAAGCTGGGACAGAAACCCTCCGGGAGAGCAGTGATCCAGCTTGGACGCTCCACTCCATTGTGAAGGGCTGCAACGGAAATGTTGATCTCCCTTGGCGTCATGGCAAGAACCCCCGCGCCTTGAGCCAGCGCAAGAGCTCGGCATCCCAAGGCGGAGTCGGTTTTCCGGGAGAGGGCAGGCCCATGCCGTGTCCGCCCTTCTCGTAAACGTGCAATTCGAAAGGAACCCCGGCTTTGGCCAGGGCCGAAGCGAAGAGGAGAGAATTCTCCACCGGCACCGCCTGATCCGCGGTGGTGTGCCAAAGGAGGGTCGGCGGGGTTTCCTTTGTCACGTGGAGTTCGGTGGAAAGCTGGTGCAAAAGGTCGGCCGCGGGATTCTCGCCCAGGAGATTGTTGAAGGAGCCACGATGCGCGTGCTCACCGCTGGTGATGACCGGGTAGCAAAGCACGCCGAGGTCTGGTCGTGAACTCTCGCGTTCGATGGGATCGGCCGCATCCGGCTGTCCTCCATCGTGTTGGACCAGGAGCGTCGAGGCAAGGTGACCTCCGGCGGAAGAACCGATGATTCCGATGCGGGCGGGGTCAAGTCCATCGCGCCTTGCCCAAGCGCGGATCGTTCGCAGCGCCCGTGCCGCATCCTGAACCATGACGGGGTGTCGGTAGCCGGAGGATCCGAGGCGATACTTCAGCACGTAGGCAGCGATGCCCTGCGCGGCCAGCCATTGGGCGTAGCCTTCACCTTCGTGCTTGGCCAGATTTCCATATCCACCCCCGGGAAGGACGAGAAAACTTGCACCGTTGGATTCTCCGTCCGCTGGCAGGTAGGCGGTGAGGGTCGGGGTGTCTTTCTCCTCCGAGCCGAGTGCGCCGGGAGGTCCGTCGGGCCAAAGCGGCAGGAGTTCAGCAAACACAGCGGGAATCATGGCAATACTGCATGCGATGGCGATCAGGGTTGGCTTCGTCATTTTGTCCCGTAAAACTCCTTCATCACCTGCCAAGCCATCTTGCGCTGGCCCTTGTCGGAGACAAGTCCCTTGCGGTTCCAGCCGTTTTGGTAGGTCTGGTGGCAGCGGTAGGGCGAGCGGAAGTCGAACAGCACCCACGGCGCGGTGCCACGCAAGTTCGGAATGTTGCGGAACATGGCGAGATTTTGGCGGTAAACCTTCGCCTGGTAGTCCTCGCTCCACTCGTGGGCGACGTCGTCCGGTCCGCGTTTTCCATACAGGGCTTCGGCACCGAATTCGGATAAGATCAACGGTTTGCCGGTCGCCACCTCCCATCTGATTTGGCCTGGTTCCACCGGAAACGGCTGATACCAACCCATGTATTTGTTCACTCCGACGACATCGACCGCTTCGGCGAGTTTGTCCTCGAGGCGGAAGGTTTTGTCCGTCCCGTCATAGCGGGGGTTGTCGAAGGCGGCTGCGACGAGGCGGGTCCCGTCGAGTTCGTGGCATAGATCGACCAGCCCGATCAACACTTTGTCCCTCTCCTCCGAGGGCTTTGTTTCGTTGGCGACGCTCCACATGATCACCGCGGCACGGTTCTTGTCGCGGTAGATCATGTCGCGGAGCATCTTCTCGGCCTTTTCGAAGATTTCCGGATTGGTGAACTCGATCCCCTGCCAGATCGGAATTTCCTCCCAGATCATCAGGCCCATCTTCTCCGCGGCGCGCACGATGTGTTCGTTCTGCGGGTAATGGGAGGTGCGGATGAAATTACAGCCGAGGGCCAGCACCTCGCTGAGGATCATGGCGGCGTCGGCCTCCGAATACGCGCGCCCAAGGCGCTGCGGGATTTCTTCGTGGAAATTCACTCCTTTGAGAAACACCGGCTGGCCATTGAGCAGGATGTCGGCTCCCTGGACCGCGATGGTGCGGAAGCCGATCTCGTCGCTGATGTGGTCCTGGCCGGTGGAGATGCTCACCGGATAGAGCTTCGGATTGCCCGGTGCCCAGAGCTCCGGCGTTGCCTTGATTTCGAAGGAAGCCAGACCGCTGGCATCGGTGGTCAGGCGTTGCTGCACGTCCAGTCCCTCGATTGTCAGCGTGACTTCTTGTGGCGAGTTGGCGCCGTCGAGTTGGACGTATCCGGTAATGCCCTTGCCGTCCGGATTGAGTTGCACTTTGTAGTCGCGGATGTGGACCGAGAGCCGGTTGACGAGGAAAACGTCGCGCAAGATGCCGCCGTAGTTCCACCAGTCGAAACTCATCGCCGGAATGCCGTCGGGGCGCCGTTTGTTGTTCACCAGCACCACGAGGTCGTTCACGCCGTCCTTCAGCTGTTCGGTAACATCGAACTGAAACGGCGTGAAGCCACCCTCGTGCTGACCCACTTCGATGCCGTTTAGCCATACTTTCGTTTCGTAGCTGACGCCGGCGAAGTAGAGGAATTGACGGCGCCCCTCCTTCTTCTCCGTCTCGAAGGTCCGCTGATACCAAATGTTGCCCTCGTAATATTTTAGTTCGGGCACCTGCGAGTTGAAGTCGCCGGGAACGTCCAGGCGCAGGCCCCCCGCGAAGCTGTATTCGAGAAACTCGGTCTTCTTCTGCGGCGCGCGGTTCAGGTAGAACTTCGTCTGCTCTCCCCGGCTGTAGGGATCGACGATGGCGTTCCACTTGCCGTTCAGCGAAACCGCGTCCGGGCAGCCATAGGGATTCATCATGAACGACTGTGCCATGAGTTGCGGCGGCAGGCAGACAATAATGATGGCAAGGGCGAGGTCTTTCATGGGAGGTCGAAAGATGTCGTCAAGGCGTCACGGCCTTCAACCCTCATAGACGTCTTCGGTGAGGGTGATCTGCAGGATGGTCACGTATGGGGTTTGATCGTAATCCACGTTCTCGATGGTGATGGTGTTGTCGCTGTTCTTTTTCCACGTCAGCTCTTGGCCGGAGTAGAGGTCGGTGATCATGCGGACTTCTTTGGCCCCGATCGATTGGGTGGTGAACGTTCCGGTGGCTTTGTTGCGGTAACCCGCGTAGATGTGGCAGTAGATTTTGTCGCCTTTGTAGGTGAACCCATACTCGCCATGCATCGGGTGCCAGGGGCCCCCGCGCGTGTTGTAGATGGCCAGTCCGACCTTCTTGAGCCATTGGCCGGTCTGGAGCAGGACATCCTGCTGGTTTTGCGGAATGACGCCATGCCGATCCGGCGCGACGTTGAGCAACAGATTGATGTTCCTCACCACGCAGTCGGACAGAAAAACGGCCACTTCTTCAAAACTGTGGACCTTCGCATTGGGCACATGGCCCCATCCGCCCTTTTGCACGGACATGCATTTCTCCATGTGTTGTTCGGTGCGGATGTCGCCGGTGGTCGCGGCCGAGCCTTCCTCGCCATGCACATCGCCCACCCAGCCAAAGCGCTCGTTGACGATCATCTTCGGCTGATGTTTGCGCACCAGCCCCATGACTCCGAGCGCCTTCCCGGAGGCTTTGTCCTTTTCAAGAAAAGCCTCGCCCACTTGCCAATCGCCCTGCGGATCTTGGAATTGGCCGGTGTCCCAGAAACGGTCTTCGAGTTCTCGATCCGTGCTTTGCCCCAGCCAGCCACCGTCCCAGAACATGTATTCGATGGGCCCGTAGTTTGCGAGGAGCACGGAGAGCTGCTCGTAAACCTCCTCCTTCATCAGCCGGGCATTGTCCTTGTGCCAGGGCTCGGCGGTGTAGCCGAAGACATTGGGCTTAAGGTTTTTTCCGGTCACGTTGTAGTAACCGGGGTATCGCCAACTCATGGGCGAATAGTAGAGGCCGACATGCAGACCGGACTTCCTGACCGCATCGGTGTATTCCTTGATCAGGTCCCGGTTGAGCTGTTGGACGCTGGTCCAACTGTTGGGATGTTTGCTGTCAAATAGGGCGTAGCCGTCGTGGTGCCTTGTGGTCAGAACCATGTATTGCATGCCCGCGCTTTTGGCCAACTCCGCCCATTCTGAGGGGTTGAACTGGGATGCGGTGAAGCCGGTCTCCGGGTTTTCGGCGAGAGCCCGATAGGCTTCGGGTGTGTAGGGTTTCGTGTGCATGACCCACTCGTTGCCCTTATCAATTGCGGAATAGACTCCCCAGTGGATGAACATCCCGAACTTGGCATCGAGATACCATTCCATGTCGCTTTCGGGGAGGGTCGTAACCCCGCCCTCTGTTTTTGGTTCAGGCACGACGCGCTCCACAAACTCCTGCACGGTCGGCTCCGGGGCCTCGCCCAGATACTCCAGCTCCAAGGAATCCGCGTATCCCTTTCCCGGTCCGGCGCGATGCCACAGAGTGATCAACACGGAATCGCAGGTATGCGCCGACGTGAATTCCAGCGAGACCTTTGTGTATTCCGTCAAGGCGCTCGCAACGGATAGCGTGGGTCCGCCGTAGTCTTGCGCGACGAGCTCGACTTGCTCGGCTCCCGACTCGGTTTTGACCCACGCGGACAAGCGGTAGCGGCTGTTGGGACGAATCTTGACTTCTTGCGTGCATCTCGCGCTCTCCGGCCCCAAGGCGACGGCATGTTTGCCTGCTTGGGCGTTGTTGGAGATTTCGGCACGCCGGAGTCGCCAATCTTTCCAGCCGTTCAAGTTCCCCGTTTCAAAGTCCGCGTTGACCATCTGGGCCACGTGGGGTCCTTCGGTGTCGTTTTGTGCGATGAGATTTGTGGACATAAAGACCGCGATGGAAATAAGGAGATGGGTTAACGGGCGGGGTGGGTGTGGCATGGTCGTGATGGGATGTGGTGTTTACTGTTTTGAAAAGACCGAGAGATCCCACTGGTCGTGCCATCGGATGACGGGTTGGTCACTCTCGAGTTCGATGGGCAGCCAAATGTAGCCGGCGTTGATCGGGTCTTCGGGCTTGTTGATGTCGAACATCGCAATCCACGCGTCCTGCCGACCCGCGACGGGATAGACGAAGGTGCTTTGCCCGCCGAAGGTTTTATCCGGGCCGAGGTTGTTGTGGGGGTTTACGCCGCGGCATGGATTGGGCAGCTCCCGATACGGTCCGGTGAACCGATCCGCCACAAACAGGCGGGCCGGGTTGGGTTTCCAACCGGATGTGCCGGATCCAAGGAGATAGACCTTGTCACCCCGTCGGAAAAACGCAGGGGCCTCCGTTCCGATCGTGACGCCCTCGAGCACCTTGTATTCGCCGACCGGCTGCAGTCCGTCCTCGGACAAGCGGCCGTAGACAAGGGCCTTATCCGGTTTGCGCACGGCGATGTGATAGATCGCATCGTCGGTGTCGGCAAAGATGGCAAAATCTCCGGTGCCGAACTCGCTGTGGTTGCCGAGAAAGTATCCCTTGTATGCAAAGGGGCCCGTGGGTGTGTCAGACGTGGCAACGCCGACCCATGCGTAGTCTTTGCCACTCTTTCCGCCCTTCTCCTTGGGCGGATAGAGTTTGAAATAGAGCATGAATTTCTTGGTGGCCTCGTTGTAAATCACTTTGGGCCGGTCGAGGATGAAGGCTTCCGCCAGCTCGGGATGGGCATCTGGCGCAAAGACCGAGAGCACCAGCCCTTGATCCTTCCAGTTCATCAGGTCGTCACTCACGTAGAGGCGGACTCCCGCTTCGTTTTTTTCCTCCTCGGTTTTTCCCTCGATCTTGTGCGCTCCATACCAGTAATGGCGGCCTCCGAAATCCAGGACACAGAAGCCGTGTGCGTTGATGTGAACGCCGCTCGTGTCCGGCCAAGGTTGACCGGGGTTAAATGCGGTGTGGGCTGGATTGTCGGTTTCGGGTTGTGCGGCGTGGGTCATGGGGAGCGATGCCGCCAACGCCATTGGAATGGCGAGGATCTGCGGCCAGAGCGACGGCCATAAGGCAAGTTGCATGGAGCGGGCTAAGCGGAATGGGGGTGAAACGGATTGCGCGGTGGCTTGTTGTCGCGCTGGCAATTCAGTTCAGGTTTTCCAGTTCCCCGTTGCTCGCGGGCTTTTTCTCCCCGGGCTTCGTGGCCTCGGGTTTTGGCGGGCGGACGAGCGATGCGGCGCGCAGAGCCGCTTCCGCTTCGCGATACTTCGGGTTCTGATAAACCCGCATGTAGTCAACCAGCATGACGTTCGGCAGTTTGGATTCGTCCACCCAGCGGTCGCCCTTCATCTTGCTCGCGATCACGCTGAGCCAAACGTTCATGTCATCGTGAGGAAATCCCTCGGAACTCAGCTCCTTGGTCAGCCTGCCTTCGAAGTAAAAGCGGATGGTCTCGGGCGTGAACTCGCAGGCCCAAACATGAAAATCGGCCGATGTGTCCGGTGCCTCCTCGACGACCCAGCGCCCGGCGTTCCAGGATTCCTTCCGCTTCTTGTCGGGAAACTGGTTGATGATTCCGAAGCTGAAGAAGTGGGGATCTCCGCCGTCCTGCTCGCAGTAATCCAGCTCGAGCAGGGGGCGCGGTCCGTTCGGAATCTGCGCAAAACTGTTTTTCATCGACCAGAACGCCGTATGCCAGCCTTCGGCGGGCGGCGTCTTGAGGCGCGCCTCGTAGTAGCCGTAAGCAAAGGTCTCCCGGCTGATCACTCCGCCGGCGGTGTAGTCTTTGCCGCGTGCGGATTCCTTGCGCAGCGCTATCTCAAGATTTCCGTTCCTCACGGAGATGTTCTCCGCTTGCTGGGTGCTGAGCGCTTTGCTGTCGAGGCGGTAGGTCCACTTTTGCGTGTCGAGAACATCGCCGTTGAACTCGTCCGAAAAAACCAGTTCGTAGCCGGTTGGAGCAAGTGGCGTTCCTTCGGCGGCAGGTTGAACCGGAATGTGGATTTTGCTGCGGAATTTCGGCCTCGCGTTTTGGCGATCGGACGTTGAGGAACCGGAAGCAGTCGCTTCAGACGACGCGTGGGCCGACACGACAAAAAGCGGGAGGGCAAAAGCGAGGGCGAGGGATTTCATGGTTATTTCATGCCGGACGTGGCCGTGACGGGCATAATTGTTCCATCGGCGTCAAAGGCTAGTTCGTCCACACAGACCGAACGCCGGTAGCCATTGCCGCCGGACAACTCAGCGGTGTGGTAAAAGACATACCACCTGCCCTTGAACTCGCCGACCATGCCGTGGTGCGTGCTGCAGTCGACGGGATGCATGACCCTGCCTTGATAGGTGAATGGTCCCGTGGGCGAGTCGCTCGTGGCATAGACGAGCGTGGTGTCATGGGCCCAGCCGTTGGAGTAAACAAGATAGTAGCGGCCATCCCGTTTGAACATCGAAGGTCCCTCGCCGTAGCCTGCCGGCAACTGCGGATCTTTTCCGGGCAGCGCTTGGGGCACTGGCTCGCCCGAAGGGGTGAGGATGACCAATTCCTGCAAGGGACCCGCCAGCTTGGTCAGCGAAGGATCGAGTTTCACCACCATCGGTTGGCGACAGCCAAAGTAGAGCCAGGTCGTGCCGTCGTCATCGACGAGGATCGCCGGGTCGATCGGTTCCTTGCCCGCCTCGGGCATGGTGGCGTTGTCGATCAGGGGGGCGCCGATGGCGTCCACAAATGGACCGTCCGGTTTATCCGAAACCGCGACACCGATCTTGCTCCGGTCGGTGGGTAGGAAGAGATAGTATTTCCCATTGGCGGCGATGGCATCGGGCGCCCATGCCTGCTCCCTTGCCCAGGCAAAGTCCTTCAAAGTGAAGACCGCTCCGTGGTCTTTCCAAGTGACCATGTCCTCGGTGGAGAAAAGCCACCAGTCCACCATGTCGTAGGAGGTGGCATCATCCCGGTCATGCGACGTGTAGACATAAAGACGACCGTCAAAAACGCGCGCCGAGGGATCGGCGGTGAACATGTGACGGATGATCGGGTTCGATGCTTTCGCTGTGGTGGCTACGATGGATGCGCAGATCAGCAAAGAGAGAACAAAGCGCGCGGAGGAGTGCGAGATGGGAAGCGCGGGGAGTGGCATGTGAACGAGCGGGTGATTTCAGGACGCGAAGAGGACGAAGCCAGAAGTGCGGGATCTCATGGTGATGCAGCTTTTACGGATGCCAGGCATTCATGAGGCGGGATCCTTCAATCCGCAGCAGAGGTCGAAAGCGCCTTGCGCAGACGGCCTTCCGCGTCGTTGTTCCAATAGCCGCAGTCGAGTTCAAGGAAGACGGAGGTGTAGGGGAGGGTGAGGTTGGTTTTGAGGATCAGGACTTTGAAGGCCGCGCCGGCTTGATCGAGTTTGGCGATGATGTCCTCGTGAGGGAGCACGTTGACCGGCCGCAGTCCCAGCACCTCGGCGAGGTCCTTGCGGTAGGTGCCAATGCCCGGTGCGTCCTGTTCCGCCACATGGGGGAGTTCGGCATCGGTGAAGACGACGGGCCGCACGTGCTTCAGGCCGTCGAGGATGGACAGCGCCTCGCGGAGCACCTCGATCTGTCCGGCATCGGTGGCGATGGTCTCGATGCCATCCCGGCTCTGGGCGGGATAGGCCGAGTCGGCGATGACGATCCAATTCCTGTGGCCGTAGAGCTTTGCACGCTCGGCGACGATCTGCTGCCACGTTGGGGCATCTGAGGCAGGGGCGTTTTGCCATCCGGCGGAGAGCGCGAGCAGGGCGAAGAGCAGGTGTTTGGTATTCATCGGGTTCACGGGGTAGTCGTTGTTGTCGGCTGTTGTCGGAGCGTGACCACGAGGGATTTGCCCGCGGGGATGGTTAATTCTTCCTCACAGCCAATCCGTGCCTTGCCGGAGGCCGTTTCCAAGGAGGCCGGGACGGCCTGTCCGTCGAGTGCTGCTTCGACTTCCGTGGGAACGGAGCCGACCGGCGGGACAAGGTCGAGCGTCTTGAGCTTGAGTTGGCCGAACTTCAGATCGAGCGAGGCGGTCATGGTCTCGCCGCTCTGTTTCTGGCTGAACGATCCCCAGCCTTCGGCGGCGGTGAAAGCCGTCTTGAAATCGTGGGCGTGCCACCGCGGCGCAAAGCCGATCGCGCCGCGGGGGCCGTCGTATTCAAAGCCCCCGCTCGCAAGGAAGGTGGCGTAGCTGGCCATGGCGCGGGCGTAGTGATTGCCGGCTTCCGGTTCGTTGAACGGGTTGCCCTTTTTGGGGCTGTCAGGCTGGTGGCGGTCGTGGACGGCGCGGGCCACCGTCAGGCCTTCTGCCACCATGCCTTCGTAGATGAGGTGGGAGGCGAAGGCGTGTTCGAAGCCCGACATCGTCTCGTTGTAGAATCCTTGGTGAAAGTGGTTCCCAGCCGACCAGGGATGCCCGGGTCTGCTCCCATCGGGCCGATACGAGCCTTCGGGCCACGTGGCCACGAGCGTGCCGGCCATGCCCGCCTGGGCGAAGGGTCGGCTTGGTTTGTTCTCCGGCCGCGCGTAGTAAGGGCCCACGTCGGTCACGAAGTTGTGCTGGAACACGGAGGCCAGGGCGGCGCGGGTTTCCCTCTCGGGCACGATGCGACCGAGGCCGGTGCGCCACGCCCATTGCTGGCCGAGCACTTGGTCGATGTGGCTGCCGTCGTAGGAACCGGGGCGCCACTTTTCCGCATCGGGCGAGTGATGGATGAAGCGGTCGCCGCTCCAGAGTTTGGCGACGAAGTTCTTGCTTCCAAGCGCGACGCGCTCGCGGCAGAGATCGGCGAAGTCGTGGTCCCCGGCGATTCGGGCCATTTTTTCGACGGCGGTTAGCGCGGCGAGGCTGAGGCTGCTTATCCACGGGCTCGGCCCCGCGATGTCTTCGTCGAGCGTGTGGTGCGTGACCAAGTCGGGCAGGCCGTCATTGTCACTGTCTTGGGCGAGCAGCCATCCGGTCGCGAGGCGGATTTGCGGCCAGTATTCCTTCACGAAGCTGTCGTCGGTCCCGAGCAGGTGGGTGCGGTAGGCACGGAGGAGCAGTCCGCTTTGGCCGTCGATCGATGCCCAGTGGTTATACCCCCAGCCGAAGAGCGTGGGACGCTGGGCCAGCGGATCGGGTGAGCCGGGGCGCCCGTCGATGCGCATGGCGATGCTGCCATCAGACTTGATGCCTACGGCGGGAACGAAGTCGGCCTGAGTGCGCAAGGACTTTTCCAACTCGGGAAAGAGCCGGCCCGCGCCTTCCTCGTAGTGCCAGACGTGGTTGCAGGTGCCGGGGAAGGAATACACGCCCTCGAAGCCGTAGAACCGGCCGTCGGCGAAGCGGAAACACGTGGCGGTGGCGAGGGCTGAGACGTTGGCGATCGAGCGGTCGAGCAACCAGCGCGGCAGGGTCGAGTCGTAGTAGGTTTTCCGCCACAGATCGATGTTGGCGACGAGGTCGGGGCCGTCGGCGGCGAGTTTGTCCACCACCGCGGTCACCGAGTCATATTGCGTGGCATACCAACGGCCCTGGCCTTGGAGTTTTCCCCAGTCGTGCAACTCGAAATTCGGGAAGTGCCAGGCAATCGCGAACGTGAAGCTGCGCGATTCGCCGGGTTGCAGACGAAAAGGCGCGGTCAGCGCGCCGATTTGGTTTTGGTCGAACGGTCGGGTGGTGTCGGCCGGGACTGGCTCGGCGCCGCTGGCGAGATCGCCTTCGACCGAGGGCAGGGCCCGGGCGTCGGCGGGAGGATCGAGCAGCACCAGCGCCATCGTGCCGAAGTCGGGGCGTTGGGTGAGCGGTGCGAGTTTCTGGTCAAGCAGTTCCGCTTGGTCGAAGACCATTCCGCCTTCGGTTGAGGCGTCGGTCACAACGAGGCGCGCCTTTTTTCCGGCGTGCGCGCGCAGATCCCAGATGACGGGCTTGAGGGTGTCGGTTCTGTTCGGTGTGGCCGAGAAAAGCACATCGTCGCCGGAGAGCAATTCGACCCGAAGGTTTGGAGCATCCGCTTGTTCGCCGGAGAGCAGGAAGCGCAGGCTGTTGCGCTCGATGACGAACTCCGGGGATTCGAGGGTGCCGGTGGCGGCCGGGCCGGCGGGGAGCGAGCTGGCGCAGGCGTCGCCCGCGCGGCCTTTGGGGCCTCCTCCGGGCAGGGCCTCGAACTTCGTTGGGCCGGTGCCGAAGGCCTCGCCCTTCGATTTCCAGCCCATGTAGTCGGTTGTTTCGAAATTCGCCAAGATCACAGGCGGTGGCACCTCTCCACGATCGGTCAGGCTGGAGGCGGACGGGACTGCCGCGAACTCGACGGCCAAGGCGCCGGGCGGTTGGCGCACGGTGGCGGTGCGGGAGCCTTCCTCCGCGTTCACGCCCGAAAGGTGGGCCGCGCCGTTCTGCAACCAGCCGAGCACGTCGCCCTCGACCGGCCGGTCGCTGGTATTTCTCAGCGTGAGGCGGAGGAAGGTAGCCGGGATGCCGGAAGCAGCGGTGTCGAGCGGGACGAATGGCGCGATGCCCTCGAGGGTGACGGCCAACGGCAGTTTTTCCGCACCGCCATAGCGGACCACCCCGGCTGGATAATCTGCCGTAAACGTTGTGCCGGGGAATGTTTCGGGCGTGAGAGGAAAACTCACCATCCGGCCGGCGTCATCCCGCATACGCACGGCGAAACCCTGTTCGAGGCTTGCGGCGGGTCGCACGAGCGGGGACGAGCCGAAGGCGCGGCCATTCATGATGTCCCAATGCGCGAGCCGTCCGTCGCCTTTGAAGTAAAGCTGCCCGGCCACAATGCCGCCGACCGGCATGGCAATGCTGGCGAGTTCGTCGCCGGCGTAAACGCGGGGGGAGCCCGGCGCGGTGAGTTCGTTCAGGCGTTCGGCGGATGTAGACACGGGATGGCTGGAATTGGCGGGATTCGGCCCCGCGGCTGTGATCGAGCAGGTTGTGAGGAGCACGACGAGGGTGGGGAGGACGGCGGGGGTGGCTGGTTTCATCCGAACGGCCTCTACAAACGCGCTGCCGAACCTCAGCTGGCGTAGGTGCGCACCTCAAAGAGACGGGCGACCGGGGCTCCGTGAGTGGTGAGGCACTCGATTTCAACCGTGCGTCCGGTGACGGGGGCGGGCAGGCGGTGGACACGTTTGCGGAGGAGGTTGTTGGTCTCTTCGTGGACGACGGCACCGTCGATCTTCACGCGGTAATGGCGCACGAGCTTGGCCTGTGGTCCGCGCGGGGCGCTGACTTTTTGGTGGTGGTGACTGGGGGTGAGCAGGAGCTCCTTTTCAAAACCGCTATCGAACGTCACGTGGATTTCACGGATGGCCGCAGGTTCAGCCAAGTCGAGGGCGATGGTCGCTGGCAGGGAGGCGGAAGTCCAAGCGTGGACGCTATCCGAGGACCAGGTGCCGAACGCGGCGCGCAGATCGCGGGCGACGCCATCGAGGACGAGGGCGGCGGTTTCGCCGCCGCTGGTGGCGCGAGCCTGGGCCATCCGGGCGAGGTCGGCGGCGTCCTCATTGTGAAGTTCGAGGAGGAAGGCGTCGTCGCGCAGGAGGCGTTGTTGGAGGGCGCGGACGTTGGCCGGAGTGGAGAGGGTGCGAATGTCGTTGGTCCCTTCGCGAAGCCAGAGCGCGGCGGCGGTGCCAACAGCCTGGCCACCGACGGCGCAAGTGGCCATCACCCGGGTGCTGGCGAAGGCGATGTGAGTGGCGCTGATGTTGCGTCCGGCAAAGAAAAGGTTGGCGATGTTGCGCGAGTGGTAGCAGCGCAGCGGGAGCGGGAAGAGGTGCTCGAAGTGGTGCTGAATGCACGGCGGTTCCTCCGGCGCATCGACCCCCATGGGGGGATGTGTGTCCACAAACCAACCACCGTAAGCGACGGTGTCGTCGAAATGGCCCGGTGTCAGCACGTCCATTTCGGTGAGGCGGTAAGGGCCGTGGAAGCGGCGGGATTCGCGTTTGCCAGGGATGGCCCCGACCCATTCAAGGCCCCAGTTGGCCGCCTCGGGGAATTCGCCGGAATTTTTGATGTAGTCCCACACGCCGAGGGTGATGCGGAGGAGTTCATGGCGGATCTCGGCGTTGTCTTTGAGGGTGTCGAGCTGCCCGCCCCACTCGAACCACCAGTAACCGTATTCGAAGCTCTTGATTGGGCGGAGTTTGAAGTCCTCCTTCTTGAAGGTGCGCACCCACGACGGGCGGTCGAAGGGTTGGGGGGTCTCGTGTTTGCGTCCCGTGAGCAGGATCGAACTGCCGAGGGTCTGGCGGTCGGCTTTGTCCTGGGCCAGCGACTCGCCGTAGTCGGCCTTGCCTTCGCGGCCGACGTGGAAGTCGGCCCCGGCTTCGGCACCGAGGCGGCCGTCGCCCGTGCAGTCGGCGAAGAAACGGGCGCGGATGATGAATTCATCCTCGGTGGAGATGCGCACGGCGCGGGCGGAGTGGATCACGTTGTCGACGACTTCAGCGCTGACCACATCGGTGTCCAGCAGCAGGCGGATATTGGGCTCGAGAACGACCTTCTCGTAGAGCAGGAGGTCCCACTGGGAGTAAACGCCG
This sequence comes from Chthoniobacterales bacterium, assembly GCA_041736875.1. Lineage (GTDB taxonomy): Bacteria > Verrucomicrobiota > Verrucomicrobiia > Chthoniobacterales > JACTMZ01 > JACTMZ01. The sequence goes on along the minus strand of JBGSSV010000194.1, from coordinate 70,793 downwards.
GCGGGGTTGCGGGCGGCGTCCTCGAGGCGGAGTTCCTCCATGAGCCCGGCCTCGCGGCAACCGGGTTTGGCGCCGTGGCAGTCAGCTCCCACGATGTGCATCTTGATCTCACTGGAGGCGTTGCCGCCCAGCACGGAACGGTCCTGAACGAGGACAACGCGGGCGCCGTTCCGGGCGGCGGCAAGTGCGGCGCAGACGCCGGCAAGACCGCCGCCGGCGACGAGAAGGTCGCAGTCAATGTTGTGAGTGATCATAGGATGGTTTTCTAATGTTGGTTCGGGAGAGTTACTGTTTTGGAATTGAAGGTTGGGCGGGGCGGGCGATGCCTGCCATCCAGAGCAGGACCAACGCGACAGGATGAAGGAAAGCCATGGCCCAGAACCAAGGCGCATAGCCCTGTCCCGAAATCATGTCGAGCACGGGGCCCAGCACCTGTTTGAAGGCTGTGTCCAGGAAGCCCGCCGCCTTGCTGGAGGGGCCGGAGACCATCGCGGCTACGATCATGTTCATGATGATGCCGCCGACTGTGCTTCCCGCCGCCACCACACTGAAAATGGTCCCAAGCGAATGTTTGGGCGAAACGTCCACAATCAATGCGCTGATGTTGATCAACCAGGAGAGAGAGGCGAACACGGTGACAGCCGTCAGCACCATCGTCATTGGCAGTCCGCTGACCATGGCGATGAAGGGCGAAATCGGCATCAGGCAGGCGCAGCCAAGCATGACCCAGAGACGGGCTTTGGCCGGGGCAACACCCCGCTTGATCAGGGCACCTGAGAACCAGCCGCCCGCCAGCGATCCCACGCCGGCCGCGGCGTAGACGACCCACGTGATGGTCAGGTCTTCCTGCGCCACTCCGCGGTCTGTGCTGAGAAATTTCGCGAACCAGAACTGATAGAAATACCAGACCGGGTCCGTGAGGAGCCTTCCAATCAGTAACAGCCAGAGCGGTTTGAAGCTCAGCACTTTCCCCCAGGACCAGGCCTTCTCGTCCGTTGCAGGGTTCTCCACCACTCCCTCTTCGATGAGTTCCAACTCTGCCGCGGACACGAATCTGCTTTCGCGTGGTTTGCGGTAGAGTAGAAGCCAGGGAATGACCCAGAACAGGCCTAGAATGCCGGTGATGAGGAACGCCATGCGCCACCCGGTGCCGTGGCCGAAAAGCGAATTCACCCAAGGCATGCCCCCCGCGTAGTCATACATCGCGATGGGGATCACCACGTAGGGAGCCAAGGTGGCTCCGACGGTCGCCCCCATCGTGTAGAAGCCGATGGCCAGCGCGCGCTCCCGCGAGGGAAACCATTCGGAGACGATTTTCGAGGCGGCAGGCCAAATTCCCGCCTCGCCAAGCCCGAGGGAGAAACGCGCCACGCTCATCGAGCGCATGCCCTGAGCCCATGCGGTGACGATGTTGGACATCGACCACCAGACCACAAAGAGAAGGGTGCTGTTGCGCGCGCCCATGCGGTCCACCAACTTTCCGGAAACCAGGTAGGCAACGGTGTAGGCGACCAAGAAGATGTTGAGAATGTTTGCGTAGTCGCGGTCGTCGATCCCGAGATCCGCCTGAATGGTTGGTGCGAGGACCGACAGCACCTGGCGATCGACGTAGTTGAGGACGGCGGCCAGAAAAACCAGCACCACGATCCACCAGCGCATGCCTTTGATTTTCATAAACTATGGATTCGGGGTTGTTCCGGCCTGGTCGAACTTCAGGTAGGCAAGGCTCAGGCACCAGGAGGCACCGTAGTTCACCCAGCCCTCGGGATGGCGGTAAGCACCCTCTGGATTGAACGGAAACATCTCCGTGCCGGGGGCGGAGGAAATGGATCCGCGGCAAAGCTCCAGCCTCGCGCAGGTGTCCTCTTTGTAATGCTTTGGCCAGCCCCTCTCCACCTCGGGGAAGCCCATCTGAGGCTTGGCGGGAGCGGCGGCGACGCGTGGGTTCCGGCCAAAAACATGGTCGACGGCGGCAGTGCTGACCTCTTCGAGGCGCGCTTTTTTCCTCGGGTCATCCACCATCCAGCCGGCCGCCGTGGCGATGGCGGGGAGGGAGAGCAGGTTGCCGACATCGTTGACTTTGGGGATCGACCAGTGGTTGTTCAGATCATACCGGCGATAATCCCACATGTTGTCGGATCGGCTCAAGACGACATCCACCCATTCGTTGATTTTCTCCTTCAGTCCAGCGGGGGCTTGGTCCGGATACTTTTGCAACAGCCACACGAGGTTGGGGATCGTGCGGTGCTCGCTCATGCGGTGGCCTTTGGTTGTGCGCGGGTCATTCCAATCCAGATTCTCCATGCACCACTCCGCTTGCTTGACGGCGGCATCGAGGTAAATGGAAGCATCGTCGCGGCCTTCGCGTTCGGCGATTTCATGCATGAGAAGATTGGGGACAATCGAGTGACCCGGGGCGTGTCGTCCCTTGTAGGGATGCAGCAAGCCTCCCATCGGATTGCCCTCGGCGAGATCCTCGGGGGTGAGGTAGGTCTTGGGATCCCACCACGGGCTGATTTCAAGCGACGGGCTCCAGTTCGCGAAAACAAAGTCGCGCGCGTTGTCGTAGAACGACTGGGGCAACCATTGTTTGAGCGCCGGCCACGCCCAGATCACGTAGGCCATCTGCTCCACGGTCTGCGGGTGGATCTTCAACTTGTCGGGATCCTTCGAAGGGTCCTGGGTCTTGGGATTAACGAGGTAGAAGCCCGCTCCCCAGTGGATCAGTTTGACCGCGTCCGGCGCATCCGCTTCTGGCGGTTCGAGTTCATAGTAGGCGCGCACGGAATCCATGAATCCTTTGCCGCCGGGATCTTTGTCGTTGAAGGCGAAATCGGGTGACGTCACCCGCTTCTTGTCCGCCGCCCAGTCCAGTTGCTTTGGCATCGCCTTCATGCCTGCGGGATCGGCGAGGTAAAACATAACCAGTGCCGGGAGAATGGCATCATAGTAAGTGCCATCGCGCCACGGACAACCGCCATAAGCGCTCGCGTGGGTTCCGATGCCCGAGCGCGAATCAATGAGGAAATCGACCGCGGGCTGTCGGAACTGCTCCTCATAGAGATTGGCCCGGATCAGAAACGGATCGCTGGCTACCTTGGCCGAGCCCTCCAGTTCGACGACAAAATGAGTGCTCGAATCCTCCGGCTTGAAGGCGGAAAAATCGCCGACGTTTCCCCTGATCTCTCCTTGAAACAATGGTCCTCCTCCGCCTGCCAGGCGAATCGAAAACCGTGTGCCGTCGGCTGCTTTTGGTGCCGTGAATCGCTTCGGGCTGTTGGTTTTATACCCCACCTGATTCACCGCAATCGGTTGCTCGCTCAGGGCCGGGTCCTCCGCAGCCAGACCGGGTGCGAGGCAAAGCGCGAGAAGCGCGGGCAGCAAGGCAAGGCGAAGCAGACTCTTGGGGGGAACCATCTGGCCCCAATCAAACGCACTCCAGACAGCATGTCCAGTGGAGCTGCGTATATATTTTACACAATCGCTTATACAATTGACTCATGCCGCATCGCGCGCGGGGTTTTGCCGGTGCGGTGTTTGAACCACTTGGAAAAGTGGGAGAGGTAGGTGAACCCGAGTTCGATCGAAACCTCCTTCACGCGGGCTTCTGGCTGGAGAAGGCGATGGCGGGCGTATTCGAGGCGGAGCCGATCCCAATGCTGACTGGGGGTGGTTTGCAATTCACGGCGGAAGAGGCGAACGAGGTGGTTCGGGCTCAGTTGAACTTTGGCCGCGAGTTGCTCCGTCTGCAGAGGTTCGGCCAGGTCAGACGTGTTCATGAGGTCCAGCGCCGCGCGAACGCGCTCGTCGATGCCGTCATGCCCTGAATGGCTGATTTGCCGTTTGGCCAGCACGGCAGCCAGGGCGATGAGCCAGCGGAGCAAAAGCTGTTCGAACTGGAAAAACAGGGAGAGATCCACCACATGATCGCGTGCGTCCCACGTGTGGGGGTTCACCCGTTTCATTGTTCGCAGGATCGGACGCACCAAATTCTCCAACTCCGGTGCCTCCCTAGCGTTCACCACCAAGCTTAGTCCCTTGTCAAAAAGATGCGAGCCATCCGGCCAGCGTGCGGCAAAAGCGATGGAGATGAGCCGCGCATCGGCCGAAAAAGTCTGCTCCCGAGGTCCGGGTTTGACGATGAGCCACTGACCCGGTTTCGCGCGATGGCGCTCGCCCCCATGCTCCACCTGCGCCCAGCCTGTTCGCACCAGCCAGGCCCCGCTGTTGGTGTATTCCGTCGAGCGTAACACCGCTCCCGCATCCGCCCGCCCTCGCGCCACCGGCAAATCGTGGCACCAGAGCAGGTGGATATTCAGATTGAGCCAGTCACGGTAGCGCATGAGTTCTCGCCCTCGGCACGGTTCCAATAAAGTAGGCGGCGGGAATGATTCAATCGGCGATGTGAATGAATCATGGACTCGGGGTGGTTTGGTTTTCCGTATCGAACTTCAAATACGCAAGGCTCATGCACCATGCGGCTCCGTAATTCACCCACCCCTCAGCGTGGCGGTATCTGCCCTCCGGATTGAAGGGAAACATCTCGGTGCCGGGGGCGGAGGAGATGGAGCCGCGGCATGTTTCCAAACGAGCGCACTTGTTCTCCGGGTGATGCTTCGGCCAGCCGCGTTCGATTTCCGGGAAACCCATCCCCGGCTTGGCCGGTGCCGCGGCGAGACGCGGGTTCCGGCCGAAGACGTGGTCAATGGCCGCGATGGAAATCTCCTCGAGGCGCGCCTTCTTGGCCGAATCTTCAACCTCCCAGCTGGCTGCCGTGGCAATGGCGGGCAGGGAAAGCAGGTTGCCGACGTCGTTGACCTTGGGGATCGACCAGTGATTCTCCCTATCGTAGCGGCGGTAGTCCCAGAGGTTTTCCGTGCCGCTGAGCGCGACATCCACCCATTCGTTGATTTTCTCCTTCAGTCCAGCGGGGGCTTGGTCCGGATACTTTTGCAGCAGCCAAACGAGATTGGGAATGGTGCGGTGCTCGCTCATGCGGTGGCCCTTGGTGGTGCGGGGATCGTTCCAATCGAGATGCTTCACGCACCACTCGGCCTGCTTCACGGCGGCCTGAAGATAGCTCGCGGCATCACCGCGAGCCTCGCGCTTGGCGACTTCATGCATGAGCAGATTAGGGACGATGGAGTGACCCGGCGCGTGCCGTCCTTTGAAGGGATGCAATAAGCCTCCCATCGGATTCTTTTCGGTGAGATCCTCGGGGGTGAGGTAGGTTTTGGGGTCCCACCACCGGCTGATCTCGAGGGAAGGGCTCCAGTTCGCGAAAACAAAGTCACGGACTTGGTTGTGGAACGACTGGGGCAGCCATTGTTTGAGCACCGGCCACGCCCAAATCACGTAAGCCATCTGCTCCACGGTCTGCTGGTGGATTCCCAGCTTGGCGGGATCTCCCATGATGTCCTGGGTGTTGGGATTGACGAGATACATGCCTGCGCCCCAATGGATCAGCTTCACCACGTCGGGCGCATCGGCGCCGGGTGGTTCGAGTTCGTAGTAGGCCTTCACGGCATCCAGGAAACCCTTCCCGCCGGGGTCCTTGTCGATGAAGGTAAAATCCGGAGCCGTTACGCGCTTCTTGTCCGCCGCCCAATCCAATTGCCTTGGCATGGCCTTCACGCCTTCTGGATCGGCGAGGTAGAACATGACCAGCGCCGGAATGATCGCATCGTAGTAGGTTCCATCGCGCCACGGACATCCGCCAAAAGCACTCGGGTGGCTTCCGACCGCCGACCGTGCATCAATGAGAAAATCCACCGCCGCCTGCCAGAACTGCTCGCGAAACAGGTCCGAACGAATCAAAAACGGATCACTCGTGGCCTTCGTTGCGCCCTCCAATTCCACCACAAACCGCCCCGTCGAATCCTCCGGCTTGAACCCCGAGAAATCGCCGATGTTTCCCCGGATCTCCCCTTGAAACAAGGCGTCTCCTCCAGCTGCTGGTCGAATCGAAAATCGCGTTCCGTCCGCTGCTTTCGGCGCCGTGAATCGCTTCGGGTTGACGGTTTCATACCCCACCTGGTTCACCGCAATCGGCTGCTCGCTCAGCGCCGGATCCTCCGCGGCCGAACCGGGAGTGAGGCCGAGCGTAACCATCACGGTCAGCGGAAGGAAGCGACGGAGACTCTTAGGGGGCATCATCCGCAACCACTCAAACGCAAGTCAGACAGCCTGTCCAGTGGCGCCGCGTGTCTATTTTACACAATCGCTTATGCGAGCGATGCATTCCGCGTCGCTCGTGGGGGCATGTTGGCCTCGGAGACCAACCGGACCCCCCCACCTCCGCATCGGACTTGTCGGGGCAGAATCTCACGAGCAGCGTGTCGTAATCCGCCCTGGGGATCCCTCCCGATGACTCTGGCCAGGGCCACTCTGCGCTCGCGTAATCATTCCTCCCCATCTTCTCGCGCGGCCAGACGCCGGCGGGAATCGAGTAGAGCCCGAACGTGATAAACAGGCCGAAGCGGGTGCAGGCCACCCAAATCCCGCCCGTCGCCGGCATCACGCATCGCGGTAGATCTCTCCCAGCGGGGTGAGTGCCCCGTTCGCGTCGAAGAGCGCGCTGGTGCCGAGGGGAATGCTCGTGTTCTTGGCCGGGAACCACGCGTAGCGCTCGACGAAGTCCAGCTTGTCGAGCATGGGGACAACGCTCTCCATGAAGCGCATCACCGCCTCCGGCTTGTGGCGATTCTGCTCGACGCTTTTCGCCTCCCAGTCGCCCACCGCGAACTCAGTGATCCAGACCGGCCGCTCATCGAACATCTTGTGGACGCTCTCCAACCGCTTGACCAGCGCTTCGGCGCTCGGGCCGCCATAGGAGTGCACGTTGACAAAGTCCACCCGCAGGCCGCGCTCCTTCACGCCGTTCATGAAGTTGATCATCCACTCCTTGTCGGGATGCACGCAGCCGGGGCTGCCGAGGCGCATCCCTGTTTCCATCAGCAGCGGCCACGCGTTCAGCGTTTCATCCAACGTCATATTGCCCTGCTTCTTGACGTCCGGCTCGTTGAAGCCAAGCAACTCGGTGATGCCCGCCTGCTTGGCCGCCGCGGCGGGGGCCGAGATCGTCTCCGGTTTTCCGCCGTAGCGATAGATCATGGGTATGAATTCCATGCCCCGGGGAATGCCCTCGGGGATGGCGGAGTTCCAGGAGTAGAACCATTTGCAGCGAAGGTCACTCAGCCGCTGGGCCCACTCAGGCACTTTCACGGTCTGACCAAGACCCTTCTTCTTTGAACCCCGGGCAAAGATTCCATCCAGGAATCCCGGTTGACGTTGGCAGGCGGTGATGGAGAGCGCGGCGGCGGATGCGGCGGCGAGGTTGAGGAATTTGCGGCGGGTCATCATGGGGGTGTGTTGGTGGGTTGGAGGGTGGAGAGAGGGCTGATCAAGCGGGATGCGTTTCGTGCCGGTGCCACAAAATGCGCGAAGGGGTCGGCATCATGCGTCGCGGTAGATTTCGCCCAGCGGGGTCAACTCTCCATTGTGGTCGAAAAGCGCGCTGGTGCCGAGAGGGCCGCTGTCGGGCATGGACGGAAACCACGCGTAGCGCTCGAGGAAATCGAGGTCGTCGAGCATGGGCAGGACTTTTTCCATGAAACGCTGGACCGTCTCCGGCGAGTGCTGGTTCTCCTCGACGCTCTTGGCCGCCCAGTCGCCCACACCGAACTCCGTGATCCAGAGCGGGCGATCATACATCTTGTGCACTTTCTCCAGCCGCTGGACCAGCGCCTCCGGATTCGGGCCGCCATACGAATGCACGCAGACGAAATCGACCCGAAGATCTCGCTCTTTCACGCCGGCCATGAACTCGACCATCCAATCCTTGTCGGGATGGACGCAGCCCGGACTGCCGAGTCGCAGACCCGTCTCCATCAGCAGCGGCCAGGCCTCGAGGGCGCCTTCGACCGTCATGTCGTCCTGCTTCGCTGCGTCGGGTTCGTTGAGGCCAAGCAGCTCGGTGATGTTGTTCGCCTTGGCTTGATCCGCGACCTTGGCGATCGCGGCAGTATTGGTGATGCCGCCGCTGCGGATCATGGGAATGAAGCCTGTCCCCTCGGGCAGGTCGGGCGGCACGTTGCCCATCCAGGTGTAAACCCAGCGGCAGCGGAGGTCCGTGAGTATGCCGGGCCAGAACGGATTTTTCGCCCCGAGGCCGAGGCCCTTTTTCTTCGAGCCCGACGGTCCGGCCTGGCCGGACTCTTGAGCCAACGCGTGTATCGGAATTGCGGCGGCGGCTGCAGCGGAAAGACCAAGGAACTTTCTTCGGGTGAGGTTCATGAGAGGAATGCCTATGGCGCGCCGGCAGAGCCGCCCTCCGGCTGATCATGCTTTCGCTTCTCCGAGGCCATACGATTCATCTCCCGGCGCCAATCCTGCATCTTCGCCCACGCGGCCTCGTCAGCCGTTGTGGGATCGAATGTGCTGGAGTCGACGGTGATGTAAAGTTTGCGGAAGGCCTCCTCGTCGTTTTCGGGGTTGGGCGTATTGAGCTGGGCATCGTTGGCCCGGCGCCAGTCCGCGAGTGCAGTCTTCATGGTGGCCACGCGCGCTGGTTCGCGGGCGGCCAGGTCTTGTTTTTGCTCCAACTCCGCCGAGAGGTCGTAGAGTTCCGTTCTGTCCTCGTCGTAGTATTCCACCAGCAGCCACCGCCCATCCCGCATGACGCCGCTGGGGCGTCCGCCTTGGTTGGTGTAGTGCGGATAATGCCAGAAAAGCGGCCTTGTCGGGAACGCTCCTCCCGTGAGCCCATGGGCGAAGCTGACGCCGTCGAAGCCGTCTGGCGGGGTCGTTCCGGCCATTTCCAGCAGCGTGGGGATCCAGTCCACATTGTTGACGGGCGCATCAACCACGCGGCCGGCTGGCACATGGCCGGGCCAGCGCACGATGAGCGGAATCCGCTGGCCGCCCTCGTAGGTGTGGCCTTTGCCGGCCCGGAAGGGAGTGTTGTGGGTCACGCGGACGTGGCCGCCTTCGGGCACATGGAGGCCGCCGTTGTCCGAGGTGAAGACGACGATGGTGTTATCGGCCAGTCCTAGTTCGTCGAGCTTGTTGAGCAGGAGCCCCACCGAATCGTCCAAGGTCTCGATCAGCGCCGCATAAACCGGCTCGAAGGCCTGCGCGTTCTTGTCGATCAGGTCCTGTTTGGCGGTGTAGGAAATGTGGGGTGTGTAATGGGCGAGATAGGCCACGAACGGGCGGTCCTTGTTCGCTTCGATGAACCCGATCGTCTCGCGGGTCAGTTCGTATTCCGCCTTGCCGCCTTCCGTTTCCGAGGGCGTGGTGTTTTTGCCGTCGCTGGGATGATAAACAAAGTCGAACCCGTGCTCGGCCGGCCCCGGGCTTTTGCCGATGTGCCATTTTCCGACCATTCCCGTGGCGTAGCCGGCCTCCCGGAAATAGCGCGGCAGGGTTTTGACCGAAAGCGGCACGTTCATCATGATCTCCGGATGGAGCACCCGCTGTGATACCGCATCGGAGCGTCCGGGCAACCAGTCCGTAAGGTGCAGTCGCGCCGGGTTGAGCCCCGTGAGAAGGCCGGCACGTGAGGCCGAGCAAATAGCCTGGGAGGCGTAGGCGGACGTGAAGCGCGTTCCCTGCGCGGCCAAACGGTCGAGGTGGGGCGTATGGTGGTCCTTGCGCCCGTAGCAATGCAGGTCGTTGATCCCAAGGTCGTCGCACAGGATGAAGAGGATGTTCGGCGGTCGGGCGGCGCTGGCTTCCGGCGCGGGCTTGGTGGGCTGCGCGCGGATCGATTGCAGCAGGGCCTTCATGGCCGCGACTTTTTCCGGGTGTTCGGGGGCAACGTTCTTGGTTTGCCCGATGTCGGAGGAAAGATCGTAGAGCTGTGGGACCTTTGAATTGCCGGACTCGACGTTCTTGTCGCCAAAGAGACGGGGACCGGGGTAGGGGGGAATGTAAACCCAGGGTCCCTCGCGCAGGAGCGTCTTCGCACCGAATCCCTCGGTGACGAGGTTGTCGCGGCCCTTCTCGGATTTCCCGAGCAGGGCGTCGGCCAGTTGCTGGCTGTCGGCTGTTTCCGAAGGCTTGAGGTCCTGGCCGACAAGGTGCGCGAAGCTGGCGAGGAAATCCACTTGGCTGAGAAGTGCATCGGACTCGCCGGGCTTGGCCATGCCGGGCGCCCACACAATCGTCGGGACACGGGCACCTGCGTCGAAGAAGCTGTATTTTCCGCCGCGGAGCGGGCCAGCGGGGCGGTGGGATCCGTTGCGCTCCTCCGATCCGTCCACGTAGCCGTCATCCAAGACCGGCCCATTGTCGCTGGTGAAGACGACGATCGTGTTTTTATCGAGCCCGGACTTCTTCAGGTGGTCGAGCACTTCGCCGACCATCCAATCCATCTCCATGATCACATCGCCGCGAGGTCCTTTCTCCGAGGTGCCCGCAAAGCGCTTCGATGGAAGCCTCGGGACATGCGGTTGGTGCAGGGCCATGTAGAGGAAAAACGGAGAATCCTTCTGGCGGGTGATGAAGTCCTTTGTCTGTTGCAGGAACACATCAGTCATGGTCGCGTCGTCCCAGGTGGCCGATTTGCCGCCACGGCTGAACCCGATGCGTGGGACGCCGTTGACGATCGTTTCCGCGTGCTGTTCGTCGCTGTGGCGCATGGTGAGCAACTCCGGATGCGTGAGCCCAGTGGGCATGTCGGGGAACGGGTTGCTTTTGGCGTAAGACACTTCGAGCGGATCGGCGGGGTCAAGGTTCACTACCCGTCCGTTTTGGATATACACCGAAGGCACACGGTCGGCCGTCGCGGCCATGATGAACGATTCGTCGAAGCCGACGTCATTCGGGGAGGGGCGGATGTCGCCGTTCCAATCGATTGTGCCGTCGCCGAGGCCGATGTGCCATTTGCCGATGACGGACGTGGTGTAGCCGGCGCGTTTCAGCGCGGCAGGGAGGGTGAGTTCGTCTTTGCCGATGATCATCGGGGCATCGCCGGCCAAGATCTTGGCCTTCGGGTTCCGCCACGGATAGCGGCCGGTCAGGAGGCTGTAGCGCGAGGGTGTGCACGTCGCGGCCGTGGCGTAGAAATCGGTGAAGCGGACGCCTTCCGCCGCCATGCGGTCGAGGTTGGGCGTCGGAATGCCGTCCGCCCCGTAGCAGCCCAGGTCGCCGAATCCGAGGTCGTCGGCGTTGATGATGATGATGTTCGGCCGGGTGGGGGAGGCGGTGGTTTCGGCGTTGGACATTTCAGCGAATGCAGTGTGGGTTGCGAAGCAGTGGAGAGACGCTCCGAGGAGGGCGCCCGCCGAAAAAAGGGGGCGCCGTTGGTTTTGAACTTCAATCATGAGCGTGGTTCAATCGAAGGGGGGGCTTTAGAACACTAACTGCAACAGGCCTCGGTGACGGTTTTTTTCGGCGCAAACGAAGCTGCTACAATCTGTTTGATATTTGTCTGACATTATGTTCCATTGTCAACTGCGAAAGCCCCCCTCGTCCCCTCGAAGCTGATGTTCTATCCGTTCCTCCGTCTGTCTGTCTTCCGCATTTCCGCCGTCATCTTCCTCGTTGTTCTTGGCTGTTGCTTTTGTTTCGTCCTTGCCTCCCAAGCGGTCACTCCGAAGGAGGCGAGCGGGGAGGGAGCTGCGGGTGCGGTATCCGGCCAAGCCTCCGCCACACCCATCGAGGATCTTCTCGCGCCGGTGCGCGCCTTGACGGATGTCACGGGCAAAGGTCCGGATGGTTTGAGCTTCGCTCCGGGCGACAAGGACTCGTTCCGGCTGTCCGGCGAGATGCCGAAGCAGGGGGCGAACGTCATCCTGTCGCCGACCTCGGGCTCCTGGGATGTTTCAGCTTACAGCTTTGTCCGCATTGATTTCGTCAACAACGGCCCGGGCTTGGTCTGGATTCGTGGCCGTTTGGACAACAAGGGCGCGCTCGACTGGGCCAACAGCGCTCCGTCGCAGGCGTTCGTCATGCCGGGCGAGCGGGCCACGCTGGGTTTTCCCTTCCAGCGCGCGAAGGACCTGAACGATACGCCGCCGATCTTCAACCAGCAAAGCGGCAAGCCCAACGGCCACCGGGACCACTGGAAACCGTTCGATCCCTCGAAGGTCATCGCCTGCCGGTTGGTCATCCAGTCCACGTCCTCCACCTTGGCGCTGGACGACTTCGTGATCAGCCTCGCCTACCCTTACGGTGCCGAGGCGAATGCGGACCGGTTGGAGTTGCCCTACCTTGACGAGTTCGGCCAGGTCCGCAAAGTGGACTGGCCGGGGAAACTGCATGACGAAGGCGAACTGAAGCAGCGGCACGAGGCCGAGTTGGCCGCAGCCAGAAATGACCAAGGTCCCCGCTCGTTCAATCGTTTCGGAGGATGGGCTAACGGTCCGCAGTTGCAGGCCACCGGGTTCTTCCGCGTGGAGAAGGTGGACGGCAAATGGTGGCTGATCGATCCCGAGGGGCGGCTCTTCTTCTCGCACGGTGCAAACAGCATCGGCTTCGAACAGGTCACGCCGATCCCGGGCCGCGAATCCCTCTTCGCCTGGCTGCCCGCGGAGGGTGATCCGCTCTTCGGCGGGGCCATCAAGAACAACCAGATGCAATTCATGGTTGCGAACCTTGCCCGCACCTTCGGTCCCTCGTGGCAGGAGCCGGCGCGCGACCGCGTCCATCGCAGGCTTCGTCAGTGGGGCATGAACACCATCGGTGCGTGGTCGGATGCCGGGCTGATGGCGGACCAACGCACGCCGTTCACCCCCATTCTCCATCTGGGTGGCAAAGGTTCGCCCCTCGGCAACAAGGTGGTCGATCCGTTCGCCAAGGACTTCAAAGCCGGCGTGGTCGAGGGACTGCGCCGGATCGTTCCGGACAAGGACAACCCGTGGGTTCTCGGCGTCTTCATCGACAACGAGATCTATTGGAACGAACCCTTCGTGCAGAATGCCTTCCTCCGCGGCCCCGAACAGCCCGCACGAATCGCTTCCGTGGAATGGCTCAAAAACAAGCACGGGACGATCAAAAAACTCAACAGCGCGTGGGGAACATCCTATGACTCGTGGCAAGCGATCGGGGCGCTGCCGGATGCCGAAAACGAGACCGAGGGTTTCAAAGCCGACCTCTCGGACCTGAAGCGCCTCATCTCTGGCACCTACTACCGGCTTTGTCGCGAAGCCATGCGCGAGGCCTTGCCGAACCACCTCTACCTCGGGTCCCGCAAGCACAAGGCCGACCAAGAAGTTTACGAAGAATCGGCCAAGTATGTGGATGTCCTCAGCGGCAACAGCTACGAACCACTCTCCGGCTCCAAGGTTTCCAAGGCAGGCGACATGCCCTGCATGGAAACCGAATTCCACTTCGGGGCTCCGGACCGAGGGGTGCCCGGCGTGGGGTTGTGGCCGGTCGGCGACCAGATCCAGCGCAGTCGTGCCTACGTGGCCTACGTGCTGTCGGGCCTCAAGCACCCGAATATCGTCGGCACGCACTGGTTCGCCTTCCCCGACCAATCGGCCGCCGCCCGCCCGGTGTCACCCGGAGGAAGCTCGGGGGAGAACTACCAGATAGGCTTCGTGGATGTGACCGACACGCCGTATCCGGAAATCACCCGCGCCTCGCGCGCGATGTCCGAGCGCATGTATGAGCTCGGAACGGACAAGTCGTCCACCCTGCTGGAATCGCTCGAGAAGCTCTGGCGCGGTGAAGTTGGCGCCCCGGGCTCAGAGTCGATTCCCTACCGCATTGAAAAAAGCGAGGGAGTGAAAGTCTCCCCAGGCAAGGAAGTTCAGGAGATCCGCGGCCAAGGTCCGTTTCGCCTCGTGCTGGAGCCGGCCCACGGCGAGGCCTGGAACATGCAGAATATCCGCGTGCTCGGCCTGATAGTGAAAAACACGGGACCAACGGAGCTTGTTCTGGACGTGATGGCTCGCAACGACGGCGCGACCACGTTTTCGAAGTCCGCCCTTGGCCGCACCGTGATCAAATCTGGGGAGACGCTGCCGCTGGGCGTGGCCTTCCAACGCACGGCCGACTATCGCGCGAAGCATCCGGCTTACCTCCGCATGTCCGGTCGGCCGAACGGTTACTTCCGCCACTGGCACACCTTCGATCCGGCGGATGTGAGGGATCTTGTCATCACCTGCTCCACTCCCGAGGAGCATGCGTTCGAACTCGGCCCCATGGCTCCACTGCAAGAAACGGATGAGAGCCTGGCCGATGTCCTCCCGATCCTTGATCGTTACGGTCAATACCTCCACCGCACCTGGCCGGGGAAGGTCCTCTCCGATGACGACATCAAAGCGAAAGCAAAGGTCGAAGACGCGCTGGTCCGGGAAATCGGACCGGCCCGCGACCTCAATAAGTATGGCGGCTGGCAGGCCGGTCCCCAGCTCAAGGCGACCGGCTTTTTCCGCTCGGAGAAGGTGAAAGGTAAATGGTGGTTTGTGGATCCGGAGGGGCGGCTTTTCTGGTCGTTTGGCGCCAACTGCATCGGCATTGACTTCGCCGGCCAGACGCCCACCGAGCGGGATCAGGCGGTCTTCCAAGATCTGCCTGCGGCGGACGACCCGGTATTCGGGCGCTTCCACACGAAGCTCGAGGTGGAGGAAAACTTTCTTGCCCGGCCCGACGTGCCCCATTTCGATTTCACGAGGGCCAACCTATGGCGAAAATACGGCGAGGGCTGGGAAAAGCAGCAGGTCGACCAGGATGTCGAGCGTCTCAAATACACCCACCTCAACACCATCGGTGCGTGGTCGGACAACGCCATCATCGAGCGCCGGGAAGTGCCCTATGTGGCCATGCTACATTACGTGTATCCCGAGGCTGCTCCTAAACTGCCCGACCCGTTCAACCCGGAAACCCGCCTCAGTTTGCGCAAGGCGTTGGCAGGTTATCCCGTCAAGTTTGCCAACGACCCCTGGTGCCTCGGCGCGTTCGTGGACAACGAGCTGCATTGGAAGAACGACGCCCGGCTTCTGGTCGGCGCCATCTTCGGTCACAGCACCACCGGTTCGAAGGCGCGGAAGGTTTTCATCGGATGGCTCAAGAAAAAGCACGGCGACATCGCGGCGCTGAACCGAGCGTGGAAGACGACGCTGGGGAGTTGGGATGATCTGTTGAAAACAACCGACCCCGATTTGTTTTCGGAGGCCGATGCCGCCGATTGCTCGGCCTTGGCCACATTGTTTGCCGACACCATGTTCAGCATGGTCCGGGAAGAACTCACCGCCTACTCGCCCAACGTGCTATATCTCGGTTGCCGGATGAACTCCGGTCCATCCGAGGTCATCGCCGCGCTGGCCCGGCATGCCGATGTGATCAGCGCCAACATTTACTCCTATCATCCCGAGCTCAAACAGTATGGCGCAACCGACAAGCCCGTCCTCATCTCGGAATTCCATTTCGCCGACGTCTCGGGCAACAACCTCGGCGGCGGCTTGCGCAGCGCGCAAGATGCGGTGCAGCAGGGGCGGTTGCTCAAGGAATTCATCGCTGAAGCCGTGAAAAATCCCAAACTTGTCGGCGCCCACTGGTTCCAGTGGCGTGACCAGAGCGCCGCCGGTCGTTACGATGGCGAGAATTTCGACGTCGGCCTCTATGATGTCGCGGACGGCCCCAACGCCGAACTGGTCCGCGCCATGGCGGCCTGCGGAAGAAATCTTTATGGACAATAGCCCACATCAGCCACCGGCGCCAAACAGCGGGAAACTGAGCATCGCCGAGAAGTTGTCGGTAGGCACTGGGGGATTCACCGTCTCACTGGGCAACCAAAGCGTTCGCACGACCGGACAGGCGGTGCTGAACATGATTCTGGGCATCAATGCCTTCTGGGTGGGCATCGTGCTGGCCATCCCGCTCCTGTGGGATGCCATCACCGACCCCATCATGGGGAATATCTCGGACAACTTCAGATCGCGCTTCGGTCGCCGTCGACCGTTCATTTTCTGCGGCGCCATTCTCATGGGCCTGACCTTTGCATCAATCTGGATGATCCCGATGGAGTGGAGCGATGCCGGAAAGCTGGCTTGGTTCCTTACGACCAGCATTCTGTTCTATACCGCCTACACGATCTTCTCGGTGCCCTTCATCGCCCTGACCTACGAGATGACGCCGGACTACGACGAGCGCACCATCGTGCAGGGCTACGTCACATTCTGGAACCGCTTGGGCGAGATGACCTACATGGGCCTGATTCCCTTCTCGTTGATGTTCATCGCCTGGAAATACGGCTACGCCGAATCCGGCGACCTGACCACGGCGGAGAAAATGGAAGGCATCCGCATGTCCGCAGCCGTTTACGGCGGAATCGGCATGACGCTCTTCGGCATGCTCCCCGCCTTCTTCGGCAGAGAGCGCAACTATGAAATCAACATCAAGGAACACCACGGGAAGAGGGATCGTTTCTGGTCATCCGTCCGGATGTGCCTGCAAAACCGGGCGTTCGCGATTCTCTGTGCCATCGCCGTCTTCACCATCATTGCCGGCATGTTTGCCAGCAACATGGACTGGTATCTTCTGATCTACTACCTCTCGAATGGCGACGTAGCGGTGGGAACGCAGTGGAAGCTGATTGTGACCGTCGGCTATGCTTTGGTCGGCGTTCTCGGCATCCCCTTGATCGTCTGGTTGACCGGGAAAATGACCAAGATCCGCGGCTTCATGTTCATCTACGGCATGATGATCCTCAACGCGGCCATCCGCTGGTTTGTCTATCGCCCCGGTCGCTTCGACACCGCGCTGAGCTGGTCGAGTCTGGAGGCTGTGGGCGGTTCGCTCGTCGCGGTCTTTCAGTCGCTCATTTGGCTCGATCCTTTGACTGGCGGCCTGTTCTGGATCGGCGTGGGTGTTCTTGGCCAGTCGCTGATTGCCGACGTGTGTGACGATGACGAGATCAAGAATGGCTGTCGGCGAGAAGGCATGTTCGGGGCGATCTACGGCTGGTTCATGAAAGCCTCGTTTGCCATCAGCTTCGTCATGATCGGCGTTTTCCTCAACGCCATCGGCTTCGATCCCGGTGCGTCATCGCAGAGCCCGGAAACCTACCTTAACATGCGCCTGGCCATGTGCCTGGGCGCTGCCGGTCCGGCCATCCTGTGTTTCGTCCTTCTCAAGTTCTATCCCCTCACGAGGGAAAAGGCGGAGAATAACCGCAGGGAGCTCGAGCGCTTGCGGGCTGGAATCTGAGAACCCCAAGCGGAAACACCATTCACCATCGTCCAAGAAGCCGAAGATCAGGAAAAAGTATGAGCACGTCGCTTCGCATGTTTGAGCCGGGAAAAACCTGGAATGACACCAACGGTGTCCCCATCAACGCCCACGGGGGTGGGCTGCTTTTCCACGAGGGGACTTACTACTGGTTCGGGGAGCACAAGATCGAAGGCGACGCGGGCAATCGGGCCATGGTCGGCGTGCATGCTTATTCCTCCCCGGATCTTTACGATTGGAAGGACGAAGGCATTGCCCTCGCGGTCAGCACGGAGCCCGGCCATGACATCGAAGTCGGCTGCATTCTCGAACGCCCCAAGGTGATTTTCAACTCGTCCACCGGGAAGTTTGTCATGTGGTTTCACCTGGAAAAAAAGGGCTGCGGCTATGACACCGCCAGCAGCGGGGTTGCCGTGGCTGACCGGCCGACCGGACCGTTCACCTACCTTCGCGCCTTTCGTCCCAACGCGGGGGCCTATCCGCTGAATGATTCCCCTACGCTACATTCCCCGGGCTTGGTCGGCGATGGGTTCACTGGCGACCATCCGCTGCCGCGACTGAACGTCATCCAAAGTAACATCTTCGCCCGCGACCTGCCCCACGGCCAGATGGCCCGCGACATGAACCTCTTTGTGGATGAGGACGGCAAGGCGTATCATATCTTTTCCTCCGAGGAGAATAGCACTCTTCACATCTCGGAACTTGAGGCAGATTATCTTTCCCCGGCCGGGCGCTTCGTCCGCCTCTTCGAGGGCCGCTACATGGAAGCCGCGGCGGTCTTCAAGCGTGATGGATTTTACTACCTGATTGCCAGCGGTTGCACCGGTTGGGACCCCAACGCGGCCCGCTGCGCCATCGCGCAAAACATCATGGGCCCCTGGCACGAGATGGAGAACCCTTGCCGGGGGGTGAACCCGCAGAATGGGTTCGGCCCGGAGAAGACCTTCGGAGCGCAGAGCACTTACGTGCAGAAGGTCCATGGCCTCGCCGATGCGTTCATCGCCCTGTTCGATATTTGGACCCCCGCCAATGCGATCGACGGTCGTTATGTGTGGCTTCCGGTTTCGTGGCAAGCAGACCGAGGCTTCACGATTCACTGGCACGATGGTTGGGATCTCACCGTTTTTGAAAAGCGAAATCACCCGGAATCAGAAAACCAACATGCCTGAAAAAACACACGCAAAGCGAGGGGGGTTCACCCTGCCGGCCCAAGCAGGAATGGACGACGTGGTCGTGGACCTCGCGAAGCGCTGGGGCGCGGATGCCATCCGCGACTCGGATGGAACCGTCCTGTCGGACTCGATCACCCGCCTCGGCTATGACATTTATTCCACGCTTTGCCTGATCCGGGCGGACCAGGAGTGGAACCGTGCCCATCCCGAGGACAACCAGCAGAAGTATCTCTTCTCCACGCCGCAGGTGGCCCGGGAGGCCACCATGCAGATCGACATCCTCGCACGGTATTCGCCGCAGCAATACCGGATCGATGAGATCAACGACGCCAAGAAGTATTGGGAGGTGATCAACCGCACGACCGGCGAGGTCGTGCCGACCTCCGACTGGGATTACGCCCGCGGCATCGTCACGGTGCGCAACTGCGCCAAGTGGAATGTTTACAGCGTCAATTTCCTCGTCTTCCAGATCTGGGAAACGACCTCGATGTATAATCACCTCACCAACAACTGGGGCGACAAGCCGCACCAGTCCGGGGTGGATCCGCGCAAGAAGGCGACCCGGGAGCATCTGGCCAAGTTCCTCGACAAGTGGCTGGAAACCCATCCCGGCACGGACTACGTGCGCTTCACCTCGATGGCCTACCAATTTCCCATCATCACCAACCCGGCGCACGAGACGCTCTATCAGGATTGGTATGGCTACCTCGACTGCATGTCCGCCCAGGCTCTTGACGAATTCGAGGCGAAGAAGGGATATCGCTTGCGCCCGAATGACATCATCGACAACGGCTACCTCTGCTCGACCGACCGCGTGCCCAGCAAGGCTTACCTCGATTGGATCGAGTTCGTCCACGAGTTCATGGTCGATTGGGCCAAGCAGTGCGTTCAGCAGGTTCACGCGGTCGGCAAGAAGGCGGTGCTCTTCTACTGCGACCACTGGATCGGCACGGAACCCTACAAGCCGAAGTTCCAGCAGATCGGCTTCGACGGAATCATCGGGCCCTGCATCAATGGCCGCGAAGTTCGTCGCATCGCCGACGTGCCGGGCGAGTTGGTCAAAGAGCTCCGCCTTTACCCCTACTTCTTCGCGGTCGATCTGCTCAACCGACCCACGTTTCAGGAGGGTGGCGATCCGGTGGCCGACTGCAAGAAATACTGGATGTGGATCCGCCGGGCCATGCTCCGCAAACTCGTCCATCGCATCGGCTACGGCGGGTATTTGGATCTGGCCGTCAAGTTCCCGGACTTCATCGACTACATCGAGCATCAAACCAAGGAGTTCTACGGGATTTGCGAGCACACGGATTTCACCCCCGTCGAGAATGCGCCCTTCAAGGTGGCGATCCTCAATGCCTGGGGCCGCGACCGTTCCTGGGGTTACGATCAATCCTGGCCGGAAGGCGCGATCATTGAGTCGCTCTCGGGACAGCCGTTCGATCTCTTGTGGATCAATTTCGACGACATCCGGAACGGCATTCCCGCGGATGTGGGTGTCATCATCAATCTCGGCCACGCTGGCACCTCGTGGAGCGGCGGCGAGAATTGGAAAGACCCCCGCGTCGTCGCGGCCATCCGCGAGTTTGTGGACAATGGGGGCGGCCTCTTGGGTGTCCTAGACCCCACGGCGGCGGAAAACGGCGGTGCTTTCTACCAAATGTGGGATGTTCTCGGCGTGCAAAAAGAATACGGCCTCTCCAACGACACCAAGAAGGTGATCCCCACAGAGGTGAGGGAAAGTCATTTCATCCTGGCCGATTCCAACGGCACCGCGCCGGATCTGGGCAAACATGTGCAGCGGATCTATCCCTGCGTCGGGACGACGGAGATTGTGGCGAAGGATGGCGAGGGCAGCGTCACCATCGCTGCCAACAGTTACGGGAAGGGACGCGGTGTGTATCTGGCCGGATTCAAACTTGGCGCGGAGCAAAGCCGCCTGTTGCAACGCGCGATCTGGTTCGCCTCGGGTCGGGAAGACGAGATGGCCAGGCGCTGGTTCTCCACGAATATCCACACGGAAATTGCCGCCTACCCGAAGACAGGCAAATACATCGTGATCAACAACTCCAACGGACCCCAGACCACGCAGATCACTGACGGCGAGGGCCGGGAGCGCACCGTCGAATTGGCGGCTAACGCTTCCATGTGGTTCGATTTCGCCGGGAGTGAGATCTGATCCAAACCGCAAACGTTAAATATCCATGACAACCTTTCATTCGGATGAACATCCGCATCGCCGCTTCAATCCCTTGCGCGGCGAGTGGATCCTGGTTTCACCACATCGCACCAAGCGCCCGTGGCAGGGCCAGACGGAGAAGGCGGCCAACGACGGGCGTCCGGCCTACGATCCCACCTGCTACCTCTGCCCGGGCAACAAGCGTTCGGGCGATGATGTGAATCCGAATTACGAATCCACCTTTGTCTTTACGAACGACTTTTCGGCCTTGCTCCCCGACACGCCGGAAGCAAGGGGGGCGGAAGACAACCTGCTGCGCGTCGATCCGGTGCGGGGCGAGTGTCGCGTCATCTGCTTTTCCCCGCGCCACGATTTGACGGTGGCCGAAATGGCCGTGCCGGACATCCGCAAGGTGGTGGACGTTTGGGCGGAGCAAACCGCCGAACTCGGTGGGCGTTACCGCTGGGTGCAGGTCTTCGAGAACAAGGGCGGGGTGATGGGATGCTCCAACCCGCACCCGCACGGCCAGGTGTGGGCCGGCAATTTCCTGCCGAACGAGATCGCGATCGAGGACCGCGAGCAGCGGATTTACCGGAACGAGCACGGATCTGTCTTGCTGCTTGATTACGTGCAACGCGAGATGGCAGATCAGACCCGCGTCGTCGTGAGCAACGAGCACTGGGTCGCGGTGGTTCCATTTTGGGCACTCTGGCCGTATGAAATCCTGCTGCTGCCGACCCGTCATGTTCTGCGTCTGCCGGACTTGACGGAGGCGGAGCGCACCAGCTTGGCCGAAGTGCTCCAGGCGCTGCTCATCCGCTACGACAACCTCTTCGAGACCTCGTTTCCCTATTCCATGGGCTGGCACGGTGCGCCGAATGAGGCGGGGGATCTCGCCCACTGGCAGTTGCACGCGCATTTTTATCCGCCCCTGCTGCGCTCGGCCACCGTGAAGAAATTCATGGTCGGTTACGAGATGTTGGCGGAGGCCCAGCGCGATCTCACAGCGGAGCAGGCGGCCCAACGCCTGCGCGAACTGCCGGCCACACATTACCGGCACAAATAAACAACAAACAGGATTTCCTATGAAAGTCTTGGTCACAGGCGGAGCTGGTTATGTCGGAAGCACGGCAACGGCTGAACTCATCCGCGCCGGGCACGATGTCGTGGTGTTCGACAACTTGAGCCAGGGTCACCGCGCCGCGGTGCATCCGAAGGCGGCATTCGTGGAGGGGGATCTGGCCAACATCGGCGAGGTCGAGCAGGTGTTTGCGCAACACAAACCCGAGGCGGTCATGCACTTTGCCGCACGCAGTCTGGTGGGCGAGTCCATGCAGAAGCCCTTCCTCTATCTCGGCGAGAACATCACCAACGCATTGAACCTCCTGCAGGTGACGGCCGACCGGAGCGTGAAGCGGTTCATTTTTTCGTCCACGGCCAATCTCTTCGACAATCCGGAAAAAATTCCGATCGATGAAACGGCCAAGATCATCCCGGGAAGCCCCTACGGTGAGTCGAAATTCATCATCGAGCGCATGCTCTACTGGTTGGAAAGAACTCACGGCCTGCACTCCGCGTGTCTCCGCTACTTCAATGCCGCCGGCGGAACCCCTGAGCGAGGCGAGGACCACGACCCGGAAACACATTTGATCCCCATCGTCCTGCAGGTGGCGCTCGGACAGCGCGAGCACGTCACGGTCTTCGGCAGCGATTATGCCACACCGGATGGAACCTGTGTGCGGGATTACATCCACGTGGTGGACCTCGCGCAGGCCCATATTCTCGCGCTGGAGGCGCTTGACTCCGGCAGCCGCGTCTACAATCTGGGCAACGGGCTGGGCTTTTCGGTCAAGGAAGTCATTGATGCCGCACGGGCGATCAGCGGTCACCCGATCCCCGTGGAAATGGGGGAGCGCCGTCCCGGCGATGTGGCCACGCTGGTGGCTGGCAGCGACAAGATCCGGCGGGAGTTGGGTTGGACGCCGCGCTACGCGGATTTGAAAATGATCGTGCAGAGCGCGTGGGACTGGCACAGGGCACATCCGGATGGTTATGAGGAATGACCCAACCGCCAAACTGAGCCGCCCTCTCCTCTGCGGGCTCGTCATCGCACTCGTGAGCACCGGGCCCGTCAGTGCCTTGGCGCCCGCAGTGACGGGTGAGGCTCGAATTTCTATGGACGCGACTGCGGGAGACGATCCTCGCGGAACGGTTGCCCTTGAGACCACTCAGCCTTCGGGGCGGGCGACAGTGACATTTTCCTACAAGGACGCTCCGCTCGATTTATCAGCGTTCCGGGACATCGCGATTCCGATCAAGAACGGCGCTGCTGTAGAGCTTGATGTGCTCATCGCGGCCACGAGCAACCCCGAAGAGGCATGGCGCTATGGCACCAGTGGCCGTTTCCTGGTCCGGGCACACGAAGAGCTGGACATGACCGCGCTCCTGGCTCGGCAGACTCTGCCCTCCGAGCACCCGCACGTGAAACGTCTCGGACAGCTTTTCGCCTTCCCGTGGGGACATAGCTCTCATTGGGCTGCCGCGGATCCGGCCGCGATCCGGCGGGTCACTGTGCGGATCACTTGGCGGAATGCAAAAGCCGGTCAGACCATCGAGATCGGGGGTCCGCGGGGCTCTGGTGACTACAGCACGGATCCT
Source organism: Chthoniobacterales bacterium (assembly GCA_041736875.1). Classification (GTDB taxonomy): domain Bacteria; phylum Verrucomicrobiota; class Verrucomicrobiia; order Chthoniobacterales; family JACTMZ01; genus JACTMZ01. Next base: position 47,606 of record JBGSSV010000194.1, on the reverse strand, counting down.
GCGTTGCTTGACACTTTCGAGCTTCCCATGGTGGACGAGTTCGGCCAGGCGCGGTGGTTGGATTGGCCCGGCAAGGTGCGCAGCGCGGAGGAACTGCGGGAAGATGGCCGGAGGGATGTCGCTTTCGCGTCCACCGTGACCAACTTTGGTGACAAGCGCAGCCGCTTCGGGGGCCTGATCGGTGGCCCCAAGTTGGAGGCAACAGGCTTTTTCCGGGTCGAGAAAGTGAATGGCAAGTGGTGGTTCGTCGATCCGGAGGGCGACTTATTCTGGTCCGTCGGCGTCAACGGCGCGTCCTACGGGGCGGAATCGATCGTCCGAGGGCGCGAGCACTTGTTCCCCGAATCGATGCGAGGTCAGCCGAAAGTCGAGATCTACGAGGATAATCTGAAGCGCAAGTATGGCGGGGACGATTGGCTCAAGCAGCACGTCGACGTCACGGTGGCGCGGATGTTGGACTGGGGCGTGAACACTGCCGGGGCATGGTCGAGAAGGGAGCTTTTGCAGACCCAACGCGTCCCCTACACCCTGATCATTCACACAGCGATGGCGCGGTTGGGTTCGCTCGATAAGATTGCCGATCCATTTTCCAAGTCTTTCACCGACTCGCTGGAGAGAAGCATGGCGTCTCTTGCCGCCGACCACGCGGCGAGCCCGTGGCTGGTCGGCATCTTTGTGGACAACGAGCTCAATTGGACGGGAGACACCAAACTGGTGCAGGAGATCATCAAGAGTTCCGAGCAGACACCCGCGCGCGTCGCCTTGATCGAGTTCTTGCGCGAGCGTCACGGAGATGTCGCCGCGCTCAACAAGGCCTGGGGCACAAGCTTTGCTGATCTCACCGCCATCACGCCCAATCCGGGGCCGGGCGGCGAGAAAGCCTACCAGCAGGATCTCGAGGACTTTTTGGCTTCGTTTGCCGACAAGTATTTCGGGCTTTGCCGTGCAGCCATGGACCGATTTTTTCCCCACCATCTCTATCTCGGCAACCGATTCAACGTCCGTAACACCATGGTCAGAAAGGTTGCCTCGCGGTATTGCGACGTCCTCTCTATCAACATCTACCAACACGACCTCGATGGGTTCTCCATGGGTGCCGAGGTGGACCGGCCGTGGCTGATCAGTGAATTCCACTTCGGCATGCGGGATCACGGCAATCTGGGCACGGGGTTGACGTGGGCGGCCGATGCGCGCAACCAGGCCGATGTTGTGCAGGCCTTTTTGTCGGATGCGCTGCGCCACCCAAATTTCGTGGGTGCTCATTGGTTCCAATGGGGCGATCAGGGGGTCACCGGACGGGGCGACGGGGAAAATTTCGGCGTCGGCTTGGTCACGGTTGTGGACCGCCCGGTGAAGACGTTGAATGACGCCCTGCGCAACGTTTCTCGCGGGCTGCATGCCTGGCGGCTTGGCGATGCCCAAGGCCGCATTGGGGACGCTACTGCCGCTCCGCCGGAAGCTGCGGCTGCGAGAGAGAACTGATCTTGGCTTTTTGGCCGTCATGAAGATTGCGCCGCTCATCGTGACCTGCGTCGTATTCCAGAGGTTCGTCGTCAAGGGACGGCAATTCCGGGGCGTCAGGCGATGAAATACATCTTTGCTGCGGCCTTCATCGTCTTTCTCGGCTTCTACGCCCTCGCTGTCGGCACGCTCAAGCCGCAGGCCGGGGAAAGCGAGGTCGTCCTGCGATGGGCAACTGACCCCAACCCGGCCCGCGACCGTCAAACCGCGGGGTTTGCGCAATCCAATCCCGGCTTGCAAGTCGTCACCGAGACGGGGGACTCCACCAAGCTCCTTGTGCAATGCGCAACAGGGGTCGGACCCGACCTCATGGACGTCTCGGAATCCGTGATGAACAGCATGGTGCAGGCCGGGCTCTTGCTCGACTTGACCGACTTGGCCAAGGAACACGGATTTGATCCGTCGAAAACGTTTCCGGCGATTCGTGAGGCGCTGATGATGGACGGGCGACAATACCGTTTCCCTGCCAACGTGAACGTGCAGGCTGTGCTCTATAACAAGGCGATTTTCGACGACCACGGGGTTGCTTATCCGAGGGCCGACTGGACTTGGGACGATTTCGTGGCATCGGCCAAAGCAATCAAGGATGCGCCCTCGAAGAGCGGCAAGGAGCATATTGCCGTAGCGCACTACGCCCCTCCCGACATGTTCACCGAATTGCTGGTGGCCCATGGCGGGCGTTTCTTCAGTGAAGACGGACGGACCAGCCGGCTGGATTCGCCCGCAGCGGTCGCCGCCTTCAAGCACTACCATGACTTGATGTTCGTGGACGGTGTCCTCCCGCCGCCCGAGCAAACCGCGGCCATGTCCAGCCAGGGTGGGTTCGGCGCCGGCGGCATCAACTGGTTTTCCTCGGGCGAGGCGGCCATGATCATTATCGGGCGTTGGTTCACGGTGCAGGTAGACAGTTTTCCCAACCTCAAAGGCAACCTCGCCGCTGCACGTCTGCCACGTCTGCCGGGTCAGCCCTCGCGGGGGTTCACCCGCGCGAGGGGAGTCGCCGTCAATGCGAAGACCGCCCACCCCGAGGCCGCGGTGAAGTTCCTCGTGCACCTCACCAGTCCCGAGTATGGCCGTTCGATTGTCGACGATGGTGATGCGCTTCCACCCAGCCCGGAGTTGGCTCAGGATGGCACCGCACTGGCCAACAGCGGCATCCCCGACCCCGCCTTCCACCAGGTATTCGTCGATGCCATCCGTGATGCTGTTCCTCCCGGAACAAGCCCCTTCATCGATGCGGCCCAAGTGCAACGCTGGATCCAAGAAAGCCTTGGGCGTCTGGAAAATCGCGTGGTCACCCCCGAGGAGGCCGCACGGCAGCTGGCCTCGGAAATCAACCGGGCCATCGAGCGCAACATTGAGCGCGAGCCCGAATTGAGGGCACGCGCTGAGGCGTTGACTCCGGTCCGTCCGCCGGAGTCATGAGTCGCCCCTCCTTTGGCAACCCCATCACCAACCTCAAACTGCACGGATTTTCCGGATTAGCCAAAGTGTTTATGAATCAAATCATTCGACTCACCCCACTCATCGCGTTGCTCCTGATGGGATCAGCCTTTGCCCAATCATTCGTCCTCCCTGAGGGAATGTCTGAAATTGAGCGAAAAAGGTTCGACCGCTTCCAGAACTTCCAAATCAAGGGCGTTTGCGGGGATACCGATCTGGACCGGCTCGCCTCGTTCGGCGTCAACACGGTGCGGGGCTATACCATCCCATCGGTCGAGGCCATGCGTGAGAAACTTGATCACGCCCACCGTCTCGGCATGAAGATGATTGTCAGTGAATGGATGCCGCACCAAGGCGAAAACAAAAGCCGCAACGGCTCCTCGTGGGATTTCGATTATGCGGTCCGGGGGGAGAAAATGATCGCAGACCTCATCACCAAGGTTGAGGGCATCGGGGACCATCCTGCGCTTCTCATGTGGGGCCTCGGCAATGAGGTTCCCCTCGATGAGCCCTACCTGCGCGTCGCCAACCGCATGTCGGAGGAGATTCACAAGCGCTTCCCTCATCACCTCACCAGCCTGACGGTGATCAATGTCAAGGAAGAGGGTGTTGCGGCGATCAAGGAATACGCCCCGGACATCGACGTCCTTGGGGTGCAGAGCTACAGCCTTGGTGCGGTCGGCGGCTCGATCAAGAAGGCCGAAGCCGTCTGGGGCAAACCATTCTACATGTCCGAGTTCAATACCAAGGGACCCTGGAACTTCGGGAAAACCGACTGGGGCGTGGAGCTTGACGAGCCGGTGAACCGGAAAGTAAACGACCTGATCGGATGTTACGCTGCCATCGATGCCTCGCCCTTGTGCTTGGGATCCACGATTTTTTTGTGGGGGCACGCCACCAGCTACCGCCCGACCTATTTCAGCCTGTTGCTCAATTCCCATCCCAACGGAATTGCGAAGAACGCCTCCTACGACGACCTTATGATCACGCCCCAGGCCGAGGTCATGTTCGAGAATTTCACCGGCCATCCCCCCGCAGGCAACCGCGCCCCTGTCCTCGTCAAACTAGAGTTTGAGGGCGGCTTGGCCTCAAGATTGGCCGCCCCCGGTGAGCCGATGACCGTGCGCTTCGAGGCGCTGGATCCGAACGACGACACGGTGGAATTCGTCACCTGGATTCTTGACGCCAAAGCCCGCCCGACCAAATCCGTGGCCGGTCCATTCCTGCAGGCGTCCCCGGAACACGCGGTGCTTAGAGCGCCGGAGACCCCCGGCGAATACCTCCTCATGGTCTATGCCCAGGACAACAAAGGTGGGGCATCTGCGAGCACCATCGCCCTCAAGGTGCCAGATTCCGCCGCCAAAAGTCCTCCAACCACCATCGAAGGAGCGCAGCCGTAGTATTCCCGTCGTGGGCTGAACCTGTATGAAACCACCCCTTCTGCCTGCCGCTCTGCTCAATCTTCTGCTCGCCGCGACCATGCAAGCTGCCATCCCGACACCGATCACCCCGGCTTGGGACGAAGTCGCGCCCGGCGTATGGAAGACAACCATCGGTCAGGCCGACTCGCTCACCCTGCTCGGTGCCGCCGGCAGCACGCCGTTGCGCCAGGCCCTGGCTCGGATGCCTCAGGCCGGTTTCCCGCTCGACCCCGCGGAGATCGAGGGCCGCAACTTCAACTCCAAGACCGCCGTTCGTTTTCCTTTTGGTGGCAACGAAGACATTTATGGCCTCGGCGTGGACTTTTCCTCCATGCGCCGCAATGGAGGCGTGTTTGAACTCCACGTGGATCACTGGGACAGCAAGCGCGCCATCACGGGCCGCACGCATGCCCCGGTGCCGCTCTACGTTTCAACCAAGGGCTTTGCGCCGTCCTGTTCGACACGGCCCGCTACCTCAAGGTCACCGTCGGCCATGGCGTCCGCCTTGCCGCCAAAGACAAGCCGCCCGTCGTTGACCGCACGAGCAACAAGATCATGCCCTCCTCGCCAGAAGGCGCATGGACGAACGCTCAGTGGGACGCGCACCCCCGTTCCGACTCGATTGAAGTGCTGGCCAATGCCCCCGGCATGGACGTTTACGTCTTCGCCGGGCCGAGCCCGCTGGATGCCGTCCGCCGCTACAATCTTTATTCCGGCGGTGGCGCCCTCCCGCCCAAGTGGGGCCTTGGGTTCATGAATCGCGTCCGCACCAATTACACGGCGGATCAGGTGCTCGCCGACATTGCCGAATTCAAACAACACGGCATCCCGCTCGACATGATCGGCCTCGAGCCCGGTTGGATGGATCACGCCTACCCGTGCTCTTTCGAGTGGGATAAAACCCGCTTCCCTGACCCCAAGGGCTTTCTCGACCAACTCGCCGCATCCGGCATTCGTGCAAACCTGTGGTTCAATCCCTACGTCGGTCCGCCTTCGACTCCGCTTTACCAGAAGCTGCTCCCCTACGCCGGCACGCATTTGGTTTGGAATGGCCTCGTGTCCGACTTCACCATGCCCGAGGCACAAAAGATTTTCGCCGACCATCTCAAGCGCGCCGTCATTGACCTGAATCCCGCCGCCATCGGCGGATTCAAAATCGACGAGGTTGACGGCTTCGACAGATATCTCTGGCCCGATGCCTCGCTCTTCCCCTCGGGTCGCGACGGCGAGCAACTGCGTCAGACCTACGGCCTGCTTCTCCAAAAGATCGTCTTTGATCTTTTCCATGAGGCCAACCGCCGCACCTTGGGGCAGGTCCGCGGCACCAACGCGGGGGCTTCGCCGTATCCGTTTGTCATCTACAACGACAACTATGAGTTTGGCGAATACATCACCGCCCTCGTGAACAGCGGCTTCGCCGGCGTGCTCTGGTCGCCCGAAGTCCGCGGCAGCAAGAACGGCGAGGACATGCTTCGCCGGACGCAAGCCGTGTGCTTCTCCCCGCTCGCCCTCTACAACGGCTGGGCGTCCGATGAGAAGCTCTGGTCGCACCCCGAGGTGAAGGATTACGTCCGCGAGGCCATCGTGCTGCGGGGCCGTTTGCTGCCCTATCTCTATAACACCTTCGCCCAGTATCGTTACGAGGGCACGCCGCCCATCCGGCCGATGCAACTGGCCGCTGTTATCACCGCCGACGCACCAGAGGCCAAGGTCGGTAAGTTAGACGCCACGGCCAACCCCTACGAAGTCCCGCCCGCTGCCCGTGAGATCAAGGATCAGTATATGTTTGGCGACTCCCTCCTCGTCGCTCCCATCGCACCGGGTGTGACGACCCGCTCGGTCCTCCTTCCCGCTGGCAAATGGTATGACCTTTACACCGGTAAGTTCGCCGGGGCCAACGAGAGCATCGAGGTGACGCCTTCGCTCGACCACATTCCGGTTTTTGTCAAAGATGGAGCACTTATCCCGATGATTGAGCCTCGCTTCAGGACCCCCGCCGCCGGCGAGACCGTCGCGCTTGAGGTCCGTCACTACGGTGAGACCCCCGGCCAACTCAATCTCTACGACGACGACGGCGAGACCTTCAACTTCGAGAAGGGCGATCACTCCTGGACCGGCCTGGCCGTCGCCAAGGACTCTGCTGGAAAGTGGGTCGGCACTGTCACCCCTGATGCCAACGGCAAGAAATGGAGCTACGGGGACGTGAAGTGGACTTTCATGACTGCGCCTTGAGAGAACGACCCGATGAAAAGACTTCTTCCCGCCACGGTCGCATTCGTAGTCCTCAACTCCTCACTGTCTGCCATGTGGTCTGTTTTAGAAGATGATCCCCGCCCGAGGAATCCGAGTCATGCCTTCGAAGTGTTTTCGGAGGAGGACTGGAACAAAAGCAACTTCGCCCCACCTGAGGAAATCCAGTGGTTCCGTGATGCAAAATACGGGATGTTCGTCCACTTCGGACTCTCCACCTACAAGAATGCCGAGTTAAGCTGGGGCGTCTGCCAGGTGCGCAAGGCGCCGGACAAGGGCGCCGGACCCTATCCAGCCTCGGAGTGGATGACTTGGAAGGAGGAATTCCGTCTGCCCGGCTTCGATGCGAAGCGGCTTGTGAAGCACGCCCAGGAGGCCGGGATGAAATACATCGTGGTCATCGCCAAGCACCATGATGGCTTCCACCTGTGGGACACAAAGCTCTCCGACTTCAAGGTGACGAACACGCCGTTTGGCCGCGATTTCCTCAAGGAGGTCGCGGAGGCCTGTCATGAGGCAGGAATGAAGTTAGGCATCTACTACTCACAACGCGACTGGGTTCACCCGGATTACGAACCGACCAACTGGCAGGGCGAGAAGCACCAAAGCTACATCAAATATCAAAACGAAGCCGTCCGCGAACTCTGCACGAACTACGGCAAGGTGGATATCTTCTGGTTCGATGCCTTGACATGGGGCGGCATGTTCACGCCCGAGATGTGGGACGCCGAACACCTCACCCGAATGATCCGCGAGCTGCAGCCCGGCATCATTATCAACAACCGGGCCAGCCTGCCGGGCGATTTCGACACCCCCGAGCAGAAGATCGGGAGCTTCCAGAGCCATCGTCCTTGGGAAAGCTGCATGTGCCTGTGCGCCACGTGGTCCTACAGCGAGACCCCGACCAAATCACCCAAGCAGCTGGTGGACATGCTGGTCAGCACACTCTGCGGTGACGGCAACATGCTCATGAGCTGGGGGCCGAAATGGAGCGGTGCATTTGCTCCGGATCAAATCGCTTCGCTCGCGGCCGTGGGCGATTGGATGAAGAAAAACGCCCAAGCCATCTACGGAACGCGCGGCGGTCCTTGGACTCCTGACCAGTGGGGCGGCAGCGTCCGCCGGGGCAAGTCGGTCTACCTGCACATCAAGAGCATGCCGCAGGGCAACAAACTGCAGCTTGAAGGCTTGGAGCCCAAAGTCCTCAAAGCGCAGATCCACGGCGGCCTGGAAGTTCCCTTCCGGCAAACCGGCGAGCAATTGGAAATCACAGTTCCCGCCGGGGCCGAGGACCCGCTCTGCACCGTGGTCGAGTTGACGCTCGATGCACCGAGCACACAGATCATCCATCCCAAGAGGTGGAAATCCATGTTTGACGCGCCCGAGTATGGCGGCGTGATTTCCGACCAAGCCACGCTCGAACTCAGTTCCGCCTCAAAATGGGACAACCGTGCCAACCACGCGCACCTGTTCAAGGGGTCTCTGGCGGGCGAGCAGTTCGCTTTCCACACCGGCGAAGAAACCAATCCTCACGCCATCATTGACCTCGGCGAAAAGCGCAGTCTCCGTGGCATCCTGATCCAAAACCGGGAAGGGTATCCCGAGCGGAAGGCCGGCGTGGTCGTCTCCCTCTCGGTGGACGGTGAGACATGGGAGGAGATCTGGACCTCATCCGACGTCTCCGACACTTGGGAGATTCCTGTGACCAGCTTCGTGGCCGGGGCGCACATCCCCGGCCGGGATGCCCGCTACGTGAAGCTCGAGCGTCGCTTGGAAAAGCCCGATGCTCTGCACCTCCGGGCCGTCAGAATCTTCGGCCAATAACACCAACAACTGCATAGACTAATCACTCAATCTTTATGAAAACCACCATCCGCATCGCCTCGCTTGGCTTGTTCCTCCTCGCCTCCTCCGCGCCTGCCCGGCCCTTCACCATCCCCGAAGGCATGTCCGCAACCGACCGCGACCGTTTCGAACGCTTCGAAAACTTCCAGATCAAGGGCGTGTGCGGCGATCGTGATCTGGGCCGCCTGGCCACGCTCGGGGTCAACACCGTGCGCGGCTACACTATCGAAGAACCCGAGGTCATGAAGAAGAAACTCGATCATGCCGAACGCCTCGGCATGAAGATGATCGTCAGCGAGTGGATGCCGCACCACGGCGAGAACAAAAGCAAGGAGGGGCACCTGTGGGATTTCGACTACAACGCGAAGGGTGATCTGACGGTGGAGAACCTGATCAAGAAGATCGAAGGGATCGGCGACCATCCGGCCCTCCTCATGTGGGGCCTGGGCAACGAAGTCCACCTCGACGAACCCTACCTGCGCGTGGTCAACCGGATGTCGGAGGAGATTCACAAACGTTTTCCCCACCACCTCACCAGCCTGACCATGATCAACGCGAAGCCCGAGCACATCGAAAAGATCAAGAAATTTGCGCCCGATCTCGATGTCTTGGGGATCCAAGCCTACAGCCGGGGCGCGGTCCGAGGTGGGATCAAGAACGCCGAGCAACACTGGGGCAAACCCTTCTACGTGTCGGAGTTCAACGCCAACGGGCCATGGAACTTCAACAAAACCGAGTGGGACGTGCCGCTGGACGAGCCCGTGACCCGCAAGGTGAGCGACCTCAAGGATTGCTATGTCGCGATCGATGAATCACCGCTCTGCTTGGGTTCGACGATCTTCGTCTGGGGGCACTACGCGACAGACGACCGGCCGACTTACTTCAGCACGCTTCTCTCCCCCGATCCGGAAGGTCCGAAGGAAGGTGAGTCGTTCGACGGTTTGCTGCGGACTCCGCAAGCCGATGCGATGACCGAACATTTCACCGGCCAGACCATGGTCGGCAACCGCGCGCCGGTGCTCTCCAAGCTGGAGTTCGCAGGCGGCGCGAAATCAAGAGCCGCTGCGCCAGGTGAAGCCCTGTCCATGAACTTCGCCGCGGACGACTCGAATGGCGACATGGTCGAGTTTGTCACATGGATCCTGCGGTCCAAGGCCCGCAAGGTCACCAACATCGCCGGCCCCTTCAAGCATGCCTCCGGCGAGAACGCCGTCGTCAACGCACCCGAAACTCCGGGCGAATATCTCGTCATGGTCTATGCCAATGACAACAAAGGTGGCACTTCTGCCAGCGTGCTGCCGTTCCAGGTTTTGGAGTCAAGCGGCGAAGGATCCGCCTCCAAGTCGGAATCGGCGCGGCCCTAAGTGCGCTCTCGGCTTTGCACCTTACCGCCTCCCGATCTTTGACGACCGTTGTTATCAAAGTGCCCCTCACCATTCTCATGTCAGCTCTCCTTGCCACCTCGGCTCACGCCACGTCCTCGCCGCGCACCCATATCATGCCGGGCGAAATCTGGCCCGACGACCGCGGACGCCACATTCAAGCGCACGGCAGCGGCATCCTTAAGAAAGGCGATACCTATTACTGGTTCGGTGAGGATCGCGCGGCGGACAATACCCCGGGCTGGCGCTTCGTCTCCTGCTATAGCTCAAAAGATCTCATCAATTGGGAATTCCGCCGCCAGGTTTTCAAGTCCGCCGACCCCGAGAAGCTCGGCCCCCGCTGGGTTCTCGAGCGGCCCAAAGTCTTCCACAACCCGAAGACCGGAAAATACGTCATGTATATGCACATCGACGGCACGCGGGATGGCACGGACAAAGGGAGCGCCTACAGCCTCGCCCGCGTCGGTGTTGCCGTCTCCGACACCATCGACGGCGACTACACCTACATTCGCAGCTTCCGTCCACTCGGGCAGGAGAGCCGCGACATCGGCCAGTTCATCGACGATGATGGCACGCCTTACCTCATCTTCGAGTCGCGCCCGACACAGGGCTTCTTCATCGCCGCCCTTTCCGACGACTACCTGGATGTCGTGCGCGAGGTTTGTTTCATCAAATCTCCCCTCGAGGGTGGCTCGCTCGTGAAACACGACGGCCTCTATTACCTCATCGCGTCGTTCATGAGCGGGTGGACGCCCAACAACAACCAATACGCCACGGCCACCTCGCTCGCCGGCCCATGGTCGGAATTCAAGGACATCGCGCCGCCCGGGAAGAAGACCTACGGCTCCCAGTCCTCTTACATCCTCAAGGTCGTGGGTTCGAAAAAAACATCCGTCATCTACATGGGCGACATGTGGTGGCCGCCCGCCCTGGACGACAGTCGCTATCTCTGGATGCCTCTCGAGATCGGCGGCGGCAAACTCTGGCTGCCCGAACCCCGCCCTTGGACGATTGACGCCAACACCGGCGAGACGAGCTTCCTCGATGCCCCCGTGTTTTCTCCACGCGTGCTCCCCCCCAAGGCGTCGGCCGGGACGACTCAAACTCCAGCGCCATGATATGCGGTCCATCCTGCTCAGCCTCCTCCTCTCCATGAACCTGTCCGCCGCCACCAACACGTTTGAGCTCGGCCCGGACGCCTTCTTGCTCAACGGCCAACCGTTCGTAATGCGCATCGGCGAAATCCATTCGGCCCGCGTGCCGCGCGAATACTGGAAACATCGGCTGCAGATGGCCAAGGCCATGGGCTTGAATGCGGTGTGTGCATATCTTTTCTGGAACCAGATCGAGCCTCGCGAGGGTCAGTTTGATTGGTCCGGAAGCGCCGGCATCGCCGAGTTCTGCCGACTGGCCCAGGCCGAGGGTCTTTGGATCGTGTTGCGTCCCGGCCCATACGCCTGTGCCGAGTGGGAGATGGGCGGACTGCCGTGGTGGTTGCTCAAGCACGACGACATTCAGTTGCGCACTCGCGATCCACGCTTCCTCGCCGCCGTGCGGAACTATTTCACAGAGGTCGGACGCCAGCTCGCGCCCCTGCAGGTGACGCGCGGGGGTCCGATCCTGATGGTGCAGGCGGAAAACGAATATGGTTTTTTTGGCAAGGACGCCGAATACATGGGCGAGATCCGCCGAGCCCTTGTCGATGCCGGTTTCGATGTTCCGCTCTTTGCCTGCAATCCTGTCTGGCATCTGCGCAACGGCTACCGCAAAGACCTGTTTCCGGTGGTCAACTTCGGCTCCGATCCCGAGGGCGCCTTCAAGAAGCTGCGCGAGATTCTCCCGAAGGGGCCGCTCATGTGCGGCGAGTTCTATCCCGGTTGGTTCGATACGTGGGGGCAGCCCCATCACCGGGGCAAGGTTGAGCGCTACCTCCGCGACCTTGAGACCATGCTGAAGATGAACGCTTCGTTCAGCATCTATATGGCGCATGGGGGCACGTCCTTCGGTTTCAGCACGGGCGCGGATCGCCCGTTCAAGCCCGACACGTCCTCCTACGACTACGATGCGCCGATTAGCGAGGCCGGTTGGACCACGGACAAGTTTTTCCAGACCCGTGACCTCTTCGCCCGTTATCTCCAGCCCGGCGAGTCCATCCCAGAGCCGCCCGCCGCGCCGCCGGTCATATCGTTTCCTCCGACCCGATCCACCGGGTTCGCGCCGCTGCTTGCGGATTTGCCCGACTCCGTCCGCTCCGAGCAGCCGCTCAACCTGGAAAAACTCGATCAAGCCCATGGTGCCGTGCTCTACCGCACTATGCTGCCTGCCGGACCCGAGGCCGTCTTCCATGCCGCTGGCGTGCACGACATCGGCCAGCTTTTTCTCGATGGTGTGCGCGTGGCCACCTTCGACCGCCGCAACCGCGTCTTCCTCGCCGAGCTTCCCGCCCGCGAAAAACCCGCCGTGCTCGAAGTGCTTGTCGAGGCCATGGGCCGGGTCAACTTCGGCGTCGAGGTCCATGACCGCAAGGGTCTGCACGGCCCGGTGCGCGTGGGTGATGAGGAACTCCGCGACTGGGAGATGTTTTCCCTTCCGCTCGACAGCGGCCACTTGAACAGGCTCCGCTTCCAACCTGCTGCGGTCGCTCCAGCATCCGACACGCCCTTCGAGTGCTTGCGCCCCGGATTCCACCGCTTTGAGGTTGATCTCAAGGAAGTCGGCGACACCTTCCTCGACATGCGGCCCTGGGGCAAAGGCATGGTCTGGGTCAACGGCCGCAACCTCGGCTACTATTGGAACATCGGGCCCCAACAGACGATGTTTGTCCCCGCACCTTGGCTCAAGCCCGGCTGTAATGAATTCATCGTGCTCGACTACGTCGGTGACGCCGACGCAGAACTGGCCGGACTCGAAAAACCGATCCTCGACGCGCTCCGCCCGGAACTCGACCTCCTCGGTCAGAAGTCCGAACTCAAGCGCCTTCGCCTCGAAGGCGAGGCCGCACATCGCGGGCTCTTCCCGAGCGGCGGAGAGTCCCAGCGGATCGCTTTCGACCACCCGCTGCGGGGCCGCTACTTTGCACTCGAGGCCCTCGACGCCCATGACGGAGGACAGCGCGCCTCCATCGGCGACCTCACGCTTCTGGGCCCCGACGGCCACCCTCTCAGCTCCCAACTCTGGACCATCGTCAGCGTGAGCAGCGAGGAGACGGCCGCCGAGGCCTCGGGCGCGGGCAACGCCATCGACGGCCAGATCTCCAACCATTGGCTCAGTGGATCCAAATCCTCCCACCCGCACTGGATCGTCATCGATCTGGGGCGCGAAGAGCAACTCAGTGGCTTCATTTATGTGCCCCGTCAAGGAACCGCCGAGGAGGCGGCGGGCCGCATCAAGTCTTTCCAAGCCTACGTGGGCTCTGCGCTTGAGCCGGCGCCGTAAGCAACGTGAGACTTATCCGCGGTTTATCCATCATGACTGCCTTGACCACCACACCTCTCCCCGGCGAGCCGCCAGCCTCGGCGCCCCGGCCCAATATCCTTTACATTCTCTGCGATGATCTCGGCTACGGGGATGTGGGTGTGTTTGTGCAAAATCAGCGGGCCGCGCGGCAGGATCGCACTCAGCCCTCCTTTGCCACTCCGCACCTTGATACCTTGGCGCGCGACGGGCTCAAGATGACCCAGCACTACGCCGCCGCCTCGGTGTGCGCCCCGGCCCGCGCCTCGCTGCTGACCGGTCTCACCCAAGGTCATGCCAGTGTGCGCGACAACCATTTCGACAAGGCCCTCGCCGATACCCACACCCTTGCGACCGTGCTCCGCCAAGCCGGCTACGCCACTGCCGCCGTGGGCAAATGGGGTTTGCAGGGCGGCGATGAGAAAAATCCCGCCGGCACGCCTGCCGTCTGGGCCGGTTATCCGACCTGCCGTGGTTTCGATTTTTTCTTTGGCTACGTGCGTCATCGAGATGGCCACTACCATTACCCGAAGGAGGACGGTCGTGAGGTTTGGGAAAACGAGCGCGAAATCTCAGCGGATCTCGACCTCTGCTACACAACAGATCTTTTCACGGCGCGGACCAAGCAATGGATCGTGGAGCACACGGCCGCGCATCCCGCCCAGCCCTTCTTTCTCTACCTCGCCTACGACACTCCCCACGCCAAGTTGCAGAATCCCCCTTGCGCATATCCTGACGGCGGCGGACGCGACGGCGGCATGCAGTGGACTGGCCGGCCCCACGCGATGCTCAACACCGCGACCGGCCAAAAAGACGCATGGATGCATCCCGACTTGGCCGATGCCACGTGGGACCACGACCGCGACCCGGCCACGCCGGAAGTCCCGTGGCCGGACGTCGAGAAACGCCACGCCAACAGCATTCGGCGCATCGACGACGGCGTGGGTGACCTTCTTCACCTGCTCAAGGACCTCGGGATCGATGACAACACGCTGGTTATTTTCACCTCCGACAACGGTCCTTCCGATGAGTCCTACCTCTCGGAGCCGCACGCCCCGGGTTTTTTTCAAAGCTTCGGCCCCTTCGACGGCATCAAACGCGACACTTGGGAGGGCGGCATCCGCGTGCCCACCCTCGCGCGCTGGCCCGCCGGCATTCCCGCCGGCCGCACCGATGCCCAAGCCTCCGGCCAGTGGGATTGGCTGACCACCTTTGCCGAACTGGCCGGTCTGACCGCGCCGTCAGCCTCCGACGGCGTCTCCCTCGTGCCCACTTTGAGCGGCAGCGGTCAGAGGCTGCCCGGCCTCGTTTACGTCGAGTATTTCCACGCGGGTAGAACCCCGCACATCCCGGATTTCCTGCCCGCCCGCCAGGGCCGCAAGCGCGGGCAGATGCAGGTCATCCACCACGATGGTTACAAAGGCATCCGTTATGACGTGAGGTCAGCAGACGACGACTTCGAGATTTACGATCTCTCCGCAGACCCGCAGGAGGCCGAGAATCTTGCGCAAGACGGTGGTCTCCCCGAGGTGCAGGCGGCCATGAAGGCCCGCGTGCTCCAGGTGAGAATTCCCGACGCTTCCGCGCCTCGACCCTACGATCAGACGCCGGTGCCCTCCCTCGCGGCGAAGCCGGATGAGGCCAACGAGTTTGCCTGGTCCTTCTTCCAAGGTGAATTGCCATGGGTGCCCGATTTCCGCACTTTGCGGCCTGTGGCCGAAGGCAAGTCCTCCGCCCTCTTGCTGCCCGAAGTTCCAACCGTCGTCCCCTTCGGGGTTGCCTTCAACGGATACTTTCATGCTGCGGAAGAGGGTGACTACGAATTCATCCTCGCGAGCGACACCGGCGCAACGCTGTTTCTCCACGACATTCGCGTGATCACCGAGCCTCTGCACGGTGCGGCCGGCGAGCATCGCGGGAGGCTCCGCCTCGCGGCAGGCTGGCATCCGCTTCGGGTGTATTCGCGCCACTCCGGCGCGGCCGCCCCGCGCCTCAGGTTCTCCGCCGGTGTGAGCCCGAGCCTTTGAGCAAACGCTCAATCTGATTCTTCACAGACAAGCATCGTTTGTTCTTCGCATTCAGGCTTCTTTGCGCAAGGCCGCCCGGCGGGCGCGCTAGAAGCTGCAGATGACGACGAAACAGAGGGACGACAGGGACAGACCTCGCCGAAAGGTCTGTGCTTTCACCGGCTCCGCCGGAGCCTCGTGGGGTCATCAGTTTTCGATGACTTCCAAAATGTAGAATCCGCCCTCGGGAACCGCCTTGGCTGGCGAGATCGTGATGTGGTCAATGCCGCCGTCGCGCACGACCGTGGTCGCGCCGGGCGCCACGATCGGCCAAGCCGGAACGTTGGCCAACTCGCGCCCGTGGCGGATTTGCCAGCTGAGCCCGGCCGCCTGCCAGTTCCATTGCAACTGGAGGGTGATGGTGCCAGCGCCGTTGGCGCTGACGACCCGGAACGGGCTTTGATTGGGCGTCCCCGGGTTGGTTCCGAAGGCATACTCCATAAAGTCGGACAGTCCGTCCCCATCGGTGTCGGTTTCGTGGGGACTCGGGGCCAGGCTCGCTACGGTGACGGAGACTGGTTGATCATGGGTCAGAATTCCGTCACTGACTTGGGCGGTGAAATTGTAAGTCCCGGGGCCTTGGGCCTCGGCGGGCGTCCAGGTGAAGACTCCGGTGCTGGAGTCGATCGCCGCGCCGTCGGGCGCGCCGACCAACGTGTAAGTCAGAGCGTTGGCAGGGAGGTCGGCATCGGCGGCAGTGGCGGTGAAGGTGAGGAGCGCATCCGTGTTGACGCTCTGGGGTGGGATGGGCTCGAGGACCGGCGCCACGTTGACCTCGTTGACGGTGGCGGCCACCGGCTGATCTCGGAACACGGAGCCATCGCTGACGCGGACGGCGAAATTGAAGGTGCCGGGGCCCTGTTCTTCGGTGGGTGTCCAGGTGAATGCTCCCGTGCCCGGATCGATCGACGCGCCGCTGGGTGCGTTGAGGAGGCTGAAACTCAGAGGATTGGCGGGGAGGTCGGGATCGGCGGCGCTGGCGGCAAAGTTGAGCACGACGCCTTCGTCCACGGTCTGCGGTGGGATGCCGGCGAGAACCGGGGCCGAGTTGACTTCATTGACGGTGACGGTGGCCGATCGGTCAGCCGTCAGATTGCCATCGCTGACCCGGACGGTGAAATTGAAGGTGCCGGGGCCCTGTTCTTCGTCGGCTGTCCAAGTGAAGACGCCGGTGGCGGGGTTGATGGCTGCGCCGGTCGGCGCGCCGATCAGACCGTAGGTCAGGGCGTTGGCGGGGAGGTCGGCATCCGTGGCGCTTGCGGTGAAGGTCAGCTGCACGCCTTCGTCCACAGTCTGCGCCGCAACGGCGGCGAGGGTCGGCGCGGTGTTGACCTCGTTGGCGGTCACGGCAACCGATCGGTCCGTGAAGAGGCTGCCGTCGCTGACCCGCACGGTGAAATTGAACGTGCCCGGGCCCTGAGTCTCGTTGGGGGTCCATGAGAAGGCTCCGCTGGAAGCGTTGATCGTCGCACCGCCGGGGGCACCGAGCAGCGCATAGGTCAACGTGTTGGCGGGGAGGTCGGCATCCGTGGCGCTTGCCGTGAAGTTCAGCAAGACGCCTTCATCCACCGTCTGGCCGGGGATGGACGCGAGGGCCGGCGCGGTGTTGACCTCATTGACCGTGATGGAAACCGGCAACTGATGGGTCAGGCTGCCGTCGCTGACCCGGACGGAGAAATTAAACGTGCCCGGACCTTGGGCCTCGCTGGGCGTCCAGGTGAAGTTGCCGTTGGCAGAATTGATGGCCGCGCCGGCGGGCGCCCCCACGAGGCTGTAGGTCAGCGTGTTGGCCGGGAGGTCGGCATCGGTCGCGGTCGCGGTGAAGGTGACCGGGCTGCCTTCGTTGACCGTGGGGGACGTGATGGCTTCAAGGACGGGTGCCACATTGACCTCGCTGACCGTGACGGAAACCGGTTGGTCGGCGGTGAGGTATCCGTCGCTGACCCGCACGGAGAAGTTGAAGGTGCCCGGACCCTGATTTTCCGCTGGGGTCCAGGAAAAGACACCGCTGGTCGGGTTGATCGAGGCTCCGGTCGGGGCGTTGACCAGACTGTAGAAAAGCGTGGCAGGGGGAAGGTCGGCATCCGTGGCGCTGGCGGTGAAATTGAGTCGGACGCCTTCGTTGACGGCCTGTGACGGGTTGGACGCGAGGGTCGGCCCGGTGTTGCCGGCCGTCGTGGCGGGAACGATGAAGCGCCATTGGACGGCATCCGCAACGGTGGAACTCGCTGCCATGGTGTAGGTCGCACTCTGGGTCGAGTTGTTGAAGGCGAGTTGCAGTCTCCGGGTCGAAGCGGGGTGGACGAGGTAATACCAGCCATGGGTGCTTTGGGTGAGCGACCATTGCACCGCGGTGCCCGTCGTGCCGGCGGCCACGAGACTGACGGTGCCGGCCGCGCCGGAGGTGGCGGTCGTGCTGAGTCGGCGTCCGTCCAGCGAGGAAACCAAGTAGTAGAGATTGGAGCCTCCCGCCGAGACCAGCGTCCAGTGGACGAGATCGCCATCGGTCCGGATGTCTCTCCCGGCGACGTTGGTCTGGCTTGTGAGGTTGGCCATGCGTTTGCGGGTGCCCTTGTTGTGGAGGTGATAGGTTTTGTCCGTCCTCACCGTGGCGTCATTGTCCCAGGCCGTGTAAAGCTTGCCGAAGGCGGTGAGGTTACCGAATTTGTCGCGGGAATTTGATCGTGGGGCGGGGGTGAAGCTCTGCCACGGGTTCGCCGGCTGCGGGTATTCTGCGTCCTCGGTGAAGACGAAGAGGGCGTATTTGCGGAGTTCGGGCACGCTCTCCGCCCGCCAGATGAATTCGGCGAGGGCGTTGTAGTTGTCCTCCTCGCTCCACGATTGGTTTCCTCCCCAGTCCACAAACGAGAACTCGGTGAGCCAGACCGGCCGGTTTCCGCCGTCGGCGTAGGCGTCAAGGACGCTGCCGATCAAGCCATTGGATGATCCGCTGCTCGGGCCCGGGTAGAGGTGGATCGCGGTGTAGTCGACCCGGTAGCCCAGTCGATTCGCCTCGACGTAGAAGGCATCGAGCCAGGCGGGGTCGGCCGGGGCGGGGCTGACCAACGGAAGGTCGAGTTCCAGCAGCCGGGGCCAGAATTCGATCGTCTTGCCCAGCGTCATGTTCGACTGATCCGTCCGATCCGGCTCGTTGAAGCCCAGCAGATGGATGGCTTCCGAAGCGTCGCGCCAGTTGGGATAGTATTGCCACAAAGGGCCGGCGTTGCTGCCGATGACCCAGTTGAAGTCTCCCCATTGCATGGGCATGAAGATCGTTCCGGAGGCGAGGCTCTCCGTGAACCTCTGGCCCCAGTTGTAAACCCAGTTCGCCTTGAAGAGATTCGAAGCGCTGGTCCCGCCGATGCCTTTCTTGGGGTATCCGACCTTATTGGTGAATTGCCAGCGTTGGGTCGTGGCGTTGCCCGGAGTGTTTTGCACGAGGGCGGTGCCCTGCGCAGTGGCTCCGCCCTGCGTGTCAACGGCGAGGCCGCTCCACTGGTTGATCAACTGATAGGTTCCGCCACCCAGGGGGATGAGGATCCAGTCCTGGTGAGGCAGCGCGGTGTAGGGAGCATCGGTGAGGGGTTGGCCGGGGGTCTTGGACAATTGCGCGCCCGAGAGGCAGTTGCCGGTGTCGCGGTTGCGCAGGCGGTAGGTGCCGGTGGAGTGGTTGAGCAGGACCTGGTATTGGCCTTGGGCGGTGGTGGCTCCGGCTTGGTCGAGGGCGGGCGGGTTGCCGCTCGTCACGGCGGCGAAGCGGCCGGACGAAGGATTGCTGACGCGGTAGAAGGAATCGTTGAAATCTTCCTGCTTCGCGATTCTCCCGGACGGGTTGATGTTCGTGCCGAGCGGGTAGCCGACGTTTCCGGAGTTCGCCGGGAAAACGCAGATTTCTCGGATGGATGTCGTGCCGGGATTGTTGAACTCGAGACGGACCATGCTGGTGGTGACGGGCATGCTGAAAGTGACAACGCGGTCGGCCGCCGCGTTCGCCGTGATCGTGCCGCCGGGGATGTTCACCCACGACGCACCATCCCAGTATTTCAGCGTGAAATCGGCCAGCGGGGCGACGCCGGCCGAACCCGAATACAGGTGGACGCTGCCGATTTTCGTGGTCACCCGCAGATCTAGGTCAAGCGTGTTGGTGCCTGCCGTGGTGGTTTGCCAACTGAAGGACGTGGCCCGTCCGTCCACGGCATACAGGGGGAAATTTCCGGCGCTGTTGGTCGAGGCGAGCACGGGGCGCTGGTGGGCAAGATTGACCGTGACATCGGTGCCGAGCGGGAAGCCGGCGGGGCCGTTGGTCGGGAAAAAGGCCAGTTCGCGCACGCGGAGTGAACTCTCCGCGCTCATGAACCGGAAGGATGCGGCGGTCACCGCGTTGGAGAAAACAAGGTTCCTTTCCACGTTGGTGTTTCCCGTGACCGAGCCTCCGGGGATGTTGGACCAAGTGGTTCCGTTCCAGAACTGGAGGCCGTAATTGGTGATGGCCAAGCCGTCATCCACCCCGGTGAAAACATGGGCGCTTCCGACTTCCACCGGGAAGGGGAAATCCACGCGGATCCACTGCCAAGTCGAATTGCTGCCCTGCCAGCGGTTGTCGTTCCCCGCTACCCCGTCGTTGAGATAAGTGGCGAGGCGCTGACCCGCCGAACTGGTGGCCGAGACGGCCTGAAACTTTGCGAGGTTCACCCTGTTCGGGTTGATCACGGGGGCAACCACGCCCGCGACGCTAACCTTGGGACCGGTGGCTGGGCTGTAGGCGGGTGCGACGGCCTTGAGCTTCAACGATCCGTTGGTTGTCGGGTTGGACGGGGTTACCACGATGCGGAAACGCGTGCCGGTGATCGCGAGATCGCTCGACAGAGGGGTGTTGAAAGCCAAGGCGTATTCCGCATTTGTGTTCACCAATGGGTCAACGAAGGTAAAACTGCCCGTGGTATTGCCGATGACCACGTCGTCACCACCACCGAGGGCCTCGTCAGCTCCGAGATAGGTGAAGGCGACCGACACCGAGGTGGCGTCGTTGGCTGTCGCACTGGTGTGCGTGGCGAAGCCGAAGCCGGTCAACGTCACCCGGGCGGGCCCTTGGTTGCGGGCCAGCAGCCCGGTGAAAGAGCGCTCGAGCACGGCCGTGCCCGGCTGGTTGATGTCCGTGTCCGTGCCGCCATTCGCGGCATCGTCGATGAAAAACGTCGGCCCGAGGACTTCCGTGACGTTGGTGGCCTGGATGATCGCTGCGTTCAGCGAAATCGGGGCGGACAGCGCCAATGCCAAGGTCGCCGGCGCGACAATCGCACGGCGGAGCCGACAAGAGCTGATGGGGGTAAGAGCCGACATCTCCGGGGGAGGGGGACAGACAACTTTCAAACTAGCAGTTTATTGGAAAAACACCAAAAAAACGCCGGCTTGAGGGGCTTTTTCTCAGGAGTGGATTACTTCTGCATTGTCCCCGGTTTGACCGGCCCCACCGGAGTTCCGTCTTCGTAGAGGGCGGGGATGGATGAAGCGGGACCGACGCGGATAACTGGGTGATCGACACCAGCAAGGTCCTTCGGGATGCTGATGACGAGTTTTCCTTCGTCGTCGATTTTGACCGGCAGCAGTTCGTGGGTTTCGAGCACTTGGGCACGGAACTTGGTGGAGGGTTTTTCCAACTTGAGCGGCTGGGGCAGAACAAGGTCACCGGCTGGCAGCGGCTTGAGCAGGAAGAGGTTGAAATGGGGCTCGGATGCATCGGTGCCCACCGTGGCGCGGACGTTTTCCGGCAAGGCATCCTTCGCAAACGGACTTCGCCCCGTTGGCTGGAGCGCCGATTCGTTGATTTCCATCCACGCGGCAAATTCCTTCAACCGGCGCGTGGCGGCCTGCTGGAACGAGCCGTCCGGCAGAGGTCCGACATTCAACGTAACCGCGCCGCCGTGGTGCGCGTTGTTGATGAGTGCATCAAGGAGTTGACCGAAGGAGCGCCATTGAAAGTCGAGGCGGTGATAGCCCCAGGCGTGGTTCATCGTGCCGGGTGTCTCCCACGGGACCTTGGGCGCGTTGCTGGCATCGGGAAACTGGTTGTCGCCCATGGAGATGAAATCGGCTCCCGCCGGATCGTGCGACGCGATGCGTCCGTTGATCATGCAGTTCGGAGCCTTGTCGCGGATGAGATTGATGAGCTGATCGCGGCGCGGAGCCGTTACTTGATTTTTCGCGCCCTTGCCCCAGGTGTCGAACCAGAACATGTCGGGCTGGTAGCGCTCGATGAGCTCGGCAACTTGCGGCAGGCATTTTTCCTCCCAGTATTTTCCGAACTCCTCATCGGAGGGCTGTTTGAGGGGCGGGTCGTTTTTGATCTCGGGCCACGGGGGCAGGGCCCCGCCCGGATGCTCCCAATCCTGCCAATGCGAGTAATAGAAGCCGAGCTTGACGCCTTGTTTGCGGCAGGCGGCGGCGAGTTCGGCCAGCGGATCACGTCCGTTTTTGCCGAAAGGGGTTGAGGCGATGTCGTAGTCGGAGACCGCGGAATCCCACAGCGCGAAGCCGTCATGGTGCTTGCTCGTGATGACGAAGTAACGCATCCCGGCTTTGGCGGCCTGGCCGATCCATTCGTCGGCATCAAACTTGGTGGGGTTGAATTGAGCCAGCAGGGTGTCGTAATCCTTTTTGGGAATGCCGCCCGATGGCTGCGGCCACCGCCATTGGGTGCGGATCCATTCGGCGTAGTGATTTCGCCCCATTTCCTCGCCCTGCCAGACGCCCGCGGGGATCGAATAAAGGCCGAAATGGATGAACATGCCGAAGCGGGTGTCGGCCATCCAATTTTTCTCGTTCTTCTCGATCGTCGTCGGATCGGCTTGGTCCACCGTGTAGGGGGACTCGGTCGAATGGGCGGGCTGCTGGTGCAAGATCATAAGTAGCAGGATCGCGATGAGGCGTTTCGTCTTCACAGGAGGTAACACCAGTAGACCACCCCCAGAAATCCATGCCAGACAAAAGCCAAACAAACCAAACGAGCCAAGAACTAAACTGGCCAACCAAGGCCGGAGGGTCCGTTGGGGGTGGCTGCGCGCGCGGGATCCGAATGGCAACCAAGCATCGTCGATCCTGCGGAAGTCGGCGTGCCCATGCGACTTACGACGTTACCTCGAAGCGGCCCCCCGGGCAAGGTTTCGCGCGGTATCCGGACCTTTCTCATGATTTTCGCAATATCCGGGCATGCGAGCACGGTGCCTCGCTGCGGCTCAATCCGATCCCTCATCGGGCGAGGTGCTCAAGGTGTGCTCGTCTTTGCCGAAATGGCGTCGAGCAGGGCCCGCGCTTCCTCGGTTCGGCCGGCGACCAGCAGGTCGGAGATCCGGTCAACCTCGCCGGCGGAAGCGCCGGGTGTTCGCCGGAGGGCGAGCAGTCGGGTGGGGAGGCGGAGGTCGTCGGCGGTGAAGGTGAACGCCTCGCCGATCTCCCTCCGGCGTGCTTCTTGGATCGCTTCGAGGGCGTCGTAGCCCTATTCGTGGGTCGGCTCGATCACCGTGCCTTCGCCGTAATCGTTCCACGTCACGAGCTGCACCATGGGCCACGGGCCATCCATTGCGGCCTGCAGGGTCTCGCGCATCGTTCGGCCGTCGCGGCGGTCGAGCGGTTCGTGGTAGCTTACCTCGTAGATGTCCCGCCATCCCGGGTAGGCGGAAGGGATGGATTCGTCGGGGTTCTTGGAGCGGAATTCGTGGGTCGCGGCGAGCCGGCGCTGGATGACGTCGGGCAAAGGTTCGCCGTCGAACGGTTCGGTGTGAACCCAGGAGAAGCCGCCATCGGCACCCACGCCCTGCCACAGGTGGTGCAGGGCGAAGAAAGCGGGGCGGCCGCTGGGGAGGTCCAGGGCTTGGCTCCACGTCTCCCGGTCTTTGACCTCCAGCGGCCCGAAGGTGAGCAGCAGGGGCTTGTCCCGGAAACGTTGGTGATGCCCGGCGGGGAACCAATGGTCGGCTGCCCATTTGAGGTCGGCGCGCAGCAGGTCCGGCACCTGGTCGGGCGTGATCTTGCCCTGGTCGAGCATGATCTTGAGCGTCCGGTCCTCGTAGCAGGCGGCGAAACTCATGCCGTTCTTCCCCGCCGCCTCGAACATGGCTTCGGTCGCGGCATGGATGTCGGGGAAGTCGTTGGCCGGATACGTGGTGGGCTTGGCCAAGAACGCGCGGTTGCTGGCCCTGCTCCAGGAGCCCATGAGGCAAGCGGCCGCGGCCTTCGCCGCGACCAAGGGGAAGCAACGTCACTTCACGCGCTTGGACTACGCGGCGGCGAGTCGGGATCGGTCGCGCCAGGTCATGGCCAAAGCCGAGCACACCGAGAAGGGGGCCAACCCGCGCTTCATTCTCACCAGCCTGGAGGGCGAACCCCGCAAGATCTACGACGAGATCTACTGCGCACGAGGAGAGATGGAGAATAGGATCAAGGAGCAGCAACTCGGACTCTTTGCCGGCCGCACCAGTTGCCACGGTTGGTGGGCCAACCAGTTCCGCCTGCTGCTTTCCTCGGCTGCGCAGCCCTTCCATCGACGGACTCCGGGTTCCAAGTAGTTCCAGATCACGGGGCGGGCGAGACGAGCCCGGACCCAACCGGATCAACCGCCACAGCCGTCGCCCGACCACAATCCGCTCAAGCAGAGCAGCAAAGGGCACGCCGCTTGCTCTGGTTTGATTTCTCAGATGGTCCCGGACGGACGCGGCAGCTTTGCTCACGCCCATGCCTCCATGTCAGGCTGTAGGACGAGTGGCTTACACCTTCGGCATTTGGCGCAACGCCTTGTCCTGAGTTTTGGCCACTCGCTAGCGCTTCTTTTCGCAAAATATCTTTGGCTTGCCGGGAAACAATGATGGCGCATAGTGACATTCAACCCCTATCCCCTATGGCCAGAAAACCCTCCCCCGGAGCCAACCTCACCACCATTGCCAGCTCGCTCGGGCTTTCCGTTTCAACCGCGTCGAGGGCGATCCGCAATGCCGACGGAATCCATCCGGAGACCCGACGCCTTGTTTTGGAGAAAGCCGGGGAACTGGGTTACGTCCTGCCGGGCCTCCAAGGGCCCGATATCCACGCCCGCCCGCACCAGATCCTCGCCCTCGCCACCTCGGTGGCGCCCGGCACCGATCAGGGTTTCCTCACCGGGATGAGCCGCACCTCCATCGCCATGAACCTCGCGGTCCTGTCCCATCATGTGCAGCCGGACGACTGCAGTTCCGTGCTCGATCACGAACGCCAGCCGGTGGCCATGAGGGCCGGCATGGTTGACGGGGTGGTGCTCATCCACTACTGGCCGGTCGAGGTGGCCGCGCGGATCGCCGAACGTTTTCCCACCGTCTCGATCGTCTACCAATACTCTTCCACCGAGGCGGATCACGTGGGGGTCGATGATCGCCGCAGCGTGGATGCCTTGCTCGATCACTTAGTGGCGGGCGGGCACAGCAAGATCGGCTTCTTCGGCTATTGTCGCCAAGTGACCTGGTCGCGCTCGCGCTTGGCCGCCTATTTTGAAAGCCTGCTCCGCTTGGGGATGCCGCAGGATCCCCGCGATATCTGCCCGGTGAGTTTGCAGCAATCGCTGACCAACCGAGAGTTCGCTGACGATGGTTGGGGCGCCAAGGTGCTGGGCCGGATCAAACAGGGGGTTGATGCATGGATTTGTTCCTCGGCGGGCACCGCTTCCAGCCTCCTGGATTTTCTGCTCCAGAAGGGGCTCAAGGTGCCGCGGGACGTGGCAGTGGCCAGTTGCAGCGAGCGCTATCAAGACCGCAACCATCTTCCGCCGCTGACCATGATGCATGTGGTCAGCGAGGAGTTGGGTGCGGCCGCCCTGCGCCGGTTGGTCAACCGGTTGCAGACCCCGCGGGAGGTTTCCCGCTCGGTCCTCCTGCCTCCGGAGTTCGTCATGGGCGAAACTACCCGGAAGGTTCAGCGCAATAAATTGCGAGAAACGTCATAGATTCTCTGGCTCTTGCCGGTAATCCCGGTTGGCGTGCGGGACGTTCGGTGCAATGTTGCCAGCCAGCGACTCGTCAGGTTCTCGTGGAGGTTAACTCCGCCGACTGCCTGAAGTCGCTCAAATCCCCTCCATCCCATGCCCCTCATCATCAAATCTGCGTTCCCTGCGTGTTTCCTCGTTCTGGCCACCTTGTTGACCGTGGCCACCAATCTCCACGCCGCGCCCATCGCAGAATGGAATCCCGCCGATGGCACGAGTTCCGGTGGCACGGTGACCATCCCTGACACCGTAGGCGGGATGAACCTGCAGGGCACCGCGGAGTCCGATGCGGCGATCGAGCGATCCGCGGAGTTTCCTGAGGGTGGGGCCCTGGTTTTTGGCGGGCAGCAGACCAAGGCGGTGCGCAGCACGGGGGAATCCAAGGTCCGGATCAATGCCGGCACGGGAGTGGAATTGAGCGTCTGTCCTGACCCTACAACCGAGGACATGACGGCCTTCAGCACGGCCGGCTTGGAGGTGCGCTACATTGCCGCCACGCAGAAACTGGACATCATCCTTTACTTCGATACGGAGGTGAACAAGGGCAACTACGTCGCGGCCCGGGTGGAAGCGAAGCCGGAGAGTTGGACCAAGGTGACGGTCAACATCAGCGAAGGCGAGCTTGTGGTCGAGGGCAACGGCCAGACGTCCCGCGTTCAATTCGACCGCCCGATCATCACCGAGCCATCGGCCGTTTTCGTTGGCCTCAAAGGCAACGCCGGCCGTCCGTTCAAGGGCAAGATCGGCAAGATCACGATTCTGCAGAACTGACGCCTTTTTCCTCTGCCCCCGGTGAAAGCCAACTTCCGCACCACTCCGGCCGGTCAGGCGCCGGCCTTCACCCTCATCGAGGTGCTGGTCGTCGTCGCGATCACCGCGATTCTGGCCGCCATCGCCATTCCCGTCACCGGAGCCGCGTTGGACCGGGGGGGCGACGCGGCCGACCTGAGCAACCTGCGGCAGATCGGTTCGGCCATCGCCATTTATGCGGGCGAAAACAACGGGCGCATCCCCAACCGCAACGCCCCTGTGCCGGGCGACTCGCAGGAGCGGGACAGTTTCATGGAGAGTGTGGACCGCTACCTTGAGCCGCTTTCGAGTTTCAGCAAGAACTCCATCTACAACTGGAACAAGCGCCCCCTTTGGTATTCGAAGCGCTTCGCCCAGATGCCTCCCGGACGGAGTTTCAATCCCAACAGCCAATATTACTGGGGCACCGCCTGGGGCATGAACAACCACCTCTATTACAACTCGGGTTCGGCGAACATGAACAATTTCCAGGGTTTTCTTCTGCGCGCCCCGAACCTCAGCAAGCTGGTCATCGTCGGCGAGAAGAACCGCGCGGGCGGCCATGACTTCATTCCCTCGCAAGCCCCGACCTTCGCCCGCGACGTCGAGTCCTCCTACCGGATCTCCCGCAACAACAAAGCCTATTACCTTTTCGGCGACTACCACATCGAGTCCATCGCCGGCGACCAATCCTCCGCGGCCAACCCGCAATACAACGCCTACAGCCCGACCAACCAACTTTACTACCGCTGGTGACACTGACCGCGGGCCGGACCCCGCGGCAGACACAAAAATCAGCAATCCTTTGCAAACCCTCTCTTTCTTTGCCTGAAGCCGTTATTGCGCAAGGCCACCGGCCTAACGGATCGTCCTATTCTTCCCATCCACTCCCCACACACCCCGACCACAACCATGAAAAAACCCCCAACCTCCTCCACCTTCCGCGGATTCCGCTCCGCCGGACGTTTGACCATCGCCGCAACCCTCGCCATCGCAGCGTGCTGGCCCACCAACGACGCCTCCGCCCAACAGACCGTCTTCAGCCGCAGCGAGAACACGAGTGGACTTTGGTGGGACGATAGCCCGGGGAATTTGCCTTGGTTTTATGCCACCGACGGCAACAGCCAAAACCGCCCGGACAATCCGGTCAACACCGCGAACTTCGTCAAGATCGGTCACAACAGCAACCTCACGATGACGGTCAACGGGACGTTCTTCTGGCTCGCCAGCCTCGAGATCCAAAGTTCCGCCTCCTCGACCCGCACCTACAACTCCTCGTCGGGTGGTGGTTGGAGCTTCCGCACCAGCGGCGAGGGCTTCACCAACAACAGCACCGGCAGCCAAAACGTGAACGTGGAAGTTGGCATCGATGCCGCCACCGTGCTCTTCCGTGCCAATGCGGCCAGCCAGAATATCTTCAACACCAATTTCTACTTGAACGGCAACGTTGCGGATTTCGGCGGAACCTCAACTAACCATCGTTTCGTTCTTAACGGTGTGGTCGGTGGTTCGGGCGGCAGCATCGTCAAAAATGGCGCCGGTTCGCTGACCCTCCAGGCTACCAATACTTTCACTGGGGGCGTCACGCTGAACGACGGCACCATCCGCATGGGCGCCAACTCGGTCGTTTCCTCCGGCACTGTCACGGGCGGTTCTTTCGGAACGGGCACGCTCACCATCAACGGCGGCCGCATCATGCCCGGTGGCGCCGGCGCCCTATACGTGCCCACCATGCTGGTCAATAGCAATTTCGCCATCAACGCGGGCATCTACAACGGCAGCGACAACGGCCGCGCCAGCTTCGCCGGTATCATGAACCTTGCCGGGGGCACCCGCACGATCACCCTCGGCCGGTGGACCAATGCGCTCGGCACTCTGTTGGGCGGACAGGAAAGTTTCCGCTTCTTCTCGAACAACCTCCTTGCCGCCACCATCACCAACGGCACTGTGCGCTTCGCCCGCGATGCGGCCGGCACCGCTTCCGACTTCGTCAGCGTCAACTTCTCCGGCGGCATGGCCATCGGCACCAACGTCGGCATCACGATCGGCTCGAACGTGATCACCACCTTCGCTTCAAGCGACCCGTGGGGCACCACCACCAATCCCCTCGTTTCCGTGGAGGAGGGCGGCTACTTCAACCTCTCCACCGACGTCAACGCCCGCAACGCCCGCGTCCAGAGCCTCTCCGGTGCCGGCATCGTGACCAGCTTGGCCAACGCCGCAGCAGCACAGTCCAGCACCCTCACTGTCTCGAACACTTCCGCCTCCGACAGTTCCACGTTCTCCGGACGGCTCGTTCAAGGCAATCTGCTCAACGAAACTCTCGGCACGTCCGCCACCAACGTCACCTTGGCTCTGACCAAGGCCGGAGCAGGCACCCTTACGCTCGCCGGATCAAACAACTACACGGGCACGACCACCATCAGCGGGGGTGCGCTCCAAATCGGCAACGGCGGAACCACCGGCAGCCTCGGCACCAGCGGTGCCTTCGTGAACAACGGCACACTTATCTTCAACCGCAGCGACAACATCGCCCAAGGCACCGACTTCACCAGTTCGGGCATCAGCGGTTCCGGTAACGTGATCAAGAACGGGGCGGGCACCCTCACGCTCACCGGAGTCAACAGCTACACTGGCGGCGTCACCATCAACGCCGGAGCGATCTCCATCGACAACGGCGCGGCCTGGGGCGCGCTGCCTGGATCGGCGACCAACCAATTCACCTTCGGGGGCAACAGCACGCTTTCCTTCTTCGGCGCACCCACACTGGGCGCAAACCGCGGTATCGCCATCAACGCCGGGGTCACCGGCACCTTCGACACTGCGGGGTTCAACCCTACAGTCAGCGGCTCCCTGAGCAACAGCGGCACCCTCCGCAAGATCGGCACGGGCACCCTCACCCTTAGCGCAGCTAGCACCGGCTTCACTGGGAAGACCCTCATCGGCGGGGGTGCAGTTGCCATAGCTGGTGACACGCGCCTCGGCGCGGCCCCGGGCGCCTTCACGTCGGACTCAATCACGCTGACTAACGGCGGCAAACTCGTCACCACCACGGGCTTCACCTTCAACGCCAATCGCGGCATCACGCTCGGCACCGGCGGTGGCGGCTTGGAAGTCTCCTCAGGTCAAACCGCCTCGGTCGGAGCCGGCCAGGTCATCGCTGGTGGAGGTAGCCTGACCAAAACTGGCGCTGGCACGCTCAGTTTGGGTTCCGCCAGCACTTACTCCGGTGGCACCCTCATCAGCGAGGGCTTCATCCGCCTGCAATCCAGCTCAATCTTGTCCGGCAGCAACATTGTCTCCGGCCCGCTGGGCGTCGGTGACATCACCATCAGCGGCGGCGGCATCCTTGGCGCCGGCCAGACCCTGAACGCCACCAACATCACCGTCAACGGCGACTTCGCTGTCAACCAGGGTGCTCGAGGGGGTTTGAATGGTCGTCTCAGCTTGGGGGCAAACTTGATCAACCTTAGCGGCGCAACCCGCACCGTGAGCGTCGGTGGTTACACCAATGCAGCAGGCTCCTTGCAGGGTGGCATCGAAAGCCTCCGTTTCATCACCAACGCCACGTTTTACACCCCGACGATCACCAATGGCACCATGCGGTTCGTGCGCGACGCCGGTGGCTCATCCTCGGACTTCGCCTCAGTGAACTTCGGTGTAACTAACATTCAGTTTGCCGGAGGCAGCGGGTTCATCGTTGGGACAAACATCATCACGACCTTCGGTCCCGGCAACGCTTTCGTTAACACGAACGGAGTGTTGCCGCATGTGGCCACCGAGGACGGAGGCATCTTCAATCTCGGCACAAGCAACGGCGTGAATAGCCAAACCATCCGCTCGCTCGCGGGCACGGCCGGCTTTGTCACCACGTTGGCAAACGCGGCCTCCACCAACACCGCCATCCTGACCATCAGCAACCAAGCGGGTGACAACTTCAACTACGGGGGCCGGATCGTCACGGGCTCGGAGCTGAACGCGACCATCGGCACCACCGCCACCAACGCGGCCATCGCGATCACCAAGACGGGTGCCGGCACCCAGGTCCTCTCGGGCAACAACACCTACGGCGGGGCGACGACCGTTGCCGCAGGCGTGCTCACCTTCGCCAACACCAATGCGAAGTCCGTCAACTCTCAGGTTACCGTTCAGTCCAACGCCGTCATCGGCTTGGGCGTCGGCGGCTCGGGCGGCTACGATGAAGCCACGATCGACACCATCATCAGCAATACCGCCACGGGCTACACGATGAACGTCGGCTCGATCGTCGGCATCGACACTACAGCCGGCAATTTCAGCTACGGCACCGGTATCGCCAATTCCCGCGAGCTCTGGAAGCTCGGTGCAAACACCCTCACGCTTACGGCGGGTAGCGGTCGCACGGGCGCCACGGCTGTCACGGGCGGCACGCTGCAACTCAACGCCACCAGCGGCCAAGCCGCCGGCGGCACCTCAGGCATTACCGTTCGCACCGGAGCCACCCTCTTGATCGCAAAGAACGATCAGGTGAACGATACCGCCACCATCACCCTCTCGGGCGGCACGATCGCCCGCGGTAGCGGCGTGAACGAAGTCATGGGCGACCTCACCCTCACCGAGGCCTCGTTCCTCGACTACGGCACCGGCGAGATCGGCACCCTGACCTTCGGCACCTACTCGCCGACGCTCAAGCTGACGGTCAACAACTTCCTCGCCGGCAACGTGCTGAAGTTCGTCGGCAGCGACCTGACCAGCACAGTGAACAACACTAGCTTGTTCTCATTCAGCAGCGCGTTCAACTCCGGTTGGGACAGCGGCAGCAGCACCTTCACCATCACCGCCATTCCCGAGCCCTCGACGGTCTTGGCCGCCATCGGCCTGCTCGGCCTCTGCCTCTGGCCCCTGCGCCGCCACTTGACGCGCTGGTCCAAAGCCGCCGGGGCACCCTTTGATTTGGGGTAGTGCGGAGGGGCGCGGACGATGGGGGTCGTCCGCGCTCCTACCGCGCATCTTCCCGATGGTTTCGCGTGTAGCGGCGCTCCATGTGCGTCGGTGCTAAAGAAACGTCCGCAAGGCCGGCGCTCACGGAGCCGCTACAAACAGAAGTCGCCGTGTGCAATCTGCCGCGTCAGCTTTCCCCGCTCCTGCAATCTCTGCCATTACCTGCCATTGGTGGAGTTTGCGCGTGGCGGATTCTGTTTTAATTTGATGGGTCATCCTCCGAGTCCCCCCATGACTTCCGGCCTTCCCGTTTCCCCCCCCTCGTTCCCCGTTCTGCTTGTGGCTTTGCTGCTTGCATCAACGGTCAGTTGGGGGGGCGCGCAGACGGTCAGCATCACGGCGCCGGATGGAGCTGCCTCCGAGGCGGGAAGCTATGAGGGACTACTGCGGCTCGGTCGGGCGGGGGGGGACTTGGGTCAGCCCCTGACCGTCCGGCTGACCTTCGGTGGCACTGCCACGGCAGGCGTTGACTACGAGACGCTGCCCGCGAGCGTGGTCATCCCTGCGGGCGAGGCCTTCCTTGATCTGCCGCTGCACCCGATCAACGACGCGGTGGCCGAAGCCGATGTCCTTGAGACGGTGGTGGCCACCGTCGCGCCTGATCCGGCCTACACGGTCGGCTTGCCGGCCTCGGCGACCATCACCATCGCGGAAGACGAGACCTTGAGCCTCACTGCCCCGTTCCTTCACACGATCGAATCGACCGATGCGACATCTCTCACCCTGCGCTGGCTCGATCTGTTCGAGACCGAGACGCGCTACCGGGTCCAATACCGCGCCGAGGGAGTCACAGCCTGGGTCACGATCGACAATCTGCCGCCCAATACTACGACCCACACGATCACCGGACTCGTCACCGGGCAGCCCTATGAGTGTCGCGCGGTCGCGTTCCACAACACCACCAGTTCGCAGACCCCGAACCCCGTCCGCGGAGTTCCTCTCCTGCCGGATCCGTCCGCTCCCGCGTTCAGCACATTCGAGGAGTGGCGTGCCCTTTCCGGTCTCGCCGGGAGGCTGCGCGGGACATCCGGTGGAACGGCGCACGATCCGGATGCGGACGGGCGGAGTAACCTTTGGGAATACCTGACCGCCGGCAATCCGCTTGTGCCCGATCGCACCGGTCTGGCCCTGACACCGGCACCCGGGGGTATCCGGCTCGCGTGGCCGGAAAACCCTTCGCTCCTCGATGTCGGCTCCGCGCTCGAGGATCGGACTGCTCCGGCTGGCTGGCAGACTTCCGTGCTCGCTTCCACCAACATGGCCGGTCTGCGCCAGGCCCTCGATCAGCGCGGAGGTCCCATGCGACTTTACCGTCTGAAGTCCGTCCCGAGGGTGCCGACCGTTCCATCCTCCCTCATCACCTGCTGGGGCGACAGCCTGACGGGTAACCCCGGCACCTATGTGAGCAAACTCCCGGCACTCCTTCCCGGCAGTCGCGCCACGCAGAATTGCGGCATCGGTGGCGACAACTCGATGCAAATCGCGGAGCGCATGGCCGGAGTCACCATCACCTCGCCCTACCCGGCCCAGGCTGCCTCCACGCCCGCCGGGACGCCGTTGCGCATTGTGGCCTCACGCACCACCCACGCGCGCATCATGAGCACCAGCCAGCGCAGCAACTGGGCTGCCTACGCTGCCACCCTTGCCAAGGTCTCGAAAGTCGAGTTCTTCAATCGCGGGGTGAAGATCGGCGAATCGAGCACGCCGCTCGCCGCGTCCGTCACCTCCAGCCGCGCCGCCAACTCTTCGCGCCTCCTCGCTCCGGGCCACCCGTTCGCCGACGGTGATGTCGTCCAGTTTCCCGCCGGGCCTCTCCCTTCGCCGCTCGTTGTCGCTAAGACCTACTTCGTGCGCGGTGCGGATGCCGGCGGTTTTTCCCTCGTCGAGGCGGATGTGGCCTTCACGGTCGCCGCCTCATCCGCTGCCCCGAGTGCGCGATTCGACTCGCCGGGGCACCCTTTCGTTGCCGGCGACACCGTCTGGTTCCGCCGCGGGGCCGCTCCCCCGGGTCTTTTTTCCGGACAGCTTTACCACGTGCGCGATGTGGACTCCGGCGGCTTCTCCCTCGCCGCGACGCCCGGCGGCAATGCCATTTCGATGGTCTACAACTACACCGGCGCGGTCTTGGGCAAGCCGGGCCTCACGCCGGTTTCGCTCGGCGCTGACTTTGCCGGGGCCACCGCGGTGCAAGGGCCGTTTGTGCTCGATTGGACCCATCCCGGCGGCCCGACTTCGCTTAGACTGCGGACGCATACCGACCGCGATGCGGACACGTTCATCCTCTGGATGGGGCGGAATAACAATGCCCGCCCCCACGAGGTCTACGCGGATATCCGCGCCGCCGTGCGGCAGATCAAAGCGCTCGACGCCCGTTTTCTCATCGTCTCGGTGACCAATGGTGGCGGAGAGTCCCTCGGGAGCGGTTACTATTACGGCTCGATCAACCTCAACCACCTTCTCCGCCTCGAATTTCCCGACAATTTTGTCGACGTCCGCACCGCACTCATCCGCAACGCCACGGTTGATGTCAACGATCAGATCGACCGCGCAGCCGACATCCCGCCGCGCAGCCTGCGCTCGGACAACGTCCACTTCAACGATGCCGGCCAGCAGATCATCGCCGAAGTCCTCGCCGCCGAGATCATGGCGCGGGGATGGTGAGTCCCGAGCCTGCGCAAAATTATCATTAAATCTCGGACATATATGACCTGTCTGCTGGGATTGCCCGCGAACGAAGCTATTTTGTAAAGCCATAACCCTCATGAAAACCTCCCCCCTCTCCTCCATCCGTCCTTCGACCCCGAATTTCCTCCTCGCCGCTGTCTTCGCCGCTGCCTTGTCCTGGCCACCCGGTGTCCAAGCCCAAACCACTTGGAGCACCGCGCCCGCCGACGGGCAGACCACGAATGGTGCAAACTGGCAAGGTGGGGTGGCTCCGTCCGACGGCACCTCGTGGGCCTTCGCCAATAGCAGCATCATCACGCTGACCAACGGGTTCTCCTCTTACAATGTTGGCGGCGTGTCCTTCGCCACCAACGCGGGCGCCTACACGATCACGGGCAACGCCTTCACGCTCACGGGCGGCCTCACCAATGCCGGTTCCAACTCCGCCACGATCACCAGCGCGCTGACCATCAACGGAGCCACCACCATCTCCACCGCCCCGGGTCGTCTTTTCCTCAACGGCGCCATAAATGGCACCGGCAGCATCGTAAAAAGCGGGTCGGGCACGTTGAACCTCGGCACGACGAACACCTTCCAAGGTGGTGTCACCCTCAACGAGGGCACCATCCGTCCGGGCGCGAATTCCGCTGTCACCAACGGCACCAACTTTGGCGGATCCTTCGGCACCGGCACCATCACGATCAACGGCGGCCGCATCATGCCGGGCGGCGCCGGTGCGCTTTACCCTCCGACGTTCCTGGTCAACAGCAACTTTGCCGTCAATCTCGGCGCCTACAGCGCGACCGACAATGGCCGGCTGAGCGTCGCGGGATTGATCAACCTCCAAGGCGGCACCCGCACGGTGACCCTCGGGAGGTGGACGAACGCAATAGGTTCCCTCGCCGGCGGCCAGGAAAGCTTCCGCTTCCTCTCCAACAGCCTCGTGCCCGCCACCCTGACCAACGGCACCATCCGCTTCGTGCGTGACGAGACCGGCGATCCCACCAACTACGCCTCGGTCAACTTCTCCGCGGGCATGATCGTTTCTGCGGATGCCGCCATCACGGTTGGCAGCAACATCATCACCACGTTCGCCACCTCCGATGCTTGGGAGACCAACGCTCCTCCTTCATTCACCGTCGAGACCAATGGCATCTTCAACATGTCGACCGACGTCAACGCGCGCAACATCCGCGTCCGCACCCTCTCCGGAGACGGTCTCGTTACCAGCTTGGCCAACTCGACCTCCAGCGTGACCAGCACGCTCACGATTTCCAATGCCAGCGCCTCGGACGCCGCCACTTTCTCCGGCAGCATCCTCACCGGCACCTTGCTCAACGCCACCCTCGGCACGTCCAACACCAACGTCGCCATCTCGCTGGTCAAGGCCGGTGCGGGCACGCAGATCCTCACCGGCTCCAACTCCTACACCGGGACCACGACGATCAGCGGCGGCGTCCTTCAGGTCGGCGAGGGCGGCACCACTGGCAACGTCGGCTCGGGAGCCATTGCCAACAACGGTGTCCTCATCTTCAATCGCAGCGACGATCTCGTGCAGGGAGTGTCCTTCGCCTCCAACGCCATCAGCGGCAGCGGCCGGTTGGTCAAGACAGGCGCGGGCACGCTCACCCTCAATACGAACAACACTTTCACGGGAGGAGCGACCCTTGAAGCGGGGGCGGTTTCGATCAGTGTCGGAGACAACCGCATCGGGGCGGCGCCCGGCGTATTCACGTCCGACGCCCTCATTGTTTCCAACGGCAGCAAAATCATCTTCACTGGGACCAACAACATCACGTTCAATCCCAACCGCGGCCTGACCCTCGGGAGCGGCGGCGCTGGGCTTGAGGTTGGAGCCGGAATCACTGTCTCCATCACCAATTCGGTGGCCCAACTCACCGGACCCGGGGGGCTCACGAAGACGGGGGCGGGAACACTGGCACTGCTCGGGCCCAATGACTTCTCCGGCGGGGCTGCGATCAACGGAGGCTGGATGCAGCTGCGCTCCTCCACCGTCCTTTCGGGCAGCGACATCATCGCCAGTCCCTTCGGCGTCGGTGGCCTTACCATCAACGGTGGCGGACTCCTCGGCGGCAGCGGCCAGACCCTGAACGCTACGAACATTTCCGTGAATGGCGACTTCGGCGTGAACAAAGGGCCCCGCGGCGGTCTCAACGGCCGCGTTTCCTTGGGGGCCAACCTCATCAACCTCGGCGGAGCTACCCGGACGGTGGCGCTAGGCGCCTACACCAACGCTGCCGGCGCCCTGCAGGGCGGCATCGAGAGCCTCCGTTTCATCACCAATGCCACGTTCTTCACTCCGGTCATCACCAATGGCAGCCTCCGCTTCGTGCGGGACCCCGATGGCGGTTCCTCCGATTTCGCTTCGGTCAACTTCGGGGTGACCGGCATTCAGTTCGCGGGCGGCGGCGGGTTCACTGTCGGCACCAACATCATCACCACCTTCGCTCCCGGCAATGCGTTCACCAATGCGGCGGGTGCTCTTCCCCACGTCACTGTGGAATCGGGGGGCGTCTTCAGCCTCGGCACGACCAACGGCGTCAACAGCCAGACCATCCGGTCGCTGTCGGGATCGGCCGGCTACGTGACCACCTTGGCCACGCTCGCCTCGAACGCGACGGCAACGCTCACCATCAGCAACGAAGCGGGCGACTACAACACGTTCAGCGGCCAGATCGTGACCGGCTCCAGCCTCAACAGCCTCATCGGCACGACGGCGACGAACGGCATCATGGCTCTCACCAAGACCGGTGCCGGCACCCAGGTGCTCAATGGCGCCAACACCTACGGCGGTAACACCACGATCAACAACGGGCTGCTCGAACTCGGACCTTCCGGCTCCCTCACCTTCAACATCGGCAACTCCGGCGTGAACAACACCGTCACCGGCAGCGGCAGCGCCTTCCTCCGCGGCACCTTCGTCTTCAACCTCGCCAACGCCTCGACCAACGCCAGCGACAGTTGGACCATCGTGGCCTCCGGCACGACCAAGACCTACGACGGCGGTTTCAGCGTCGCTGGCTTCACCAACAGCGGCGGCACGTGGTATCGCGGCGAGAACGGCGTGACCTACCTGTTCACCCAAAGCAACTCGGTGCTCTCCGTCGGCACTGTGCCGCCCCCGCCGACCAACCCCTTCGCCATCTGGCTCACCAACTACCCCTCGCTCACCGGCACCAACGCCCTGCCGGCTGCGGACCCGGATGCTGACGGTTTCGACAACCAGGAGGAGTTCGCCTTCGGTGGCGACCCGACGAAGGGCTCTCCGGCCCTCCTGCAGGCGACGAAGGTCGGCACGAACGCGAACATTTCCTTCATCACCGACACCAACGCCCTGACCTACCAGGTCCAAGGCCGGACCAATCTCGCCACGCCGTCGTGGACCAATGTTGTCGTGACCATCTCGAACGCGCCCGACCAGAGCGGCGTCCTGCTGACCAATTACACCCGCCGCCAGTTCACCGTGCCCGCCTCCGGCCGCACGTTCTTCCGGGTCGAGGCCACGCAGAATCCCTGAGGAAGCAAACCCGGTCGCAACCTCCAGCCGATCCACTGATTTCCGTCCGCAGGCGCGCCTCGCCTGGAACATGGTCGACCGACCCCGAACCACGACGAATCCGATCCAGCTCCCCCCGGTCCTGGCCGCCCCGGCACTGCTTCCCGTGCCCCCCACGCCGCCCGCCCGGTCGTCACCTGCCATGCACAGCGTCCGTGCGGAACGGCGCGGCAGGGAGGTTCTCCTTGTTGTAAAGGTTGACCGAAGGCGAGTCGGCCCAGCCGTAGGCGACGTCGGCGGGCTGGGGGACGGACGGGCTGGAGACGACGACAGTGTCGCCCTCGATGCTCGCCTCGGCGGCGGACCATTGGCCGTCCGCTCCCGCGAGGGCAAAACCGGCAAGTTTGCCGGTCGGAACCTCAGGCATGGATTTCGCCCGCCACGGGGCTTGTCCGATGATCAGTCCGCCGCCGGTGTTGGTGAACTTGATCGCAACCTTGCCCTCGCGGATCTCGTGCGAGGCGTAGGTAGGGCCCGCGGCCACGATATCCTCGCCGTAAACGACCTTGCGTCCGGCGAGGGCGAGGCGGTGGCCGACGTGGAGTTTATTGTCCGGGTGGGCGTCCTTGGCCTCGCCGATGTCGAGCGTGACCGCCATGCCGGTGGCGGGCAGCGCGAGGGCGGAGGCTTGGGCGGCGCGGAGGACGGGCATGCCTTTGTCCGCCACGATGGCGGGGTCGGTCCCGCTGGCCGGGAGCTGGACGAAGAGGAAGGGCAGGGCGGGCTGGTCGAAGTCGGCCCGCCATCCCTCGATCAGGCGCGGGAAGAGGACGCGGTATTCGGGACCGCGGCTGCCGTCCGCTTCGCCCTGATACCAGAGGATGCCGCGCAGTCCGTAGGGCGCGAGCGGGGCTATCATGGCGTTGTAGCTGATCGACGGGACCGACGGGCGCTTGCTGGCCGAGGGCATGGCAATGGGGTTCGGCATGACGGGCTCCGGGCGGGATGGGGTGGGGGCGGGCGGCGGGGCCTGTCCGGCGGCCTTGGCGGCGGCGACCGCTTCGGGGTGGGTCTTCTTCGCTGCCTTGAAGGCGGGCTCGACGTTCGTTTCCCAGTCCTTCATGTCCTTGTAGTAGGCCTCCATGACTTCGGGTTGGTCTTTCACGGCCTGATATTTGGCAAAAGCGTCGTCCCATTCCTTGAGCGTGGCGGCGACGGGCGGATCCTTGCGGAGGCTGTCGAGGCTCATCCATGTCTTGATCGGCGTGCCTCCCCAGGCCGAACGGATCACGCCGACAGGAACCTTCTGGGTCTCGCGGACGTCCCTGGCGAAGAAGTAAGCAATGGCGGAGAAGCCCTTGGCGTTGTCCGGGGTGGTGGCGAGCCATTCGCCCTGGACGGCAGTCTGCGGTTCCGCGGCAACGGATTTCTTCACGGTGAGGAAGCGCAGGAGCGGGTCGTTCGCCGTGGGCAGCGCCTCGGCGGCGGAACCCGAGCTGAGCGGGGAGTCCATGTTCGACTGGCCGCCGGCGAGGAAGACGTCTCCGACCACGACATCATTGACTGTGAGAGTGTTCGCGCCCATGACCGTGAGGATGCGCGACTCGGACGAGGGCGGTAGGCCTTTGAGCTTGGCCATCCACCGTCCGTCGCCATCCGCCGTGGCTTCGGCGGTCTGCCCGGCGAATTCGACCGTGACCTTCTCACCGGGGGCGGTCGTGCCCCAGACCGGCACGACGCTCTCACGTTGGAGGACCATGCCGTCCGTGAAGAGCGGATGGAGCGCCACCTCGGCGTAGGCGAAAGGCGCCGAGGTGAGAAGGATGAAGGATGAAGTGCGAAGGATGAGGGAGCGGAGCATGGGCGGGAGGGTTTTCAGTGTTCAGTTTTCAGTGAGGGGAGTTTGGGCTTGGGCAGGCATTCATACTTCAGCCTTCCTACTTTCTTTACGCTGGTTCCTGCGTGCCGAACTTCTTCTCCTTGTCCTCCTTGTAGGGCGAGAATTCGGGGGCGCGCATTCGTTGGGCCTCGGTGGGGAGGTTGGTGCGGTATTGATCCACCTGCAGCCCGATCTTGTCGAACGGGATCGGCTGGAAGCCGGGGATCTGCTGGACGATGGGATTGTCCACGGCAAGCGAGTAGTCGAACGCGGACGGGTTGGCGAAGCCGGGGTCATTGGTGACCGTGACGTTGTTCGTCTCGAGGAGGATCGCGGGGTTCGTGCGGAACTCAGGCTTCATCTTGAGTTCCGAGGGCGCGGGGTTCTTCGAGACGATGAGGTTGCCCGAGAATTCCGTGCGCCACGGGAGTTCCGGACGGTTAGTCAGCATGGTGGCGACCTCGGGGTGCGCGCTTTTCCACGGCTCCTGCGTCGGGTTGATCTCCTCCACGCGCTTGGTCAGGCGCTGGTTCGTGGCGTAGCCGCGGCTGACGCCTCGGTCGTCGATGCCGAAGACCGAGCCCTCGTCCTTCACGAAGATGTTGTGGCGGGTGATGTTGTCCGGCCCCGAGGCGATCCAGACGCCGATGCGCGGACCGGCGAAGACATTGCCCGTGGTGATGTTGCCGGAGGCACCGTCGTCCGGATTCACGCCGCCGATGGTGCTGTGCATGAAGTTGTGACGGATGACGTTCCCGCGCATCGTCCAGTCGAGCCATGAGTAGAAGACGCCGGTGTCCTTGGTGTCGAAGCCGCAATAGTAGACCTCGTTGAGTTCGTAGAGGTTGTCGTTGCCCGAGTAGAGGAAGGCGTCGCGCGGCGAGTGGTGGATGACGTTGTTCGCGCAGCGGATGCCCACGGCGTCGCGGACGGCTTTGGGGTCGGCCGGGTTGGCGAGGACGCCGACCCCGATGCCGGGGGAATACTGCCGCTTGAGGATGCCGAAGTGGTGGAGGTGGTTGTTGAGGACGAAATTGTTCGACTTCGTGATCGTCTTCCGGTCCCCGCCGCTCACGTAGACTGCACCCTCCCCGATGTCGTGGATGTCGCAACTCCGGATGCCGGAGTTCATGCCGTGCAGCACGACGCCGCGTCCGGCGATGTCGCGGATGATGCAACCGACGACGAGGCAGCGGTCCACGTCCTCGAGCACGATGCCCTCGCCGAGCGAGTGCTGGATGACGAGGTTCTCGAAGACGAGGTCGGTCGCGCCTTCCACGGCGATGACCGGCTGGTCGAACTGCGTGATGATGATCTCGTCGTCCGGCGCGGCGTGGCGCGGCCAGAGGATGAGGCTGCGCTTGGCGAAGTCGATGGCCCATTCGCCGGGTTGGTCGATCTCCTCGGGGAGGTTGATCGCGGCCCAGGGCTCCTGGCCCGATCCGATGGGCGAGTTGTCCTTCGGCCTATGGTATTTCGAGCCGATGCCGCCGGGGATGCCGGCGGCGAACTTGATCGTGCGCGCCTCGGGATCGATCGTGT
Organism: Chthoniobacterales bacterium; assembly: GCA_041736875.1. Classification (GTDB taxonomy): domain Bacteria; phylum Verrucomicrobiota; class Verrucomicrobiia; order Chthoniobacterales; family JACTMZ01; genus JACTMZ01. The sequence continues at coordinate 6,851 of JBGSSV010000194.1, read as the reverse complement.
CGACCCGGATGGCCGGGTCTTCCCACCCGACGCGCCATTGGCCCTTGAGCCAGACACTGGGGTTCTTGAGCCAGCGGAGCGGGCGGTCGTCCTTGAACTTGAACGTGCCCGGCGTGTTCTTGTCCCCGATGTCGAGCGTCTCCCCCATGGTGGTGTAGCCCTCGTTCGGCCAGCGGGAGAGGGGTAAGCGGCCGTCGGTGTCGAACAATTCGAAGATGCCGCCGCGGTCCGAAAACATGGGCGGGAAAGGATCGGCGTGGGAAACGCTCTTGGCGTCGAGGTCGAGCACGACAACGCGGTGCCGGGCGGCGGGGTCAAGCCGGCCCAGCAGGTCCTCGTCCGGTTTCGTGAAGTCCGAAATCCTGAACGCGCGCGCGCCGGTGAGCCGGGCGGTCCGCGGTTCGCGGGCGCGGTAGGTCACGGGAGCGTCCTTCGTGCCGGAGTCCTCCGGGCCGAAACGGATGGTTTCCTTCACAGGATAGGTGCCGGGCAGCAACTCGACGGTGAAAGGACCGGTCTCCCCTGCGGATTTCCGCTGGCGGATCGCGTCGCGCGCTGTCGGCACGCCGGCGAAGGCCGATTCCGGTGACTTGCCATCCGCCGCCCCGGCCCCCTCAGGCGAGACGTAGATCGTGGTGGCGCGAACGGGCGTGAGGGCGATGGAAAGCAGAACAGCCGCGGCGAAGAGCGGCCCGCGGGCGCAGGTGGGGGGCTTCATGTGACCGTCAAAATACACGCGTCGGAGCCGCGGGCGAATTTTTCGCCGGGAATTTCTTTGCAAACTTATCGCAACTTCCGCGAAAGTTTGCGGGGCGGGGATTCCTCTTCACGGACCTTTTCAAGGGATGGCGGCGGTGGGTAATGCGCGGGCCGGCACCGGCCAGGTCTGGTCTTCCTTGAGGCCGTGGCCCTTCTTCACTCCGTAGGGGTTTGAGTTCGCGGCGGGCACGGGCTCAACGATGGCGGTGGGCTGATCGCGTCCGGCCGGGAAAAGCAGCACATCGTTGCCCTTGGCCAGATCCAGCCGATACTCGCCCGGTGTGATCTCCGTGATCTCCACGGGCGACGAGCTGCGAGCACTCAGCGGGCCGCTCCAATCTGCGACGCGGATGACGCACGGCTCCCCGGCTTCGCTGCGCAAGTGGACCCAGTCGGTGCGACCCTCGCGGCGGCGGGCGCTGACGACAAAGCCGTCCATCGCCCGCAGTTGGTGGAACACCGCGTCGCGCCATGTGGGCGGCACGGCGGGGAAGATGCGAATTTTGCCCCGCCAGCTCTGAATGAGGAGGTCCATCGTGGCCGAGGCCGCGCTCAGCGGTGTTTCGATGACCGGGTTCCTCCCGGCGGTCTCGACGTAGAAGGTGTTGGGCAGGACCTTGCCTCCGCCGCGGGCATTGTCGAGGAAGTCGTTGAGCAGTCCGTGCGCCTCCTCACCCAGACCGAGCGACGCGTAGATCGAAGCGCCCCCGGTGAACGAGTAGCCGGCCAGGGCCTTGCCGTTTTCAATGCCGTGCCAGTGCTTTGCGCTGCGGATCAAGAGTTCGCGGGTGGCCGCGTCATCAGGGTCCATGACGTAGAGTGGGTAGAGCGGCAGGAGGTGCGAGTAGTGGCGGTGCGACATGTCCACCGGCTGATCGCGGCCGATCTTCAGGCCGTTTGCATCGGTCGGAAAATCAACTATCTCGGCGAGCACGCGCCTCCAGCCGTCCACGTCGGCACTGTCGCCCCTCCCGTCGTGTTCGGCCTCCTCGATCAGGGCACCGAGCAGCCATCGCAGCAGTCCGAGGTTGTAGTTGGTGTCGTCGAAGGCCTGGAAGCCCTTGTATTCTGGAGAGCCCATGGCGGGCAGTCCGAGTTTGCCTGCGTGGTTGCGGACGAGGCGGGCGGTGAAGGCGTCGGCGAGTTGACGGGCCTTCGGCACCCAGCGTTCCCGGAGTCCTTCGCGGTCACCTGCGAAACGGAGCTGCCACCAGTAGTTGTGCAGGGCCCAGACGTAGTCGCCGAACGTCTTGCCCTTGGCCGCGCCGACGAAGGTCGTGTCGAAGAGTCCGTCCACAAGGTCGAGGTAGTTCCGGCCGATCTCCAAGCGGTTGCCGGCATAGACCGGCCAGTAGGTGAGTTGGATGTTGAGGTTCCACCACACGCCGGGCCATTGGGTGACGCGGAACCACGGACCGTTCAGATCAATAGCCGGTGCGTCCTCGCGCCAAGCTGAGGCCAGCTTGTGCATCTGGATCCAATAGAACGCCTCCAACCGCACGTCCGGGATGCTCAGAAAAGTCCGCTGGTAGTAATCATGCCACCACGCGCGGTGCTCCCGCAGGATGCCCTCGAATGGTTCGCCGGCTGCACGCTGCACCTCCTCCGCGGCCATGGCACCGGAGCGGTCCGTCGCGGGGACTTCGTTGGCGGTGCTGACGATGAGGCGGCCGCTGCGCGCGTCTTCCCCGCGCACGGACCGCCAGGCGGTGGCGTAGTCGCCGCCGGCGAGAAGGGGTTGGACGCAGACCGCGGTGCCGTCGATCTCCGTCAGCACCGGGTCGGGGTTCGGCGTGTAGTCGCCGCGCGGGTTGCCCTGCGCCGCCTCGATCTGGGCGCGGGGCGAATCGGGATTGCCCGGATGGAATTCCCATCGCCACGGCAAGGGCTTCCCGGCCTCGTCCTGCTCCGTCGAGGACACCTCGTAAACCTGCATCATGCGCGTGCGCGGCGTGAGGAAGCGCAAGCGCAGCGCGCCGCGATCGGTTTTCACCTCGGCGGTCACTTCGGCGTTCCAAAGGTCCTGACGCACCGTGCCCTCGAGGATGCGGCCGGCGGGGCGCAAGATCAGGCGGCCGACATCGAGCCGGCAATGGTCATACATCACGCCCGCGCCCGGCGTGCCCATCGAGGTTTTGCGGTCGGGGGCCTTGCGGTGGTCGGTCACATCGGCCCGACCGAGGTGGAACACGAGGCCGTCGCCTTCGGGCGTCATGTGGAACATGGTCCCGAGTTGGCCGTTGCCGGTGAAGGCCCCCTCGTTCCACTGCCGCGGAAGCTGTTCCCAAACGAGGTCGTGGCGGCCGAGGAACGACGGCCAATCCACCGCAACGGTGACGCCGTGCGAGGAATTCCCCTCGGCGCGAGCCGTCGCTGCGGCGAAGCCCAAGACCGTGCCGACCACCAGGAACGCCGAGGGGGTGCGGAGGCCGATCATGCGATTCAGCGACGCGCCACCGGCGTCAGGATGACGGTGCGCAGGTTCATCACCGCGCCGAGGGGAACGGTGACCGGCAGGACGCGGATCTCGAGGGCTTCCGCCGGTTCGAGGGTGACTTCGCCGGCATCGAGGCGGACGAATTCCTCCCACCCCCCGGTGCCGTGGATGCAAACGCGCGGGCGTTGTTCGCCGCAGGCGAGGTCGAGCAAAGTCCCCTGACGGTGGGGCGGCACGGCGTAGTCCAGTTCGACGCGGTAGGTCCCGGCACGGTGGAGATCGACGCGCCAGAGCGGGTGGGAATCGCCGTGGCTCCAGCAACCGAGCCACGGGGGGGAGCCGGCGAGGAGGGCCAAGTGGTCGCCGATGATTTCCGCGTCGGCCGCCTTCAGGGTGACCACGCCATCCGCGGGTTGCGGTATGACCGGCGGACGCGGACGCGGGGGGATGTGTCCGACCCGGGGTTCCGCGGCGAAGTCGAGTGAAACCACGCTGAGGGCCTCATCCGGAGCGGCCAAGGGCAGTGCGAGGACCAAGCCCCCGGGAGTGATATCCGCTGTGACGGACTGTTCCGGGGCGGCCGGCAGACGGATCGCTCGAGGGGCGTCAAGCAGGGGCAATTCGAGCCGGCCATCGGGCGGCCACTCGTCGATCAGCAGATGCACCGTCTTGCCGGTGCGGGTGGCGAAGCCCCACGGCATGCGGTGGGGGAATGGTCCGGCTCCGGCCCCGCGGACGGCGGCCCCGTTCACGCGCATCCACGCGCCGATGGCGCGGAGGGCGTCGAGTGATTCCTGCGGAATGGTGCCATCGGCGCGCGGCCCGATGTTGAGCAGGTAGTTGCCGCCCTGGGAGACGACTTCGCCCAGCTGCCGTATGAGAAGATGCGGAGGTTTCCAATCGTGGTCGTGCTGGTTGAAGCCCCACGAGTTGTTCGTGGTCATGCAGGTTTCCCAGGCGCGCGACGGGCGGTTGGCCGGGATGCGCTGCTCGGGCGTGTCGAACAGTCCTCCGCCGGTTTGCGTGCCGAGGCGGTCGTTCTGCAGTAACCCCGGCCGGAGTTCCTCGACGGCGGCTGCGATACGGGCGCACCGCTCTGGCGTCATTTCCCCGGGTGTGTCCCACCAGAGCAGGGCGGGAACATCGGGGCCGTAGAGCGTGAGCAGCTCGCGGATCTGCGGAATGGCCGTGTGGTCGAGGTAATCGTCGAAGTCCCGCGCCTGCGCCGAGTCCCACTGGTCTCCGAAGGCGGCCCCGCCGTTCACCCAGTCCTGCGCCTGCGAATAGTAGAACCCGATCGGCAACCCGGCCTTGCGGCAGGCCTCAACCAAGGCGCGGATCAAGTCGCGGCCGGCTTTGGCACCGCGCACCGCATTCCAGTCGTTCACCGCCGTGTCGAACAAGGCGAAGCCGTCGTGGTGCTTGGCGGTGATGACGAGGTAACCCATGCCGGCGTCGATGGCGGCCTGCACCCAGGCCTCGGGGTCGTAGTTCTCCGCCGTGAAGCCTTCGGCGTGTTGCTTGTAGTCCGCGACGGGAACTTTCGCGGCGTGCATGAGCCATTCGCTGGCTCCGCGGGTGCGCTTTCCGCGGTGGATGCCCGCTGGCACGGCGTAAACGCCCCAGTGGATGAAGAGGCCGAAGCGGGCTTCGCTCCACCATGCCGGTGGCTGTTTCGAGGGATCGGGGTTCATGGGCAGGGGTTCTTTAGTTCGATTCGGCAGCGGAAATCGTGGTGCGGCCTTCGGCGTTGCGGGTTAAGGCGAGCGCCTTCTTTCCGGCGGGGGTGGCGATGGTGAGGCTTGTGCGGTCCTCATTCCAAGTTGTCTCGGGGAGCGGGTCGCCTTGACGGTGGGGGTAGAGGAGGATCTTGAAGTCCGGCGCGACGGAGCGGCTGGCCACGACAAGGCGTTTGTCGGGCCCGAACGTCCGGCCCCCGAGGTTGTCGTCGCCGGGCTCCAAGGTGTCGCGCCGCTCGAAGGTCTCGAGGCGGACCGAGGGGCGTGAGGAGAAATCGCGCACGTTCGCCGGGTTTGCGAGATCGAGGATGCGCACCAGCAGGAGCCGGTCGCCCTTGCGCGGGCGCGGCATGCCGTCGGGGCCCCGCGGAAGGGTCGCGTCGCCAAGGATGATGTCGCGGTCTTTCATGCGGACGATCTCGGTGTCGGGGCCGGTCTGCATGAGCCATTCGTAGAGGCGCTCCTGGTCGTCCTTTTGGATGTCATCCACCACGAGCAGCCATGGGTTCGGGCCGCGCTCGAACGCGATGGTGCGGAAGGCGCGCTCCACCGGGTTGTGCGGGAAGCGGACCGGCCAGCCGTCCTCGTCCCACAATCGCGGGTCGCCCTGGGTGAAACCCTTCCAGAAGTTCACCACGACCGGGCGCGTCTCGCGTTCGCCCGGCACGCCCTGCATGCGTGCCTGGAAAGCCGCGGCCTGCTTGCGGTAGGACTCCCAGCGCGGGAAGGCGAAGCGGGGGAAGGTTTCGGGATCCTCCTCGAGGATCTGCTTCGGCCAGAACCAGCCGTAAGCCTCCTTCGCGTCGCAAGCGGCGACGAGCAGCGGCCCGGATTCCTCCAAGCCCAGCCACACGCCGGGTCCCGGCCAGTAACCCTGACCGACGCCGTCGATGAGGATGTTGTTGTGGTGGCGCGTTTCGACCGAACGGAAGTTGTCCTTCGCCCACACGCGACCGAGGGCTGCGAAGGTGAACATTCCGCGGTCGGCATGTTCGTGGCTGGCGCCGACCGAGTCGGTGCGGCATTCGAACTGCACGAACGCGGCGTCCTTCTCCCAACCGCTGCGGGCGACGAGCGATCCGCGCTCCGGGTCGAACATCACCTGCGGCAGACCAAGCTTCGCGATGTCTGCGCCGTCGTCGGGCAGGGGTTTCCCGAAGTCGGGATCATCGGCCGCCCAGACGAGCGCCTCGACGAGATGGAACTTCCCCTCGAGTGCCTTCCGGTCCGGGGCGGTGGTGGTGCGCCAGAGGGCGGCGGCTTTCGGATCGTCGGGGAAGAACCAACGCCACATTGCAGCCGTGCCGAGTGAGGGCCCTCCGTCTCCGCCATCGCCGTGGCTCAGCCATTTGTCGCGCGCCGGCACGGTGGTGTGCAGATACCAATCCAGCATGGCGCGGTGGTGTCCGTGGCCGAGGAGGTCGGCCCCGCGGCGTTGGGCGGCCACGAAGAATGGGTTGGCCCAGACCAGACCGAACTGCGTGTAGCCGACAGCCTCCGTCGAGATGCCTCGCGCCGAGATCCCGTAGGTGAGGTAGTCGCGGGCGAGTTCGACGCCGAGGCGGTAGACGCGCGGGTCGTAGCCCTGCTCGCCCTCGATGGCGAGGGCGAGCAGGGGCTTCTGCAGCCCGACGGCGATCCAGTTCCAGTTGCGGAAGTGATGAGGCAGCCGTGCGCCCATCCAGATGCGGCCAGCGGTCGCCGCGGCGATGGTCGCGCGCACGGTGTCGCGCTGCGCTGCAGTCATCCAAGGGAAGGCAAAATCGTAGGCGTAGCCGAGGAGGTGCCCGCCAACGCCGTCGCGGGCGCCGAGCTTGTCGAGGACGCTGCCCTCGCGGTCCGGCGGCCAGGAGGCGCGCCACGCGTCCTCGCCGAGGGGGAACTCCCTCGACGCCTCGATGCCCGGACGCACCAAC
>JBGSSV010000169.1:0-17069 GCA_041736875.1 Chthoniobacterales bacterium | reverse complement strand
GCCGCCCCCGGCACCGTGCGGCTTGGTCGCGGCCGACCAGCCGGGGGCGCACCATGTGGCGGGGCTCTACATCTGGCTGGCCGCGCATGCGCGGGAGAGTCTGGAAATCACCGACGCCTACCTCGTGACGCCCGAGCCGGTGGTGGCAGCTTTCGAGGCGGCAGCGCGGCGCGGGGTCGCGGTGCGATTTCTTCTGCCCGGGACGAACAACCACCCGTTCGCCGCGGCCTCGGCGCGCCGCCGCTACAGCCGTTTGCTTGACGCCGGGGCGCGCATCTACGAGTGGCGGGGCATGATGGTGCATGCCAAGACCGCGGTGGCGGACGGCGAGATCGTGCTGGTCGGGTCGAGCAATCTTGATCCGCTGTCCATGACGCGGAATTACGAGCTCAACCTGATCCTCGTCGATGCGGTGGCCGGCGCGCAGATGCGGAGAATGTTCGCGCGTGACTTGCACGGGGCGCGGGAGGTCCGTCCGGCACAGTGGGCCAAGCGGCCGCTTTGGCAGCGGGCGGCGGAAAGCGCGGCGCGTTTGTTCGACGACAACCTATGAGCCGTCGGCTCCCCCGATGCGCATGACGTGGAAGGTGCCGGTCTCGTCGCGGTAAAAGCCGCGGATTTTCGGGAGGGCCGCGGGGAGCTTCATGATTGAGCCGGCCAGCCATTGGTCGAAGCGGACGGAGGCGTCTTCCCGGAGGGTGCCATCGGGGGTGAAAACCTCGGCGAATGGCCGGGTTAGCGCGGCGTATTCCTTCGCCCCCACGCGGGCTTTTTCAAGGCGGCGCGGGTCATAGACCGAGACCCACCAGCCGCCGTGGGCCCCCGGGGCGGTGGGCGGGGTGATCTCGAAGACGAGGTTGTCGGCCGCCTTTTTGTCCCCGCGGAGAGAAAGCGAATAGAGGGTGGAGATTTCCTTGCGCGTGTTCAGGTGCCCGGCGAGGAATTCGCGGACCATCTGGTGGTATTTGTCGCTGCGTCCGCGCTTGCCATAGATGCCGAACTGGATGGCCACGGGGTCGTCGGGGTTGCCGTAGATGTTGAGGATGCCGCGCTGGTTCACGTTGAACGAGAGGTAGGGTATGTTGCGCATCGTCCCCTCGGTCACGCTGGCGGACGGCGCCAGTTGCACACGCCAGACGGCGTCGTGGTCGCGGAAGTCATGCACGATGGCCCGCCACGAGGGGAGCTTGCCGGGCGCGGTGAGCTCGGTGACATAGACATCGTTGTCCGCCTCCTCCTGGATGCGGCTGATGTCGGATTTCGGGATGGTGCGATCCCCGCGGCCCGTGCGGATGAGCACCGTGTTGGCGTCGTTGCGCAGGATGAGGCCGCGGATGCTCGAACCGTCCTTCATCTCCAGGCGGTCGGTCGCCGGGGGCTTGGCCGGCTGGGCAAGGGCGGCCGCGGTCAGGGCGAGGACCATCAGGGTGGCCAGTAGTTGGGGCTTTGCGAACATGCCCCCAGTAAATAGTCTCCGCCGCATGAAGCAAGCCGCCGGTCTCATCATGGTTGTCGCTGTCCTGTTGCTCGGCGGGTGCGTGACTCCGCCCGGGCCTTACCGGGCGCCGGCCGAGGCGATGGTGACCAAGCCGCTGCCCAAGGGGAAATTCTGGTGGGGAACTTCGACGGCCAGCTACCAGAATGAGGACCGCGGGGTCGCGCCGGACTCGCCCATGTATTTCCAGACCGACTGGGACGTCTACGGCAAAGAGGGACTTGCCCCGGTGCGGGGCGATGACGCGGTCTTCTCCTGGAGCAGGTTCGACCGTGACATCGCAGCGCTCAAGCAACTGGGAGTCTCCCATTTCCGCTTCGGCGTCGAATGGGCGCGGATCGAACCCAAGCCGGGGCTGATCAACGAGGAGGCCCTGGCGCAGTATGTCCGCATGGCGCGCCAGCTCCGCGCCGCCGGGATCGAGCCCGTGGTCACCCTCTGGCACTTCACCTTCCCCGACTGGCTTTACGATCCGCAGGACAAGGACCGCTCGAACTTCCTCCACCCCGATGCACCGGAGGCGTGGCGCCGGCATGTGACGCGCGTGGCCAAGGCGATGGCTCCGCACGTCAAAATCTACGTGCCGCAGAACGAGCCCAACGGCGCCCTGCAGCTCGGCTGGATCGCCGGGCACTGGCCGCCGGGTCTGCTGCTGCATCCCACGGGCTACAAGAAGGCCATGCGCGCTGCCGCCGACATGTTCCGGGATTCCGCCGCCATCGTCCGCCAGGCGCGGCCCGATGCCGTCATCATGGGCATCTATTCGGTGCCGGATTGGCGGAAGGCCAAGGGCTTCGCCGATCCGACCCGCTTTGTCTACAACCTCGTGCAGCGGCAGAATTACGACCATCTGGACATGGTGGCCGACACGATGGACATCATCGGGGTCAACTATTATTACGCGCAGGATGCCAGCCTGCTGCGGTTTCTTAGCCGCGGGCACGGGGAGATGTCGTCGGATTATACGCAGCTCGGATGGGAGATCGTGCCGGAAGGGCTCTTCAACGTTCTGACCGATGTGCACAAGCGCTACGGCAAGCCGGTGGTGTTGACCGAGAACGGTTTGGGCACGCAGAGCGAGCGCAAGCGCATCCGTTACCTGCGCGAGCACATCGCGCAGATGCGCCGGGCCATGGACGCGGGGGTCGATGTGCGGGGCTACTTCCCCTGGACGCTGGTGGACAATTACGAATGGAAAGAGGGATGGCACGGCCAGTTCGGCCTGTTCTCCTTTGACCCGAAGACCAAAAATCGTGTCCTGCAGCCGACCGGCCGCTGGTTCTCGGCGTTCATCAAGACGCATCCGCAGCCATAAGGACCCCGCCGCACTCTTGCCTGTCATGGTTTTTCCGTGGCAAACTTCGCTTCACAGCACTCCCGCTCGCTGACCGGGCTGCAGTTTAAAGTCATGCACGAGGACCATATCGCGATCATCGGGATGGGATGCCGTTTTCCCGGTGCGCTGAACAACGTCGAGGACTTCTGGAAATTCCTCCTCGAGGGGCGCGACGCGGTGGTGGAAATTCCGCCGGATCGCTGGAACATCGGGCGCTTCTACGATCCCGAGCCCGGGCTGCCGGGCAAATCGATGGCCAAACACGGAGGGTTCATCGAGGGCATCGATCTGTTTGATCCGCAGTTTTTCGGCATTTCCCCGCGCGAGGCCCCCTACATTGATCCGCAGCAGCGTTTGCTGCTCGAAACGGCGTGGGAGGCGATCGAGGACGCAGGCCTGATCCTCGACCATGAGCACGGCACCGACATCGGGGTCTTCGCCGGCATCTCCCACACCGACTACCAGGGCATCCAGGGCGGGGCGACCGACCGCAGCGGTATCAGCCCGCACTCGGCCACCGGCCACGCCCACAGCATCGCGGCCAACCGCATCTCCTACTGCCTCAACCTCACTGGGCCGAGTGTCGCGATCGACACGGCGTGTTCCTCGGCTCTCACCGCCGTGCATGTGGCCTGCGAGCATCTCCGCGCCGGGCGTTGCGCCAGCGCGCTGGCCGGCGGTGTGACTGTGATGATCACGCCGGATGGCTTCATTGGCTTTTCCCAGGCCTCGATGTTGTCGCCGGACGGGCGGTGCCGCGCCTTCGATGCTTCGGCCAATGGCTTTGTGCGCGGCGAGGGTGCTGGCATGGTTTTGCTCAAGCCGCTGTCCCGGGCGCTGGCGGATGGCGATCGTGTTTACGCGGTCATCCGCGGCACGTCCGCCAACCAGGACGGTCACACCAACGGCATCATGCTGCCGGGCGAGGAAGCCCAGACCCGCCTGGTGCGCGAGGCTTGCGTCGATGCGGGCATCGAGCCGGTGGAGGTCGGCTACGTCGAGGCCCACGGCACTGGCACGGCGGTGGGCGATCCGATTGAGGCGCACGCGTTGAGTCATGCGCTCTGCGGCGAACGTCCGGCGGATCGTCCGCTCCTCATCGGTTCGGTCAAGACCAACCTGGGCCATCTGGAAACCGCGGCCGGAGTGGCCGGTATCATCAAGGCGGCACTCATCGTCAGCCGCGGACAAATTCCGCCCAGCATCCACTTCGAGAAGCCGAGTCCGCACATTGATTTCGACGCGTGCCGGCTGCGGGTGCCGACGCGGGTGGAGGCTTTTCCCGAATTGGCCGGCGGAGCGCGGATTGTCGGGGTCAATTCCTTCGGGTTCGGCGGGGCCAATGCCCACGCCATTTTGTCCGCCCCGCCGCCCACCCCGGCCGCGAAGACACCGGCGGTGGACGCGGAGCGCGCGTGGCCCTTTGTGCTTTCAGCCCGCTCGGAAGAATCGCTCAAGGCTTCGGCCGCAAACCTCGCAGCCTGGCTGAAGGAAAAGGCCGGATCCAACGGCACCGGGCCGCTCTTGCCTGACCTCGTTTACACCCTCGGTGCGCGGCGGAATCATCATGCTTACCGCCTGACCGCAGCGTCCGCCTCGGCCCACGGCCTGGCGGAGAGCCTGGCCACCTTTGTTGGCGAGGGGGCCTGCCCGGGCCTGAGCACATCGTTCACACCGCATCCGGAGCATCCTCCGCGTGTCGGGTTTGTCATGAGCGGTCAGGGGCCGCAGTGGTGGGGGATGGGGCGCGAGCTGATACGGACCGAGCCGGTCCTCCGTCAGGCCATGGAGCGTTGCGCCGCCGCCATGGCGCCTTATGCGCGATTCGATTTGCTCGAAGAATTGGGCCGGGATGAGGCGACCACGCGGGTGGCTGAAACCGAGGTCGGGCAGCCGGCCATCTTTGCCATGCAGATCGCGTTGTCGGCGCTGTGGAAATCTTGGGGCGTCACCCCCTCGGCCATCACCGGGCACAGCGTTGGCGAGGTCGCGGCGGCCTGCGTCGCGGGTATTCTGAGCCTCGAGGAAGCGGCGCGCATCATTGTCATCCGCGCCCAAGCCATGTCCGGTTGCGCCCGCCACACCGGGGCGATGCTGGCGGTGGGGTTGGACGAGGAGGGCGCGCGTGCCTTGATCGAGCGCCATGACCCGGCGGCCAGCATTGCGGCTTTCAACGGACCGAGCGCGCTGACCATCGCCGGGCTCAAGCCCTCGTTGGAAAAAATGGCAGCCGAGCTGGAGTCGCGCCAAATTTTCAACCGCTTCGTGCGTGTGCAGCATCCGTTCCATCACGCCATGATGCAGCCGGCTGCGGACGAATTGACGGCCGCGCTGGCCGGTTTGGAGCCGCGGGCTGGCGACGTGCCGTTCTTCAGCACGGTGACCGGTGCGCATTGCCCCGGGAGCGAGTGCAACGCGGCCTATTGGGGCAGCGGCATCCGGCAGCCGGTGCGCTTCGTTTCCGCCGTCAATGCCATGGCCGCTCACGGTGTGGATGTCTGGCTGGAGATCAGCTCGCATCCAGCCCTCGCCATTTCGCTGCAGGAGTGTCTCGCCGCGGCAGGGATCAAGGCCCCGGTTGTTTCCTCCACCCGCCGCGAGCGGGAGCAGGAAGCGGCCATGGAGGCTGTGCTCGACCTGCACCGTCTGGGCGTAACGGTTGACTTCAGCCGTCTGACCCCGTCGCGCCATCAGCTCAGGCTGCCGGCCTACCCGTGGAACAAGGCCCGCTGGTGGCACGAGTCGAACGAGATGCGCCACAGCCGTCTCAGCGGTGGCGGGAAAGGGCTCCTCGATTTCCAGTTGGCCCGGTCGGTGCCCACTTGGGTGGCCCGCCTCGACGAGCGGCATCTTTCCTACCTGCGCGACCACTGCGTGGACAACCATGTCGTCTTCCCGGCCGCGGCCTTCATTGAAATGGCACTGGAGGCGGGTCTCGAAATTTTCGAGAAACGTCCGTTCGCCATCGAGGACTTCGAAATTCGCAAGCCGCTCATCTTGCCGGAATCAACGGCCCACCTTCTGCTCGAGCTTACGTGGGACGCGACCGAGCGCACCTTCGCGATCAAGAGCCTTCTCGAGCCTTCCTCCACTTGGTCGCTTCATGTCGTCGGCTCAATGCGCGGCGAGCGGGTCGAGACGGCCTTTGAAACCACGCGCTGGGTTCCGCCGGAGGGGCGGTTGGAGCCGACCGATCGCGAGGAGCATTACGAGCACAAGCGGGAGAAGGGGCTGAATTACGGCCCCGAGTTCCGCGTTGCCCGCGAACTGTTCGCCAGCGGCGGCGAGGCGGCGGGGGTGGTCGCGCTTTCCGAGGCGACCGCGCGCCGGGCCGCGGAGTATGCGGTTCATCCGGTGATCCTCGACGGGGCGCTCCATGTTTTTTCCGCCGGGGCGCGCACGGTGGAGGCGCGCGGCATGAAATTGAAGCTGCCGGTGCGGTTCGCCCGCATCGTTTTCCTCCGTTCTCCCGGAGCCAAATGCCGGGTGCAAACGGCCGTCACGCAGACCAACGAGGAGCTGACCGAGGGGCGCATCGGGTTGTATGACGAGCGGGGTGAGCCCTGCCTCTTGATCGATGGTTTCCGCGCCGTGGCCCTCGGGTCGCTGCGCCGGGCCGGGTCTTCGACCGGGGAGGGGAGAGACTTGGTTTACCATGTCGCCTGGGAGCGTCAGCCCGCCACGGCTGGCCACAGCCCGCAGCCACCACTTCCGCTGGAAGAACTCCACGCGGCGGCGGCGGACGCCCTCGCGGGTGTGCTGGATCTGCGCGGTCGCGAGCGGTTGGAAAAGGTCATGGGCGAGGAGGATGCCCTGGCGGCGGCCCAGATCGCCGCCGGCCTGCGCCGCATGGGCGTGGGCGTGACCGCCGGCGAAGTTTTTTCCGCAGTCTCCCTCGGGGTGGTGCCGTCCATGCTACCGGTCTTCCGGCGCTTGATGACTGGACTGGCCGAGCACGGTCTTCTCGAGGCCGAGGGCGACGCTTGGCGGGTCACTTCCGCCTTCTCCGGTCCGGCGGAATCCGCGCCGGAAATCCTGCGGGATTTTCTCCGTCGCTACCCGGGCCATCTTTGCGAAGCCATGCTCTGCGCCGCGACCGGGGCGGAATTCGAGGCGATTGTCCGCGGGGAAAAGGATGCCATTCAGGTGCTCTTCAGCGGCATGGGTTCGGAACATCTGGAGCAGTTTTACGGCGATGGTCTTTATGCCTCGCATTGGGTGGTCGCGATCGGCTCATCCCTCCGTCGCGCGGCTGCCGGGCTGCCCGACGGTCGCGGGTTGCGCATCCTCGAGGTCGGCGCTGGCACCGGCGGTCTCGCTTCCATCCTGCTTCCCCTCCTCGAGCGGGGTCTGCATCGCTATGTCTTCAGTGATGTCTCCGCCGGCTTCTTCTCCACCGCTCAGCAAAAACTGGCCGCTTTTCCGGAGGTCGAATACGTGGCCTACGACCTCGAGCGGCCTCCCGAGGACCAGGGCTTGGCCGCGGGGAGCTTCGACTTCATCGTCGGCACCAACGTGCTTCACGCCGTCTCCGACGTGCGTGCCTGTCTGACCGATCTGCACCGCCTGCTCGCTGCCGGCGGCACGCTCATGTTCATGGATGTGGCCACGCCGCGGTTGTGGACCGAATCCATTTTCGGGCTGACCAGCGGCTGGTGGACGCTGACGGATCGCGACCTGCGGCCCGAGCATCCCCTGCTCGCGCGAGCGAAATGGGAGGAACTCCTGTGCGGGTGCGGTTTCGCGGAAACTCTGAGCCTCCCCGGCTTTCGCAGTGCGACGGGCGGCGAGGGGCAAATCGGCGTGCTGGCCCGCAAGGCGTGGACCGTGCCGGAGACGGAATCTCCCGCACCCCTCGTGCCGGAGGAAAATTCCTGGGTCATCTTCGCCGATCATCACGGCGTCGGTGATGCCCTGGCCCAAGAGCTGCGCCGCGGCGGGGCCCGTTGCCGCGTCGTCCACGCGGGGAGAGAGCAAAGCGTGGCGGGCGGCGATGTCCGCATCATCGACCCGGAGCGGGCGGAGGACTGGAGCGGGTTGGTCACGGATTGGTCCGCGGAGGCACCGCCGCAACGGTTCGTTTACCTTTGGTCACTCGATCAGGCAGGCCTCGAGGAGGCGGACGGTCCGCTCATGGGCACGGCCGCCCTGCTGCATCTTTCGCACGCGCTCGACCGTTTTTCTCCCACGGGAAAATTCCGTTTTGATCTGGTCACCTCCGGCGCGCAGCCGGCCGGCCGCGAGAACTTGGCCGTCGAGGTCGCCAGCGGTGCCGAGATTGGCTTGTTCCGCGTGATCACGACCGAGCATCCCGGTGCCGTCTGCCGGGCGATTGATTTGCCGACTCGGGCGACGGCGGCGGATTGGCGTCTCTTGTGGGACGAATTGCAGCGCACGGAGCCGGAGCGCGAGGTGGCGCTGCGCGGCGAGGCCCGTTACGTCCAGCGCATGACCCGCGGTCTGCCGGTTGCGGACCGTCCGCTTGATCAGTCCATCCCGCTGCGCCTCGAATCGCGGGAACGCGGCAGCCTCGACAGCCTCAAGTTCACGCCGTTTACCTTGCCGATCTGCGGCCCCGGCGAAGTCCTGATCAAAGTGCACGCCGCCGCCCTGAACTTCCGGGATGTGCTGAAGGCGCTCGGGCTTTATCCGGCTGAGACGGCCGACGCGCGGATGTATGGCGACGAGGTTGCCGGCGAAGTCGTGGCGGTCGGAGCCGGGGTGGACCGGCTCAAACCAGGCGATCAGGTTTTCGGCCTGGCCGTTTTCGGTCTGGCTACCCACACGCTGGCCCGCGAGGCCGACGTGATTCCGATCCCCGCCGGCATGACGCCGGAGGAGGCTGCCACGGTGCCTGTCGTCTTCATGACCGCCTGGCATGCGCTCTACCATGTGGCTCGCCTGCGCCCGGGCGAAAAGGTTTTGGTTCACTCCGGGGCGGGTGGCGTCGGCATGGCTGCGATCCAGATCGCGCGGCACCTCGGGGCGGAAGTCATCGCCTCGGCCGGCAGCCCCGGCAAACGCGCCCTCCTGGCCACGCTCGGCGTGGAGCACGTGATTGATTCGCGCCGCGGCGACTTCGCCGAGCGCGTCATGGAGTTGACCGGCGGTCGCGGCGTCGATGCGGTGGTCAACGCCCTGGCCGGTGAGGCCATTCCCATGGGACTTTCCTGCCTGGCCGAGTTCGGTCGTTTCATCGAGATCGGCAAGCGCGACATTTACCAGAATTCCAAACTGCCGCTCTGGCACCTGCGTCGCAATGCGTCCTTCCATGTGGTTGCGATGGACGCCGTCTTCGCCGGAGATGCGGAGCTGACCCGCAGTCTCCTCGCCGAGGTGGCTGGCCTGATGGCGCGGGGCGCGCTCCAACCGCTGCCCTACCGTTCGTTTCCGGCCTGCCGGGCCGATGCGGCGTTCCGCCTCATGGCGGCCGGCAAGCACACGGGGAAGGTTCTGCTCGCTTTCACCGACGCCTTCATGGCCGCGCGGGGCGCCCTGCCGGCTCCCGCCTTTGCCGTTGATCCCGCCGCAACTTACCTCATCACCGGCGGCTTCGGTGGCTTCGGCAAAGTCCTCGCCCGGTGGCTTTCCGAGCGAGGGGCGCGTCACCTCGTCTTGACCGGCCGGCAGGGCGCAGCAACGCCCGGCGCGGCCGAGTTCATCGAGGAACTGCGCTTGGCCGGCACGGAAATTCTGCCTGTGGCGGCTGATGCCGGATCCGCGTCCGACATGGAGCGTGTTTTCGCCGCGATCCTCGCTGGTGGCCGTCCGCTCAAGGGCGTCTTCCACCTCGCCATGGTCATCGATGATGCGCCCTTGGCCGAACTCAACCCGGACCGGATGGCTTCCGTCCTCGGCCCCAAGGCCGGCGGGGCGTGGTTGCTGCACGAGCACACGCGCGGCATGAATCTGGACGCCTTTGTCCTTTTCTCGTCAGCCTCGAGCATTTTCGGCAACCCGGGCCAAGGCAACTACGCGGCGGCCAACAGCTTTCTCGACAGCCTGGCCCATCACCGTCACGCCCTCGGCCTGCCCGCGCTCGCCGTCAACTGGGGTGTTCTCGGCGGGGATGGCTATGTCGCGCGTAACGAGAAGGTCGCGGAATATCTCGCCCGCCAGGGCACCCAGGCCCTCGAACCGAAGGAAGTGGTGGCCTTGCTTGAGTCGTTCCTCGATGCGGGTGTCGCCCAGGTCGCTGCCCTGCGGGTTGATTGGGGCAAATGGCGTCAGGCCTTCCGCAGTCTGCAAGACAGCCCGTTTCACGAGCGTGTCTTCGCTACCGCCGTCGAGGCCGAGGAGGGAGGCAGTCGCACCGGAGACTGGCGCGCGCGCATCGACGCCGTCGCGCCGGAAGAACGTGAGGCGGTCATTGTCCAGGCCCTGCAGGATGTGGTTGGCTCGGTGCTCCGGGTCAAACCCGAGTCCCTGCGGCCCGACCAGCCCTTGACCGACCTGGGGCTTGATTCACTGATGGGTGTGGAAATCGAAAACCTCATCGAGGGTTCGATCGGTGTGACGCTGCCTCCGACCAGTTTGATGCGCGCCCGCACCATCGGGCAGATCGCCACGCTGATCAACGGCCACCTCGGCGGCGAACAGCGTTCCGGGGCCGAGCCCGCGGCGGCTTCGCCGGTCGTCGAGGAAGAGATTTCCCTCGCCGAGCTCGATCTGGATGCCCTGGGCGAGAACGACCTCGATGAGCTCGCGGGCGCCGGCGACGAAGCCCGGCCCGGGGTTCCCGCGGGTGTTTCCTGATTCTGCGGGATGGAAAAGGATGTCCGCACGCGCTTGCAGGAGATGGTGGCCGGCGGCGAGGTGCGCTTGCAGCCGCTGACCTTTCCCCAGCGGGAATTGTGGGAAACCTCGGCCGTGCCCCCGGCTGATCCCGCCAACAACATCTGCTCGTTCCTCGATATCCGTGGCCCCCTCTCGCTGGAGATGTGCCGGGACGCTTTGCGCCTCGTCATCGAACGGCAGGAGGTCATGCGCACGTCGTTCCTCCCGGGTAAGGACCGCCCTGTGCAGATGATCCGCGCCCGGGCGGAACCCGTGCTGACTTACCGCGATCTCGGTCCCGACGGCGTGCATGACGCGCAGCTCATCGAAGCCATGAGCGAAAACTTCCGCCGCCCTTTCGATCTCGTGCGCGGGCCGCTTTACCGTCTGGAAATGATCCGCCGCGGGCCGGACCGCCATGCGATCGGGCTGGCGGTCCACCATGCGATTGGCGACGGCTGGACGGTCACCAGCTTCGTCGAGGATTTCTGCACCGCGTGCATCATCGTCTGGCGCAAGTCGGGCAAGGACATGTCGCGGCTGCAAGGGGTGCGGGATTCCCTGCCGCCGCTGGCCACCACGTATTCCGCGTGGGGTGCAGCCGAACGCGCGCGTTGGCAACCGGACGAAATCGCGCGCCATGCCGTCTATTGGCAGGAGCGTCTGGCCGGCGCGCGCCTCCTTTTTGGTGTCGCGGCCGATGTGGCGCTCGGGCCGCTGGAAAAATGGACCACCTCGCTGTCGGCCGAAGTGACCGAGCCGGTGCGGGCCTTGGCCAAGCGGTCGGGCACCACCCTGTTCAGCACCCTCGCGACGGCCTTCCGCCTCGCCCTCCTCCGCTGGAAAGGAGCTGATGATGTTGTGCTGGGCACCCCCGTGGCCGGCCGGGCCAAGGCGGCGCAGAAGGAAACGATGGGTTACTTCTCCGGCGTTGTTCCGCTGCGCGTCCGCCTCGATCCCTCGTGGCCATTCGGGCGCATGCTGCAGGAAGTCCACCGCCTGGCGGTCGATGACTTTGGCCATGCCATGCCCTTTGCCGAGCTGGCGGCGGCGGTGGAAGGCTGCGCGCCGCGCGCCCGGCATGCCATTTTTGACGTGCGATTCGCCGTGCAGAATCACCCCTGGCCGACCATCGAGATCCCCGGCATTTCGACCAAGCTCCGCACCCTCGCGAGCGGAACCTCGCGCTTTGACATCGCTTGCGAGCTGACGGAAGATGGCGGCACTTTGGAGTTGATCTGGCTCCACCGGCCGCAGGTTGTCACCGCGACGGAAGTCCGCGATTTGGACCGGATTTTCCGCGAGGTGCTGACCGAAGTCTGCCGGGAATGCGCGGCCCCGTCTTTTTCCACGAGAACTTTATGAGTCAAACCACGATGATCGCCAAAACCGAGCCCCATGCGGGCTTCGAGCCCTGGGCTCACCACGCGGCTTTCTCGCTCGTGGCGGGTTTGTTCTACACCACCACGGCCGTGATGGCCCTCTGCCTTTATCAAGGTTGGATCTGGCCCCTGATCCCGCTGGTCTTGGTCTCCAGCCACCTCATGCATGCCATGCTCATCGCCTTCCACGAGGCCGCTCATGGCAACCTGCGCAAGAACAAGCTCCTGAACGAAATTGACGGGATCGTCGTCGGCATGATCAGCGTGACCCCGTTCACGCTTTACCGCGCGCTGCACCAGCGGCACCACGTCAATCTTGCCAGCGAGAAAGACCACGAACTCTGGCCGTTTGTCGATCCGCAGCAGCCGCTTTGGTGGCGGCGCGTGGCCGCCTTCCTCGAACTCAATTTCGGTTTCTTCTACACGCCCTACCTTTTCTGGCGCGTTTTCTTCCAGCATCCCTCTCCGGTGACCAACCGTGCGGTGCGTCGCCGCATCTGGGCGGAGACTGCGGGGATGATTATCTTCTGGGGCGCGGTGCTCTGCCTCGTCGCCTTCTTCCACGTCTGGACCTGGTTTCTTGTCCTCTACTTCATCCCGGCCTTCATCGCGGGCAACCTCCAGAGCTGGCGCAAATATATCGAGCATGTCGGCTTGAGCGGTCACACCGGCCGGAGTGCGACCCGCAGCATCGTCGGCGATACCCTGCCGGGCCGCGTCGTCTCGATCACTCTCCTGCACCAGCCGTTGCACGGCGTCCACCACATCAAGAGCTCCCTGCCGCACGACAAATTGCCTGACCACGTCGATTGGCTCAACCCCGAGGACGAGGGCGACATCGTTCCGTTCCCGACCTACCGCGCGGCCTTCGCCGACCTCCTTAAGTGCCTTGCCGACCCGCGGGTCGGCGGACAATGGGCGACCGCCCCCGCAGCGCGCGGCAGCTGATCATGTCGGACCACGCCGTGGCCGCGAGAGACGGCACGCTTTTCGAGGCGGTCGGGCTGGCCAAGGAATACGACGACGGCCGCGTGCCCGCGTTGCGCGGGGTCAATTTCCGCATCAACCGCGGCGAGTTCGTCTCGATTGTCGGCCCAAGCGGCTGCGGCAAGACCACCCTCCTCAACATGCTGGGCCTGCTCGACACTCCGACCGGGGGCGAGCTGCGCTACGCTGGCGCGGCCCTTTCGCAGGTGGCCAGCCCCGCCGCCTACCGCGCCCGTGAAGTGGGGTTCATTTTCCAGTCGTTTCACCTCCTGCCCACCTTCACCATCGAGGAGAACGTGCAGATTCCCATGTTCGGTCTGCCCTGGAAACGCGCGGAGCGCAAAGCCCGCGCCGTCGAGTTGCTCGAAGCGGTCGGCTTGTCCCACCGCCTCGGCCATCTGCCGGTCAAACTCTCCGGCGGCGAACGCCAGCGCGCCGCCATCGCCCGCAGCCTGGCCAACCGCCCGGCCATTCTCCTCGCCGACGAGCCCACGGGGAACCTCGACAGCAAAAACGCGGCCCACATCATGGAACTGCTCAAGCGCCTCCAGCAGGAGCACGAGGCCACGCTGGTTCTCGTGACCCACGACCACGAGGTCGCCCGCCATGCCTCCCGCCTCATCCGCATGAAGGATGGCGAGATCCTCTCCGACCCGGCCAACCCCGCAGCTCCCGGCCCATGACGTTTCTCGAGGTCATCTTTCGCGGCCTGTGGCGCCGTCCCGTCCGGACCGGACTGACCGGTCTCGGCATCGCCATCGGCATCGCCGCCTTCGTCGCCCTCGTGGGGATGTCCGCCGGCTACGAGAAAGGCGTCACCAGCCAACTCGATGTCATCGGTATCGACGTGGTCGTCAGCAACATGCAGGGCGGCATCATGCCCAAGGCCTTCGACGAGACGGTCCGCGACCAGGTGTCCGCACTGCCGGGGGTCGCCGCCGCCAACGCCACGCTCATGCAGATGCTGAGCGTCGAGGATGCGCCCATGATGGTCGTCTACGGCCGCGAGTGGGGCTCGTTTACCTGGGACCAGTTGAAGGTGCTCGAAGGCCGGCTCCCGCGCGATGCTGCCGAACCTGCGGTCGTGCTCGGCAAGCTGGCCGCCGAGGTTTTGGGCAAAAAGACCGGTGACAAACTCCAGATCGAAACCGGCGAGTTTGAGGTGGTCGGCATCGTCGATGGTCAATCCGTCTTGGAAAACGGCGCGATCAACCTGGCCCTCCCGCGTTTCCAAGAGGTCAGTGGCTACGAAGACCGCGTCAATTTCATCAATGTCCGCGTCCCGCCCGGCACAGATGAGACGCAGACCGCCGCCCTCTGCCGCCAGATCGAGGAGGCCTTTCCCGGCCTGCGCGCCGTCAAGGCCGGCGATGTGGTGGGAACCAGCCAGGGATTTCAAATGGCCCAAGCCATGAGCTGGAGCACCTCGCTGCTCGCTCTCGTTGTCGGCGTGCTCGGCGTGATGAACACCATGCTCATGAGCGTTTTCGAGCGCAAACACGAGATCGGGGTCCTCCTCGCCCTCGGCTGGAAGCGGTCGCGCATCATGGCTCTCATCCTTTGCGAGTCGGCCGCCATGGGCCTGCTCGGCGGCGTCATCGGCGTGGCCCTCGGGGCCCTCACGCTCGCAGCCCTTGAAATGACTCCGATGGTGCGCGGATTCCTCGAGCCCGATCTCGGGTGGCCGCTGGCGGTTCGCGCCATCCTCATCGCCCTCGCCGTCGGCGTGCTCAGCGGACTTTATCCCGCGTGGCGCAGTTCGCGCCTCTCGCCCAGCCTCGCGCTTCAAGGTTGACCGGCGGCCCTCCACGCCTTTCATTGGTTCGAGAATTCCCCGCGATGAGATTTTTCCCCGTCCTCCTTTTTCTCGTTCTTCTCGCCCCGCGGTCGCCGGCCGAGGAAGCCACGGTGTCCGCGGCCGAGCTGGCCGGTCAACTTGCCGGGGCCGTGCAGGACGGCAACTCGGTGGCGCGCGTCAAACTCAAGGTCGCACCCGCGGGCGGGGCCGAGGCCAGCGTGCTTCAACTGCAGATCAAGGCCCGCCGCACGGCCGATCAGTCCGAGGTCGCCTACGAGGTGCTTTGGCCCACCGAACGCAAAGGCGAGCGCCTCGTCTTGCGTCAGCGCGGCAACAGCCCCGTCGAAGCCGCGACCTTCGTCCCACCCGACAAGCGTCAGCGCCTGACCTCCGGCCAGATGCTCGATCCGGTTCTGGGTAGCGATCTCGCCGCGCAGGATGCGGTGGAAAACTTTTTCCGCTGGAAACAGCAAACCTTGGATGGACGCGAGAAGATCGGCAACGCCGACTGCATCAAGCTCGAATCCCGCCCGGGTGCGGGGGACAGCAGCCCCTATGGCAAAGTCGTCAGTTGGATCGACCCGCGCAAAATGATTCCCCTGCGCGTCGAGAAATTCGACAAGGCCGGCAAGCTGGTCCGTCGGATCGAAACAACCCAGACGGCCAAGGACGACCGCGGACGCAATGTGCCCGCGGCCATGACGGTGACCCGCGCCGGCGGCGGCAGCGTGACTGAGATCGACGGCTCCAACCTCCGCCACGATGTGACCTTGGGCGACGCTGACTTCGCCGGGCTTTAGTTTTCCTCCGTTCCTACTTGGCTTGCTGGGCTCACTGCCTCCCATAAACCCCGCTTCGGCGACGCTTGGGACTCAAAACAAACTCTCAAGGAACTCTCGACCGCCCTCGGGCCATTTGACTGGCACTCAGCGAGCCGGGCCTGCTCGTGGGCGACGAGGTCATCGCATCTCGTTGTTCCGCCTCGCCCCAAAGCCCACCCGCGTTCAGGCCCTCGTGAGGGGGGCACGACCATCC
Organism: Chthoniobacterales bacterium; assembly: GCA_041736875.1. Classification (GTDB taxonomy): domain Bacteria; phylum Verrucomicrobiota; class Verrucomicrobiia; order Chthoniobacterales; family JACTMZ01; genus JACTMZ01. The sequence continues at coordinate 1,260 of JBGSSV010000169.1, read as the reverse complement.
TGGTCCCTGAGAGCCAAACGCCCCGGCCCCGACATCCACGCCCATTCACGTCTTGTGATCCATTCGCCCCAGGCCATTGGCGCCAGCCGCTGCCCCAGCGCGCACGCGATCCATGCTCGAATCTGGGAGATTTTTGCATTCATGGACTTTCTGCAGAAAGTCCATTTAACGTGGCTAACATAATCTCCGTTAGGTATTAGCAAAGACCAGCAGCCTAGAATAGGTGGATCTTAGCTGCAGCGTTCGCGGGTGGGGCGGGCCTCCCTAGCATGCCGGAAAGCGGTCGGGTTGGTTGGGAACAAGCTCGGGAATTCGACTCTCCCGGTCCGCAGGCCCAGCTCTACCTCCCGATCGGTCGTCGGAAAGCCAATGGTCGTTGGTTTAGAGCTCCTGCAAGGCGTCGCGGAGGCGCTCATTGAGCGGGGAGTCTGGAGTTTCGTTCCGCAAGTCATTCGGAAGCAGGAGGAGTTCCACGTTGTCGAGGCCCGTGCGTTGGACGAGGACAAACAAATCCTCGGCGGCGGGGTCCCCCATGGCGAGGCAGCCGATTGAGGCGGCACCTCCGTGTATCATGATGTCTCCGCCGAGCGTGGCCGGATCGCGGCCATCGACGCAAGCCCGGGCCCTGTCTTCGTCGTTCGGATAGTTGACCCGCAGGGACAGGTGGAACCGGCTGTTCGGGTTGAGCAGTTCAATGCGGTAAAATCCTTCCGGCACTTGCTCGTCTCCCTCGCGAAGTTTGAGACCGGGTCCGCCGCTCGCCGCGAGAATCGGGTAGCTGCGCACACGCGTGAGCCGGCCGGTGGCATCGGGCCCGTAAAGCTCCAATCTTTTCTCCGCTTTGAAGGCGACCATGACCAATCGCGCCGGCGGGTAAGCCACGCCCGCCCGCTCGAAATCCGGGCGTAGACGCACGTCCACTGTGCCGCCCAGTGCCGCCATGACCTGCTCGACCGTTCGCGGTTGGGGCGGAAGTGGGGGTGGGGGGCTGGGCCGGCGCAGAACCCACACGACGACTCCAGTGACCACCAGGAGAAATAGAACGAAAGCACTAACCATGCGCACGAGGCGGAATGTTGCCTACCTCCGGCCGAAGGGCAATGAGAGTCGGCGGCTCATCAATGATCCAGCGGCTTTCTCGACCGCTGTCTTTTGATTTCCCCGCGCCGCCGCTTGTCCTCGACGAGGCGGCGCTTCGTGCCCGCCGAGCGCTTGGCCCGGCGGCGCCGGTTCTTCGATACTTCCGCCCGGCGGGTCTGG
>JBGSSV010000166.1:0-9908 GCA_041736875.1 Chthoniobacterales bacterium | reverse complement strand
CGGCGGCGGCTCAAGGTGGCGCGGCCGCCCTTGGTTTTCATGCGCGCCCGGAAGCCGTGCTGCCGCTTGCGCGTGCGCTTGGATGGTTGGTAAGTTCTTTTCATGGGATAAAAAGTTCGTGCCGACAGCGCGGCAGACCGGACACCATGAGGTAAGGGCGGCCCAGTGTCAACCAAACCCTCCACCTTTTCCAGCCATGACCCGCAACTTCCTTCTCATCGACGCCCACAACGTCATCTTCGCCCACCCTGCGCTCGCCACCCTGCACCGGCGCCATCCGGCAGCGGCCCGCGAGGAGCTGATCCGGCGGCTCGAGCGCCATCAGGACGCAGCCGACACCCGCGTGGTCGTCGTCTTCGACGGAGGCACCAACCCGCGACCGACCAGCGAGATTTCCGAACCCGCCGGGGTCCAGGTCATTTATCCGCAGACCGGGCAGAGCGCGGACGCCATCATTGAGCGGCTGGTGGTCAAATACGCAGCCGTGCACCGGTTGACCGTGGCGACCAATGACAACCTCATCCGCACCGCGGCAGTCGCGGCGGGGGCGACGACGATGGATGCGGAGAGTCTTTTCGAGGAAATGGACCGCAGCGCCGCGGAACTGGGCGAGACACTCAAAAAACTCCGCCGTGGGCGCTGAGGCTCAGGCCGTCCGCGCGGCCCGCTCGCGATTGAGCCACACTTTGCAGGCGCTCTTCATCCGCGTGAGGATGTAATAGACCGTCTGGCTGCGCTGGCGAACCAACTGGGCGCCGACAATTTTCGGCACGAAGTCGGCCGGCACTTCCATCACCTCCTCGATCGTCGCGCCTTCGAAGCCCTTGCAAAGAATGGAGGTCATGGCCCGCGTCAGGGTCTGCACCTGCGGCCCGAGGGTGATGCGAAACCGGACCCGGCGGTCGGGATCGACGGAGAGAAAAACGCCCACCGTATCCGTGCACTCCTCGTCCTTGCGCACATCCTCCAACGCAAAAGTTTCGCCCTCCCGCGGGGTCTGGGCCGCGGCTTGGTCGGCGTAGGCAATGAGCGTCTCGCGCTTCTCCCCCTCAGGCAGCACCTCGAACAGCTCCACAATTTGCCCCAACTTCGCCGGATGACTCATGCCTTGGTTTAGAATTTCCGCGGTGCCCCTGACGAGCCCCGAAATGCCGGCCACCCGGGCAGCCTACGCAGGCGGACTTGCCACGGGGCAATTCCTCGCCCAGCTTTCCCATTCAGGTTTCCCTCCATGGATCGCGCAAAAGTTTCCCTCCTCCTCGCCCTCCTCGCCGGCTTCGCGGCCGGCTGGGGCGCGAGTCGGCTTGGCGGCGGAGGCAATGAGCCCACCTCCGCCAGCGTCCCCGAGGCAGACCGTGCACCGACCGAAATCTTGCAGGTCTCTGCTGCGCCGGAAACTCCGGACGAAAACACCAACGGGGCGAAAAAATCCGCCGTTGCTGCCCCCGGGGCGCGCCCGATCACCATGGCGCAGTTGCAAGCCGAGTTGGCCAACCTTGGCACCTTCGGCTTTCGCGGCATGGATTCGATGCGCCAGTTGGCCGACCTGACCGACCGCATCCGTCAATCCGATCCCGCGGCGCTGGCCCGACAATTCGCGGCCGCACCGCAACTACCCGGGAGCGAGATTGCGTGGAATTTGGTCATGGCCGCCTACGCGGAAAAAGATCCCCAGGGCGCATGGAACTTCGCCCTGGCCATGAAACCCGGGCCCACCCGGAAGTCCGCCCTTGTCGCCGCCTTGTCCACCATTGCCGGCGATGATCCCACGCGGGCCATGGCGATGGCCGACACGGTTGATGATGAGCAGTTGAAGCGGCAGATCCGCATGATGGCGATCGGAAGCATCGCGCAGAAAGATCCCCGCCGGGCTTTGGAGCTGGCCTCAAGCGCGGGTGGGTCGAGCGACGATTATTCCATGATGGTTATCTTCAACAGTTGGGCGCGTCAGGACCCCGAGGCGGCGAAAGCTGCTGCCGCGCGGTTGACCGGGCGGGCAGGCGATCAGGCGCGCATGGCGCTGGTCTCGGCGCTGACCCAGAGCGATCCCGCCGCCGCCTGGCAATACGCCCTCACCTTGCCGGCGAGCGGAGAAAGGCATGAGGATCCGAAGCAGCAGGTCATCCGGACTTGGGCCGAATCCGATCCGCAGGCCGCCCTCAAGGCCGCGTTGAGCATTCCCGACGCCGGGTCGCGTTCCCAAGCCTTGTCAAGTGCGGTCGCCTCGTGGGCCCGCGCGGATTTTCCCGGAGCCCTGCAATATGCAATCAGCGTGGATGACTCGACCTTGCGCTCGGATGTTTTCCGCGCCATGAGCGGAAGCGCATCCGGAAACCGCCAGGAGTTGCTCGATGCCATGATCGAGCACATGCCCGTGGGCGACAACTATCAGAATGCGGTCTCCAACCTTTTCTCCTCGTGGGCCCGCGAAAATCCGGCGGAAGCGGCCGCCGCCATCGCGCAAATCCCGCCCGGCCGCGCACTTTCCCGGGCAGCTTCGCAGATCGCATCCGAGTGGGCTCAAAACGGCACGCGGGATCAGGTCATGGCCTGGGCGCAGCAACTCCCGGAGGGGGAGGCGCGCAACAACGCGCTGGAGTCGATGTTTTCGCAATGGAGCAGCCGCGATCCCCAGCAGGCACTGGCGGCGCTCGGGGCGCTTTCCGCCACAGACCGGTCGGCCGCGGTGCGCTCGCTCGCGTCCGGTTGGAGCCGGAAAAACCCCGAGGCCGTCCTGCAATGGGCGGGCACGCTCACGGAGGCCGGCGAACGGAACGACGTCATGCGCACCGCGGTGGCCCAGTGGGCCGAGATCTCGCCCGAGTCGGCCGCGGCCTACGTGCAGCGTCTGAGCGACGACCAAGGCGGGACACTCATGCAATCGGTCGTGGACCGCTGGGCCTCCAAGGATGCGCAGGCCGCGAGCAATTGGCTGTCACGGCAGCCGGCCAGCCCGGCCAAGGACTCCGCCATCTCATCGCTGACCCGCCGGATCGCGTCGGAGGATCCGGCCGCGGCGATCGGCTGGGCCGGCACGATCGCCGATGCCAAGGCCCGCGACCGCCAGATCGAGAGCCTGGCCCGCGATTGGATGAGGCAGGATGCGGTCGCCGCGCGGCAGTGGATTTCGACCTCGAATCTGCCGCAGGATGTGCGGGCGCGGCTGATGAAATAATCGTCTTTGCCTGCTTGCCGCCCTCCCCGGCACACGCTGAAGGCTAGCGCTCTTCGAACCACTTCCCCGCGACTTGGCAACAACGGCTGTCGCGATATCCTTTGGCCGATGCGTCGTCTACTGACCACCGCTCTCATCTTCCTGCCCATCACCCTGTGGGCCGGCGGTTTGCAGTTTGACCAGACCATGGTGGACCTGAGCGCTGTGCAGGGCGCGGGCAAGGTCTCCGGCGAGTTCCGTTTCACCAACACTTCGGATCAGCCCGTGCGCATCCGTTCCGTGCCCGCGTCGTGCGGCTGCATTGTGGCCCGCCCCGAGAAGCGCGACTACGCACCGGGCGAGCGCGGGGTGATTCCGTTTCAATACGGCCCCAAGGGCAAGGATGGCACCCATACCTACCGCGTCTACGTCGTGACGAACGAAAAGGGCCGGCCCTACGAATTGCTCCTGCGCGTCACCGAGCACCCGCCCGCCGCCCGACCATAGAATGGTTGCCGCCGGGCAGGTCATCAGCTAAGCGATGACCCGTGCGCGCAACCCTGATCATCCCGGCCCTGGCCTTGACGGGCCTGTCGGCCCTGCAGGCACAGGAGGCCGCACCGGCGAAAACCCCCTTCGACGCGCAGCCTTTCCTCCTGACCCCGGAAACGCCGCCCGAGTTTCCGCTGGCGGAGAAAGGCCTCGGCGAACCGCTGCCGACCAATCAGGAGGCGATGGCCCAAGCAGCCGAGGCGGACACGGCGGCGCAGGTGCTCGAGGAGGAAAACGCGAGGGTGGCGCGCATTCGGGATCTCTTCAATGCCGTGGTCGACGGCGACGAGACCAAAGCCGCCGCGTTGCTGGCCAGCGGGGTGCCGGTTGACAGCCAACTCCCCCTCCCGGCGCCGGCGGAATTTGTAGCCCGCTTCCGCGACAGCCACCTGCATTACTTCGTCACGATCGAGCGAGGTCTGACCCCGCTCATGCTCGCCGCGGGATTGGGCCAGCCCAAGATGGTCAAACTCCTGCTCGAAAGCGGGGCCTCGCTCAACGCGCGGACCAAGCGCCACCGGACCTTTCCTCTCTGGCTGGCAGGCAAAGGCCGTCATGTGGCGGTCATGCAAATGCTTCTCGGGGTGCAACCGGAATCCGAGACGGCCCGCTCGCTCATCGAAGTCGATCTGGCCACGCAGACAGCGCAGCTTTTCCGCGACGGCACCATCGCCGCGTCCGTGCCGATCTCCTCCGGACGCAAATCCTTCCCGACGAAGCCCGGCGACTATGTGGTGACTGATAAGCACACCAAATGGCGCTCGACGCTTTACCCCGCGGACATGCCGTTCTTCATGCGACTCTCCTGCGGCGACATCGGTTTCCACGCCGGCAACCTCCCCGGCTACCCGGCATCCCACGGTTGCATCCGCCTGAACTACAAGGACGCCAAGGCCCTCTTCGACCTGGTCCCCGTCGGAACCAAGGTGGTGATCAAGTAGCGGGCGGCCACCCCCGCCGGGAGCGGAGCTGCCGCCAATACGACGCTGGCAGCGTGGCTCGTTCTCGGGCTCAAGGCGTAACCCCAGACCGGCGCGAAAAAAACTTCGGCCGTCATCGAGCCGCCGGGCCTCATGTTCTCCGCGAACAAAGCGTGTCCTAGGGCTTGGCAATGAGGGCGTTGACGTAGCGGATGGCCGGGCCAAGCAGAGGAAGATGCTGGTAGATGCCGTTGGCCGGATTCCAGAAATCCTGATGCAGCACGATGCGCCCCTGATCATCGAAGCGCAGTTGCGACATGCCCTCGGTCAGAATCGGACTTCCGTCCGCGAGGTTTTTCACCCGCACCTCCATCGTCCACCGCACGTAGCAGTCGCGGCCCGAGACGGCGACATCGGTCACCTTGGCCTGCACCAGCTCGGCGTTTTCCGCCGTCCGCAGCAGGTAGCCTTCGATCGCGTCAACTCCGACCTCGGTGGCCACGGTGTCGTTGAACCACGCGTCGGGAGCGTAAACACGGCGGACGTTGGCTTTGACGTTGTCGACCGACAGATTGCCATAGAGGGACGCAAAACCCTCCGCCGCCCGCTCGCCGGCGGCCTGGTTGGAAAGTTGCGTGCCCGGACGCTCGTCGAGCGCGCGGTGGTAGTCGCGGACGAAATCAGTGGGGCCGGACGCGCATCCGGCAAGGAGCAAAGCGAGAAAAGGGAGGTGGCGAAGGTTCATGCCGTATTCTTCCCTCCGGCCGTTCGCGCCGCAACCTCGTCCTGGAGAATTTGATCGAAGCTTTCGCTGCGGGAGGCATAGGAAGGGTAGTCGGCTGGATCGGCGCCCGCTGGCAGATTGCGCCAATGCTTGTAGGCCCAGAGCCACGCTTCCGGCTGACGCCGAATCTGCGGCTCGAGGACATCCCAGCATTTTTGGGCGATCTCCTGCTCGGTGGCCTCCGGGGGGAAGAAGAGCGGCTCATGCATGACCATGCGGTAACGCCCGTCCGGCAGGGGCACGCACTCCATCGGAATGATGGGAAAACCGGTGCGCTTGTGCAGCACTGCGTGCATCTTCGTGACCGGACACCAGCGACCGAAAGACTTGATCGGCACGAGCGGGTGCCGCGGGTCGAGTTGCAGGTCGGTGAGGATGCCGATGCTGCCACCGCCCTTGAGATGACGGAGCGTGGCGAGCAGCGAGTGTTTCTGCGGAATGATGCGATGGCCGCCGGAGGCGCGCAGACGGTCGAAGACGGCACCGAGCAGCGGGTTGCGGAAACGCTGGGTCACGATGATGCCCTGGGTGACCTCGAATCCCCCGGTGAGGCTCAGCCACTCGAAATTCGCGTAGTGCGCGCAGACCCCGATGACCCCGTTGCCTTCGTAACACACATCGCGCGAACGCTCGTAGCCGGCGAGGTCCACCATGTCGCGGAAGGTCCGGCGATTGAAGTTCTCCGCCCAGAACAACTCGAGCATGGTGCGCGCGAAGTAGCGGTAGGAATCGCAGGCGATGCGCCGGATTTCCTCCGGGGATTTCTCCCGACCGAAAACCATGTTGAGGTTGGCCAGGGCGTAGCCGCGTCCACGGCGGTCGAGTTGGTAAACGAGACCGCCCAGCACCCAGGCCAGACGGCGCAGCATCGCCCACGACAGTTTCGGCGCCACGCGCGCGACCAGCGCGAGGCCGCCGTATTCCAGACGGCAACGAACACGAGCCCATCTCCCCAAATCCTCCCACTCTGGAAACTTCTTCGCCACGTCCTCAGTCCGCACTTGCGGTCTCGAGGCGCGGAAAGACGGGAGTCGCCTCGCCCAGCACATGCCCGTCCGGCACCTTGACCCAGTGCGCCGAAAGATCACTCGCGAAACCGAGTTGAGCCAGCAACACATCGGAGGACCCGGGAATGACCGGATGCGCCAACGCCGAGGCCAAGCGCGCAGCCTCCACCAGCGTGGCCAGCACCTGGTCGAGCCGTCCGGCCAGGGCCGGATCCTTGGCCAGCTTCCACGGCGCGGAACTCTCGACAAAACCATTGGCCGCACCGATGAGTTCCCACGCGGCCTCGAGGGCTGCATGCACTTGGTATTGACTCATGGCGGCTTCAAAACGCCGGGCCACCTCCGCACCCAGAGCCTGCAAGGCGGCCACGTCGTCCGCCGCGGGCGGCTCCCCCGTCACCGCGAGCACACCGGCACGGTAACGCTTGGCCATGCTGACGGTGCGGTTGACGAGGTTGCCCAAGTCGTTGGCTAAATCCGCCTGATAGCGGGAGCGGAGGCGGTCCTCGTTGAAGTCCGCGTCCTGTCCGGTGGCAATGTCGCGCATGAGGTAGTAGCGCAGTGCATCGGTTCCGTAGCGCTCGACCAGAACCTCGGGGTCGATCACATTGCCCGCGCTCTTGCTCACCTTGGCCCCGCCCAGATTCCACCAACCATGCACGAGCAGCCTGGGCATCGAGGCGAAGCCGGCCGCCTTGAGCATGACAGGCCAATAAATGCCGTGGGCCGGCACCAGGATGTCCTTGCCGATGACGTGTGCATCGCACGGCCAGAGCTCGGCAAAGTCGGGCAAACCCGCGCCAGCCTCCGCGCCGTAGCCGGCGAAGGTGACGTAGTTCATCAGCGCGTCGAACCACACGTAAGTCACGTAGTCCCGGTCGAACGGCAGCTCGATTCCCCAGGCCAGACGGGACTTCGGGCGCGAGACGCACAGGTCGCCCGCCTCCTTGGCCACGGCATTGGCCAGCTCCGTGCCACGAAAAGCCGGCGTGACGAAATCCGGGTGCGACGCGATGTGCTCGGCCAGCCAAGGGCGGTATTTGGAGAGGCGGAAATACCAGTTCTCCTCCTCAATGAAAACCACCTCGCCCCATTCCGGACCGAACTCACCCTCGGCATTGCGTTCCTTGTCCGTGAGAAACTGCTCCTGCCGCACGCTGTAATGCCCGCTGTGCCGCGCCTTGTAGAGATCGCCCTGGTCGTGCAGTCGCTGGAGCACAGCCTGGACCGCACGGACATGACGAGGATCGGTTGTCTCGGCCCAACCGTCGTAGGCGATACCCAGCCGGGTCCAGAGGGCCTGGAATTTCGCCGTGATCTCCCGCGCGAACTCAGCGGGGGCCACGCCGGCCTTCTCGGCGGACTGCTGAACCTTCTGCCCGTGTTGGTCCACTCCGGTGAGGAAAAAGACCGGGCGCCCCCGCTCCCGGTGCCACCGTGCGATGACATCGGCCAACACCTTCTCGTAGGCGTGACCGATGTGCGGCGGCGCGTTCGTGTAATCGATCGCCGTGGTGATGAAGAAAACTTTGTCGGACATGACACCATTGCATCCCCCGCCGCGCGTGCGGCGGCGGATCACATCGGGCGGAGAAACTGCAGGCCGGCCTGCTGGCGGGCCGTGGTCAGCCATTGAGCGAAGAGGAGCATTTCCTTGCCCTGCTGGAGGCTCTGCTCGAGTTGCGGGCGCCGCTCGGTCAGGGCGGGACTGTCCGCCGCAGCCCGCGAGGCGAGATAAACAGCGAAGCCGCCTTTGGCATCGGGCACAAACTCGCCTAGCGCACCGGGCTGCAGGTCCATGACCGACATGGCGATCTGTCGTTGTTCCATGGGCAGATCCTCGGTGAACAAACTCAGGCCCTTGAGTTCCTCGGGTGTCAACTTCGATGCCTTGGCCGCCTCGGCGAAAGTCTTGCCGGCGGCCATGGCCTCACGGACCGCCTTGAGCGCCGCATCGGCCTGGGCTTGCACGGCCAATTCGCTTTTCTTCGTGATCAAGCCAGCCCGCAAGTCCGCCCGCGCCTCCTCGAAAGTCATGGGCCGCGCCGGCTCGACCGCGGCCACCTCGATGACGGCGTAACCCTCATCCCCCAGCGGCACGATTTCGAAATTGCCCGGCGTGGGCGGCAGACGGAAGGCCACCTTGGACGCCGCCGGCACCAACTCGCCGAGGAGGTCGGCCAATGCACCACCCGTGGAACCCTCGGCGTCGAACAAGGGCGATGTCTGCACCTTGAGACCTTTTTCCTTGGCCACCTCCTCCATGGGACGACCGGCGTCACCCAGCGCCTGCGCAAAGTCGCCCGTGGCCGTGGAGATTCGTTGCAAAGCTTTCATGCGGCCGGCGTCCTTGAGATCGCGCTCGGCCGGCGAGAGGGTGAAGGCGGTGTAGCGCACCGAACGCTTCTCCGGCATTTGCAGGGTGGACTTCTGCCCCTCGAAGGCCTGCTGCAATTCCTCGTCCGTCACGGAAAGGTCCTTGCCGGCCTCGGCGGCGCTGAACCGCAGCACCATGACATCCGCCGGGGCAAAACGCGCCAGCACAGGCGCCAACTCCCCGGGCATGAGGACCGCCGGCGACTCGATCAGGCTCTTGACTCCCGCGAGGCGCAGGGTGTCCTTGATCACGCTCTCCAATTGCCGCTCGGTGAAGCCGCGTGGGGCCAACTGCTCCTGCAGGAACCGCGCGTATTTGGTCGGGTCGAACACGCCCTCAGTCTGGAAAACCGGGAGAGTCTTGATTTCTTCAACCACGGCTGACGGGGATGGCTCGATGCCGAGGGCGGCTGCTTCGTGCTGCAGGACGAGAAGATTCCAGATGAAGTTGTTGGCCGCCTCGTCCTCGGTTTGGGCCTGCCCGGCCAGATCGCGGACCAAGCCAAATTGACCGAGGGCCAGCGACAGCTGGTAGTTGCGCACCGCCCGCTCGACATCGACTTGCATGACATCGCGGCCGTAGATCTTGGCGACCATGTTGGACCCCACCTGCTCCATGTTGGTCGTGTTGTAGAGGAAGGCGAAAGCGATGATGGTCAAGAAGGCAACAACCAACATCAGCCAACGCTGGTGCTTGCGAATAGTGGTAAACATAAGACGATTGTATTGAAAAAGTCGGAGTCGTGGATTATTTCAACAGTCTGGTGAAAGCAAGCTCCCTCCCCGGAATTCTTCCTGTCGTCGCGCTGGCGGCCGTTTCTCTCTGCCTCGCATCCGTGCAGGCTCAGGACTCCGTCGTCCTCAAAACCGGCGTCACGCGCGAGGGCAAGATCACCGGGGCAAAGGATGGAAGCATTCGCCTGCAAATGGGTGCCGCGGCCACGGGCATCCCCATCGCGGACATCGTCGAGATCCGCATGGCGGCCCCGCCGGAGTTCGATGCCGCCGCCGCCCAACTGGCCCGCGGCGACGCCAAGGGGGCCGTGGTTGCGCTGCAAAAAATCAACACCGACTACGCCGGTCTGCCCGCCGCCTGGGCCGAGCGGGCCGCCGCC